>NZ_JBVYWO010000002.1:0-460605 GCF_056032725.1 Methylocystis sp. sgz306128
CCCCGCTCCCGTCCGCCTTGACCCGGATCTTCACGTTGTAATCAACAACCCGCTTTACGGGCACGAGAATCTTCATTTCGATGTGCTCCCGATCTTTGGCCAAAACCGACCGCGTCCGTGGCCGTTTTGGTAATATTGACAAAAGGCCAAGTCAAATCGTCTTTTGGAATGACCCCTATCGATTTTTGCCGGGTATCCAGAGAACATCACCTTCTCCGCGTGAATTGACAAAACGCGACGCCACAAACAAGAAATCCGACAGCCGATTGATATATTTGAGCACGGCAGCGCCCACCTTTCCGGGCTCCGCATGCTCCAGCTCGACGATAAGCCGCTCGGCCCGGCGCGCGATTGTGCGTGCAAGATGCAGATGCGCCGCAGCGGGCGTGCCGCCGGGCAGCACGAAGGACCGCAGCGGCGAGAGCGCCTCATTCAGCTCGTCAATTTCATGCTCAAGACGCAAGGCCTGCGCCTCGATCATGCGCAGCGGCTCATAGGGCGGCGGCTCGGGCCCCTCGGGCACGCACAGATCGGCGCCAAGGTCAAAAAGATCGTTCTGGATGCGCGCGAGCATCGCGTCCACCCGCTGCATGTCGGCATCGCTGCTGGCAGAGGTGGCCAGCCGCGCCAGACCGATGGCGGCATTGGCTTCATCCACCGTGCCATAGGCGGCGACGCGCAGGTCGAATTTCACGCGCCTTTCGCCGCTGCCCAGCGCGGTCGTTCCATCATCGCCGGTGCGTGTATAAATACGGTTGAGCCGAACCATCTGCTCTCCTCAATGTCCCCGGAAATACAGGACGCCCATGATCAATATGATGGCGATGAACTGAAGCCCGACGCGCCAGCGCATCAGCGTCTGCGAACGGCTTGAACTTCCGCCCCGCAGCATATTAGCCAGCCCCAGCACCAGGACCACAGCCACAGCCAGAACCGAGATCACCACCAGCCAGCTTGAGTTCATCGTTCGTCCCCAATCTCTATCGCAACAGCGCACCTACCATGTCAGATGGGGCAAAGTCATTGGATAAAAAGGCCAATGGCGCATTTGCCGCAATATTCGGCGCCAAAAAATTCAGTTTCTCAAAAATCGTGCAACAGCCGGTCAAGATAGTCGCGCTCAGCCGGCGGACGCTGCATCTGCCCGGCACGGCGTTCGATCTCACGGAAGATTTCCTCGACCCTGCGCCGCAGATCTTCGGGCAGCGGATCCGCATTGCGCAAGGCATTCATGCCGCCCTGACCATCGCGGCCGCGGCCGAGCGGATCGGGACGGCCAGAACCGGCACTCTGCCCCCGGCCCTCGCCCGATTGCGCGCGCTGCGCCAGATTTTGCGCGCCCTTGCGCAAATTTTCGAGCGCCTTGCCCTGCGCATCGAGAGCCGCCTGTCCATCGCCGTTCTGAAGCGCCGACTCGGCCTGTTTCATCGCCTCGCGGGCCGCGTCCAGCGCCTTGTCCCCCGCCTCGCCAGATTGCGAAAGCGCATCCTGCAGCGCCTGCAGCTTATCGCGCAAAGCTTGCTGGCTGTCGCTCAGGCCCTTGTTTTCATCGGCTTGTCCCTGCATGCCCTTACTAAATGTTTTGTCGCGCAGGCCCTGCTGATCCTGACTCAGTTGGTCGAGCGCATCCAGCGCCTTGTCGAGCGCGGAATCTGGGGCGCCCTCATCCGCCGATGTCAGATTGTCAGCCATCTGATCAAGCTGATCGAGCATGGACTCAAGGCCCTTGGTATCGTTGGATTTTGCCATGTCGCCCATCCGGTCGAGCATGGCCTGTAATTCCTCAGGCGTGAGCACCCGGGCCTGTCTGCGCCCCTTGGCCGGGGGCTGCTGCTGCGCCTCGCGCAACACCTGCTGAAGCGCATCACGCAGATCCTGCATCAGACGGGCGGTGTCTTCCGGCGAGGCATGGTTACGCATAGCATCGCGCAGGGCCTGCTCCGCCGCCCGGAGCTGCTGGCGGGCAGGGCTGAGCCCATGATTTTCCAGATCGAGCGCGGCATCGTGCAACATCTGCGCGACGAGCAGAAGTTCGGTGTTGGTACGGGCCCGGTGCAGCATCAGCCAGGCCGCGCGCATGCCAAGATAGGCCGGAATATAAACCGGAAAATCATCGGGCGAGATAAGCAGGCCCTCAAGCGCGTAATCGACCCTGTCGCGGCCGAACTGAGGCTCCAGCACGAGATTGCGCCTTTGTTCCATCAGGGCGCGCGCCAGCGGATTGCGCAGCGGCAATTCCGGCAGGGTCATTTCCACGGGCGCGGAGCGGGTTTCCTGTCCGGCGCCGTCGCGCGCCATCAGCACGAGGCGCACTTTCGCACCTGCCCACGGGTGATCGCCGATATTGAGCACCGTCTGCGCCTCGCCACGGCCGTGATCTCCGGCAAGCGTGAGCACATCATCGGGCGGCGGCACCAGCGGATGGGTGTCCGTCAGTTCGGGGCCGGGCAGGAACCGGGCTTCGGCGGCAACGACGCCGTAATCATCGTCGGTTTTATAGGTCAGGCGCAATTTGGCGCGCGGCAAGGCCTCGATCTTGACCACGCTGATCGCGGGCGGCAGATCCGGCACGGCATGAAACACGAAGCCGGCAGAACCGGACTGGCCCGCAAGCCGGAGCGCAGCATCTGCCTTGAGGACAAACCGATGATCCTCGCCCTGCCCCGGCAATGCATCGAGCCCCTTATCCGCCGTCAATGTGCCAAATCCGCCGCGCAGCACAACGATTGAACCGACGGGCACATCGAAATCTTGCGATTTTCGGGACAGCGCGGCCATCGAACCATTGATCAGAACCACGGGCGGCAGCCGCGTATAGGCTGGCGGATTTATCCAGCCGTCGACGCGGGCCAGCACCGGCGCAGCGCTGCCCGGCGCCAGCGCGAAGGCGGCGCGAAGACGCAGTTCCTTTTCCGGGCCGGCCACGAAAGCCGAGGCAAACAGAACAAGCAAGATCAAAAACCGCAGCGCATAGGGATCGCGCCGCGCCAGCGCCAGATCCGGCCGACGCAGCTGCAGATGCGCCAGACCGCGGACAAGCTGCGCCCGGTGCGCGGTCCAGAGCGGCGATTGCCCGTCCTGCGGGCCAACCGGCCTGTCTGCCAGCGCTTCAGCCAGCGCAAGGCCGCGACCGGAATCGGCATCCAGACGCCGCAGCGCATCGCGGCGGCGCGGCCACGCCCCGCGCGCCTGCATCCCCAGCAGTCCCAGAAAGGCCAGAACGAACAGCCCCAGCGCGGCCAGATGAAGCCAGAGCGGCAGGACAAGCCAGAGCCCGAGCAGCGACAAAGCGATAAAAAGTCCTGCCAGCTGAAAGATCAGCGCCAGCCCCGGCCAGAGCCGCTCCGTGAGCAGCACCAGCCTTGCCCGCCACACCAGTCTTTCAAAGGACTCCTGCACGCTCTCACCCTCGCCGGACAGAGGCTAGCCGGCGTCCCTGACCCCGCGCCATCAAGCCAGCCAATCGGGCACTCTGTCCAGAGCAATTAATTTTTCAAACGGCTGGCGCGGACGGATAACCGCAAAATCAGCGCCCGAAACCAGAACCTCCGGCACCAGCGCACGGGAATTGTAGGTTCCCGCCTGAACCGCGCCATAAGCCCCCGCCGACATCACGGCGAGCAGATCACCGGGATGCGGCTGCGCCATCGAACGGCCAAGGGCGAGATAATCACCCGTTTCGCAGACCGGGCCGACAATATCCGCCCGGATATGGGCGGCATCGTGGCGCTCGACAACCGGCTGCACCTCGTGATGAGCATCATAAAGCGTCGGGCGGATAAGATCGTTCATGCCGGCATCGACAATGACAAAGGTCTTGTTCTCGCCGGCCTTCACGTAGATTACTTCCGTCACCAAAATGCCGGCATTGCCCACAAGCAGGCGTCCCGGCTCAAAAATCAGCTGGCAGCCGAGCCCGGCCGTATGCTTCTCAACAATGGCGGCATAGGCCTCCGGATGGGGCGGCGGCTCATTATTGGCGTGATAGGGTATGCCAAGACCTCCGCCCAGATCGAGGTGGTCGATCTTGTGGCCATCGCCGCGCAAAACGCCGACAAACTCCGCAAGAAGCGCGAAGGCATCGTCAAAGGGCTGCAGATCGGTGATCTGCGAGCCGATATGCATGTCGATTCCGGTGACTTCGAGGCCCGGCAGGCTGGCGGCCTCGGCATAAGCCTCGCGCGCCTTCGAAATGGGAATGCCGAACTTGTTCTCCGACTTGCCGGTCGAGATTTTGGCATGGGTTCGCGCGTCGACATCCGGGTTGACGCGCAGCGCGATACGGGCGGTCTTGCCCACGGCCAGAGCCCGTGCGGAAAGCGCGCGCATCTCCGGTTCGGACTCCACGTTAAAGCACAGAATATCCTGCTCCAGCGCATAATCCATCTCGCGCATGGTCTTGCCGACACCAGAGAATGTGATCCGTTCTCCCGGCACACCGGCCGCAACGGCACGGCGCAGTTCGCCTTCGGACACAACATCCATCCCTGCGCCCAGCCGTGCGAACAGCCTGAGCACAGCCTGATTGGAATTGGCTTTCATGGCGTAGCAGATCAGCGCCTTTTTCCGGAACGCAGCGGAGAAAACTTTGAAATGCCGCTCGAGCGTGGCGCGCGAATAGCAATAGAACGGCGTCCCGACCTCTGCGGCAATGGCGCGCAGGTCAACGTCTTCGGCATGAAGAACGCCATTCACACGATGAAAATGATGCATCAGTGTCTCACAAAAGCGGATCAAGAATAAAAGGCTGGTTACCCGGCTGGATGGGCGGCGGTTTATGTGCCTTGCTGGGCGTAAGCGCCACATCGGCGCCGGAGACGACCGGCTTGTCGGCGGAAGCCGCGGGCGCAGCGGCGCTCGGCGGCGGCTCGAGCGCGCCTCGGCGGCCACAGCCGGCAAGAGCCAGCGCCAGCATCACGATCACCAATCCCCGGCGAGCCATTCCATCCCCCGCATTCCGAACAAAAACCGACTATAGCGCAAGCCGTCCGAATGCAAAATCCGGTACGACCCGTGAATGCGAAAAAGCCTAGCCCAGCTTTTTCAGCCAGGCTCTGGCCTGCCTGCGCACATTGCCCGGAGCCGTGCCGCCATAGGACGTGCGGCTGCGCACTGATTTATCCACCCCCAGCACAGCCTGAATCGCCGCCGTGATGCGCGGCTCGACCGCCTGCATCTCGGCCAGAGAAAGCTTTTCCAGGCCTTTGTTCTGGCCCGAGGCCAGGCCAACCAGCCGTCCGGTGACATGATGCGCCTCGCGGAACGGCATCCTGAGCTCCCGCACCAGCCAGTCGGCCAGATCCGTCGCCGTGGCGTAGCCCGAACCGGCAGCCGCCTTCATCCGCGGCAGATTGGGCTCGATGTCGCGCACCATGCCGGTCATTGCGGCAAGGCAGAGCGAAAGCGACTGGAGCGCATCGAACGTACCCTCCTTGTCTTCCTGCATGTCCTTGGAATAGGCCAGCGGCAGACCCTTCATGACAATCAGCAATCCGTTGAGCGCGCCGATGATGCGGCCGGATTTGCCGCGCACAAGCTCCGCCGCATCGGGATTGCGCTTTTGCGGCATGATGGACGAGCCGGTGGAAAATTTATCGGAGAGTCGGGCAAAGCCAAACTGCGGCGTCGCCCAGAGAACGATCTCCTCGGCGAACCGCGACAGATGAACCGCGCAGATTGCAGCCGCGGCCAGCACCTCAAGCACAAAATCCCTGTCGGCGACGCTGTCGAGCGAATTGGCCGTGGGCCTGTCAAAGCCAAGGGCTTTCGCCGTCATATGCCGGTCGATGGGAAATGAGGTTCCTGCCAGCGCCGCGGCGCCGAGCGGGCATTCGTTGAGGCGCGCGCGCGCATCGCGCAGGCGGGTGCGGTCGCGTCCGAACATTTCGACATAAGCGAGCAGATGATGCCCGAACGTCACCGGCTGGGCCGACTGGAGATGCGTGAAGCCCGGCATCACCGCGCCGGCGAATGTCACCGCCTTTTCGGCCAGCACCCTCTGCAGATCCCTCAGTTGCGCATCGAGCGCATCGACGGTATCGCGCACCCACAGACGGAAATCCACCGCGACCTGATCATTGCGCGAGCGCGCAGTGTGCAGGCGGCCGGCGACCGGGCCGATCAGTTCGGCAAGGCGCGACTCGATGTTCATATGAATATCTTCGAGCGCGCGCGAAAATGTGAACTGCCCCGCATCGATTTCGGCTTTGATGCGATCAAGGCCGGTGCTAATGGTCAGCGCGTCATCGGAAGTGACAATACCTGTTTCGGCCAGCATGGCGACATGCGCCTTGGATCCGGCAATATCCTGGTTCGCCAGCTTGCGGTCAAAATCGATCGAGGCGTTGATCTCTTCCATGATGGCGTCCGGGCCGCTCTCAAATCGGCCACCCCACATTTTATTGCTCATCTGCACTCCTCAACGCCCGCAGGTCCGATGTCCAACCCGTTCAAGCTCAAATCAATGCCGCGCCTGTCTCTGGTCAGCGTCATTTTCCTCGTTCTGGTTCTCGGCTCGGTGCTATACCGCACCGGCCATAAAAACACCAGCACCGGCGATTGCCCGCTCTCGTCGGCAATAGCCAACCGGATGCGCCCGCTGGCGCAGGGCGAGGTAGCGGCCATATCGGTGGCTAAACAGCCGCAGAAGCTGCCGGATCTGACATTCAACGGGCCGGACGGCGCGCCGCTCAGTCTCGCGCATTTCAGGGGTCAGACCGTCCTTCTCAATCTATGGGCCACATGGTGTGTCCCCTGCCGCACGGAAATGCCGGCGCTCGATGCTTTGCAGGCCCAGCTCGGCGGCAAGGATTTCAATGTCGTTGCCGTCAATATCGACCAGCGCAATCTCGATCATCCCAAGGCGTTCCTGAACGAGATCAAGGTCAGCCACCTCGCTTATTACAACGACCCCTCGGCAGACGTGTTCCAGAACCTGAAAACGGCCGGCAAGGCTTTCGGCATGCCGACAACCCTCATCATCTCGCCGGAAGGCTGCGAACTCGCCAATCTGGCAGGCCCGGCCAGATGGGACAGCGCCGAAGCGCTGAAATTCATCAGGTCAGCCCTGACGCCGTGAGGCGCGGCCTGCGCCTGTCGTCGCCGCGGCGGAAAAGCACATAAACCATCACCAGAAACAGCGAGAATTGATATAATCTGGTGCCGAAGGATTCGTAGCTGCTGCATATGATCATGAAACATATGATCGGCGCCAGCGCGGCGGGGCGCAGATCCCGCCAGACTTCGCGCAGAACCAGCCCATAGCCGATGATCACCAATACGGCGAGCACCAGCCCGTGGTGCAAAGCCAGACTCAGATAGGGATTTTCCAGTCCCCATTGCAGATTGTAGGACAATTGCAGGGACTTGATCACATCGGCGTCAGCCCCCCAGAGCATGTCCAGCGCTGGCAGGTCGCCCAGCATGCGTAACGTGTTCAGGCGTGCCTCGGCGCTGCCGCCATCCGCAATGAAACGGTCGAGAATGATGCTGAAATAGCGTGTGCGATACAGCATGAAATCAAGTGCGACCAGCCCCGCGATGGCGAGACTGACCAGCAACAGGGCGTCAAATGCGAACTTGCGGCCGCGAAGAAACTGCACAAAGCGTATAATCAGCCAGATCAGCGACATGAGAATCGTCACAACGAAGCCTGTGCGTCCGCCGAACGCGACAAGCGCCAGCGACTGAAACAGATAACAGACCAGCCTCTGGATAATGGAGAGCTGCCCTGCGCCGCCCCAGAGCAGGCTGACGGCGTAGGTGCCCGACAGCGCCGCATTCGTGAGCGGATGGCCAAAAAGCGCCGTGGCGCGCGGATCGGGCAGAAAGCCGCCATTCTCATAATCCGCCTGCGGAAAGAGGTTGCGGTGCAGCACATATTCGCTGATCGCAAGGACGGCATTGCAAAAGAAAACGACATGCAGCAGGCGTTCCCATTTCCGCAATGCCGCATCGGACATGAAAGGCAGCACCAGCAGACAGGCCAGCACGCCGGGCGTGGTGTCAGAGAACGAACTTTTGCCATCGCGCTGCCCCGCAATGGCCGTCAGCACCACCAGAAGGCCCGTGATAGCATAGAAAATTGTGCCGAGCCGCTTGCTGAGCACGAAACGCATCAGGTCTGCCCGGAGCGGACAGGTTGCGGCAAACGCCGTCATCACCAGAAATGCCCAATAGGCGGAGGGATGTATCCGGGTAAATACGCTGCCGAACCGCGTGCCGTAATCATATCCGATCTGATCCAGCAATCCGGGCGGAAGACAAATCATCAGCAGGACGAAAACCAACATCATCGCCTGAATGGATCGCGGCGCCGGAACCAAACCGGTTCGTGCTGCAAGGGCTCGGCTCTCCGGCATGGCCCGCGCATCAGGCGCGAACGCCCGCAATTCACCCGCGCCGGACACGCAGATCATCCGTAAATGTGATATTCGCCCATTCTTCGGCCTGAATCAGCGCGGCCCTCATCTGATCAAGACGCGGTGCGGGCACCGAACCGGAAAAAATTCTGATCTCGTCGATAAAGCCGCGTCCGGTGAGAAAATATTCCCGGTTTTTGAAAAGACCCCCGCAGATAACCACCTGCTCCAGCTCCGGCATCTTTGCGATGAGGCGTCGCAGCGCCGTTTCTGTCGCTGATCTGGACAGGCTTTGCGGCCGACCCGCCGGGATCAAAATCACATTCGTCCGGGGAATGCGGTAGACGACATCCTCCATCTCACACAGGCCCGCACAAAAATCCCGCAGGCCGGGGCGGTTGGCCAGTTGAAATTCATGCGTGACGCCGGCGGCGGAAAAATCATGATCGATAACGACAACCGCGCCTTTGCGCTGCGCAGTCTTTTCTGCAAAATCAAGAACATTGCTGGCAAGCAGTCCGGACTGGGCCTCAAGCCAGAGGATGACCGACCGGCTTTTAGACGCCTGCAGAGGCGGGGCATCTTTGCTTGCCGCCTGAAGCGCGCCAAGGACCGCTTGCTGCGGTAAAATGCGGCGGCGCGCGCTGCGCGCGCGCTCCCATCGCTCGGCCAGCAAAGCCGCCATAATGCCGAGCGCGCTTCCGGCAACCACAGCCACGCCAGAAAGGATCATCAGCGAAGGCCAGCTCTGATGTTCCGGCGGACTGGCCGGCGAAATCACACGGGCGCTGCTCATTTCCAGCGCGGGCTGTTCGCCGCTGATGCTGGCCTTGGTCATAAACGCCTGATAGATCGACCGGCTGGCTTCGGCCTTTCGCTCCAGTTCGCGAAGGGCCACCAGTGCCTGATTGTTCTTTTGCGCCAGAAGCCGCAACTGCTCAAAATTGGCGCTCAGTTCGGCAGTATCGGTTTGCGCAATGCTCATTTCATTGCGCGCAGACTGGGCTATGCGACCAAGTTCGGCGTTGATGGCAAGCTGAATATCGCCTTTTTGCGCGCGCACGGCGATGATCGCCGGATGTTCGGGGCCATATTGCTGACCAAGACGCGCCTCCTCGCGCGACATGGCGGCGGCCTGACCGCGCAATTGCATGATCGTGGGCGACTGGATTGCCTCGGGCAGCGAATCGAGTTTGCCGATCCCCTTGCTGGCCGTTTCAACCAGCCGGACCTTGGCCTGCGCTGCGGCAAGCCGCGTTCTGGCCGCAGTGAGCTGGCTGTTGGCTTCCTCCAATTGCTGATCGGTCACCAATTTTCCGGGCGGGCCGACAAGATTATTGGATTTTTTATAGGCTTCGACGGCATTTTCCGCCCGGCTCACATCGACCCGCAGCGCGTCAAGACGCGATTGCGCCAATTGCGCCAGTTCCCGGCTATAGGCGTTCCGGGCCGCCTTCTGGCGCTCGATATAAGACGCCATGATCGAATCTGCGATCCTGACAGCCTTTTCAGGCTGCCGCGCCGAGACCGTGAGATTGACGACAAAGGACTGATCGGACCTAAAAACCATGATTTTATCGCGCAGCCGCCGCAAGGCCCACATGCGCCTGTCCGTATCGACGCGCTCGCCCGTCAGCAGACGGGCCAAAGTTGACAATCCATAGACCGCGCCGCCAAATTCGATATCGTCGGTCAGCCTGAGGCGGTCAATGACCGGAAACAGCACCTCGTCGGACGTGAGAACCTTCATCTGGCTGGCAACCTGCGCGGCCGGATCAGCGGCGGGGGCATTCCCATCCGGGTCCAGGCTGGCCATGCGCGGCGTGGCGGGGTCCATATAGATCTGAGCGGCAGAACGATAAACGGGTTCGGCCAGCACGGAATAGACGACAGCCAGCGCGAGCAGCACGGCAGGCACGGCCAGGACAAGCCGGCGGCGGCAGGATAAAATATCCAGCACATCGTGGATATCGACGTCGCCGGACGTTACGCCGTCCGCTAAGGCAACATCAGAAACCGCCGTATCCGAAACCGTCTCCATTCCATATCCCTGACGCAAGGCAAAGGCCTATGGCCCAAGCGGCAGGCATATCACCTGCCGAATATGGAAAGATATAATAGTTCCGGATTAAAGCGCTATTAAATTTAATAAAATTAAAGTATCCGCGCGGTCAGGCCTTGGCCTTTACTTCGATACCGGCTTCCGCAAGGTGCGAAACCAGCTCGCCGGACTGGAACATTTCACGCACAATATCGCAGCCGCCGACAAATTCGCCCTTGATATACAATTGCGGGATGGTCGGCCAATTGGCATAATCCTTGATACCCTGACGCAATTCGGCGTCTTCGAGCACATTCACGCCAATATAGGGCGCGCCCACATAATCGAGAATCTGCACGACCTGACCGGAAAATCCGCACATAGGAAATTGCGGCGTGCCTTTCATGAAGAGCACGACATCGTTTTCGGAGACCTGCGCTTTGATACGATCCTGAATATTCATTTTACACCTCGAATTTCGCCGTCCTGCGGCAAACTATTTGGGAGCGGAAGTCTGCAAGGCCAAGGCATGCAGAATGCCGCCCATCTGTCCCTGAAGGGCTGCATAGACCATCTGGTGCTGCGCCACGCGGGTTTTGCCCCTGAACGCGGAGGAAATGACGGTTGCAGAATAATGATCGCCATCGCCGGCCAGATCACGGATCTCAACCGTCGCATCCGGCAGCGCGGCCTTGATCAGACGTTCAATTTCAGCCGCTTCCATCGCCATCGTCACTCACCTCGTTCGCTCTGCGCGTTTCAGTCCCGGCGCTGCAGCCGGCATGTAAATTCCGCAAGCCGCAAAGGCAAATGCCGTTACGCCATGTAAGCGGGCAGCCAGCCTTCATGCGCCGCACCAAGCTCACCAAGAGAGATTGGCGTTTCGCCATCAAAGATCAAGGCTTCACCACCGGTTTTGCCAAGCATAGTCACAGAAATTCCGGCGCCTGCGGCCATTTGCATCAGGTCCGGCACACGATCCTGCGGGCAGGTCACGACATAACGGGCCTGATCTTCGCCAAACCAGAAGCCATGGGCCGGAACGGATGATGACCGGGCGACCGACGCGCCGATGCAGCCCGCCATGGCCATTTCAGCCAGCGCCACGGCCAAACCGCCATCGGAAAGATCATGCACCGCGCTCACCCTGCCGGCCTCAATCAGACCGCGCACGAAATCTCCGGTCTTGCGCTCAAGCACCAGATCGACAGGGGGCGGCGCACCCTCTTCACGCCCGCAGATTTCCGCAAGATAGGTGGATTGGCCAAGCCAGCCCCGGGTCTCCCCGATCAGCACAATTGCCTCGCCTGCCGCTTTGAAGGCCAGAGTCGCGGTTTTCGTCACATCCCTGACCAGCCCGACTCCGCCGATCGAGGGGGTCGGCAGAATGCCGCGGCCCTGTGTTTCATTATACAGCGACACATTGCCCGAAACGATGGGATAATCGAGCGCGCGGGCGGCTTCGCCGATGCCCTGAATGCACCCGACGAGTTGCCCCATGAATTCCGGCTTTTCCGGATTGCCGAAATTGAGATTGTCCGTCAAAGCCAGAGGCAACGCGCCGACAGCCGTTAGATTGCGCCAGCTTTCGGCCACGGCCTGCTTGCCACCCTCGAACGGGTCTGCCTCGCAATAGCGCGGCGTCACATCGGTGGCGAGCGCCAGTCCCTTCGGGCCGTCATGCACGCGCACCACGGCCGCATCGCCGCCCGGCCGCGCGACCACATTTCCGGAAATGATATGGTCATATTGTTCCCAGACCCAGCGCTTGGAGCACAGATCCGGCGAACCGATCAGCTCGAGCAGTGCGGGGCCGGTGGGCAACGGCGGCGTGATGCTGGCAGCCTCGATTTCCGGCTGCTTCGGCGTGGGAACATGCGGGCGATCATAAAGAGGGGCCTCGTCGCCCAGTTCCTTGATCGGCAGATCGGCCTTGACCTCGCCCCCATGCCTGACGACAAAACGCAATGTATCTGTGGTTTTGCCGATAACGGCAAAATCCAGACCCCATTTGACGAAAATGGCTTCCGCCACGGCCTCCATGCCCGGCTTAAGCACCATGAGCATGCGCTCCTGGCTCTCGGAGAGCATCATTTCATAAGCGCTCATACCAGTTTCGCGGCAGGGCACGCGATCAAGGTCAAGCTCGATGCCGAGATCGCCCTTGGCGCCCATCTCCACCGCGGAAGAGGTGAGACCGGCCGCGCCCATATCCTGAATGGCGATGACCGAGCCCGATTTCATCAGCTCCAGCGTGGCTTCCAGCAGCAGCTTTTCGGCAAAGGGATCGCCGACCTGAACGGTCGGGCGCTTTTCCTCGGCATCCTCCTCGAAGGCGGCGGAAGCCATGGTCGCGCCATGAATGCCGTCCCGCCCCGTCTTGGAGCCAAGGTAGACAATCGGATTGCCGACACCGGTGGCCTTGGCATAAAAAATCTCATCGGCGCGGGCCAGACCCACCGCCATGGCGTTGACGAGTATATTGCCGTCATAGCGCTTGTGAAAGCCGACCGAGCCGCCCACCGTCGGTACGCCGAAGGAATTGCCATAGCCGCCGATGCCGGCCACCACGCCGCTGACCAGCGCGCGTGTCTTCCAATGCTCGGGCGAGCCGAAGCGCAGCAGATTAAGGCAGGCGATGGGCCGCGCGCCCATGGTGAAGACATCGCGCAGAATGCCGCCGACGCCCGTCGCCGCGCCCTGATAAGGCTCGATGAACGAGGGGTGATTGTGGCTTTCCATCTTGAAGACGCAGGCATCGCCATCGCCGATGTCGATGACGCCGGCATTCTCGCCGGGGCCCTGAATAACCCAGGGCGCCTTGGTCGGCAGGCCGCGCAAATGCAGCCGCGACGACTTGTAGGAACAATGCTCGTTCCACATGGCCGAAAAAATGCCGAGCTCCGTAAAGCTGGGTTCGCGGCCGATCAGCTTCAGAATGCGCTGATATTCGTCCGGCTTCAGGCCATGAGCAGCGACAAGCTCCGGGGTGATCGCGGGTTCTTTCAACAAGGTCGACCTCAAGGCAAATGTTCAGGCCGCGAAGCGGCTCAGGCTCTCGAACAGGCCGCGCCCATCCGTGCCGCCGATGAGAGATTCAATCAGATTTTCGGGATGCGGCATCATGCCCAGCACATTGAATTTCTCGGAATAAATTCCGGCAATGTCGTTGCGCGAGCCGTTAGGATTAGCGCGCCCGCCGAGATTGCCGCCGGCATCGCAATAACGGAAGGCCACCAGCCCTTCGCCCTCAAGCCGCGCGATGGTCTCGTCATCGGCCTCGTAATTGCCCTCGCCATGCGCAATGCACACTTTGATCACCTGTTTCGGCTGATAGGCCGAAGTAAAGCGCGTATCATTGCGCTCGACGCGCAGATGCTGCATCCGGCACACGAAGCGCAAACCGGCATTGCGCATCAGCACACCGGGGAGAAGCCCGCTTTCAACGAGGATCTGAAAACCGTTGCAGATACCCAGCACCAGCCCGCCGCGGGCGGCATGCGCGCGCACCCCGTCCATGATGTGGGCGCGCCCGGCAATGGCGCCGCAGCGCAGATAATCGCCATAGGAGAAGCCGCCCGGCAGCACGACAAGATCCGTGCCCGGCGGCAAGGCATGATCGCCATGCCAGACATGATCAACCTGCGCACCGGCGGCACGCAGCGCGCGGGCCACATCGCCTTCACGGTTGGAGCCCGGAAAAGTGACAACGGATGCGCGCATCAGAGCAGCTCGACCCGGTAATTTTCAACCACAAGATTGGCCAGCAGCTTCTCGCAGGCAATTTTCAGCGCCGCCTCAGCCCTGCCCTTGTCGGATTCGGCGAGTTCGATATCGAAGACCTTGCCCTGCCGAACGGAGGAAACGCCCGGCACGTCGAGACTGCGCAAAGCGCCTTCAATCGCCTTGCCCTGCGGATCGAGAATGCCGTTTTTCAGAGTGACCGTGACACGCGCTTTCATGATTGCACCAGTTTTGGACCGCCCGTGCGCACAGGTTCGTCATCTTTCATGATTCCGAGACGGCGCGCCACTTCCGTATAGGCTTCGACAAGCCCGCCCATGTCCCTGCGGAAGCGGTCCTTGTCCATTTTGTCATTGGATTTGACATCCCACAAACGGCAGGAATCGGGGCTGATCTCATCCGCCACGACAATGCGCATCATGTCGCCTTCCCACAGGCGGCCGCATTCCATCTTGAAATCGACTAGACGAATGCCAACCCCGAGGAACAGCCCGGACAGGAAATCATTAACGCGGATGGCCAGCGCCATGATGTCGTCGATCTCCTGCGGCGTGGCCCAGCCGAATGCCGTGATATGCTCTTCGGACACCATCGGGTCGTTGAGCGCATCGTTCTTGTAGTAGAATTCGATGATCGAGCGGGGCAGTTGCGTGCCTTCCTCGATACCCAACTTGGTCGAAAGGGAGCCGGCGGCGACATTGCGCACCACGACTTCCAGCGGGATGATCTCCACTTCGCGGATCAACTGCTCGCGCATGTTGAGGCGGCGGATAAAATGGGTCGGCACGCCGATCGCATTCAGATGATTGAATATATATTCGGAAATGCGGTTGTTCAGCACACCCTTGCCTTCAATCACCTCATGCTTTTTGGCGTTGAATGCAGTGGCGTCATCCTTGAAGTGCTGGACAAGAGTTCCCGGCTCAGGGCCTTCGTAAAGAACCTTGGCTTTGCCTTCATAAATTTTGCGACGGCGGTTCATGGGGATCAACCGTGGTTTGAGAAAATCCATTTGTGCTCCAGGGCCTGCCTTTTCCAGCCCGCATTCAAGGCAGAAAAAATGCATTTACCAACGCGAGAGCTTCGCCTGCTCGTAACCCCACCGGGCTCACGGGTCAACCTTAACTTTGCACGCTAGGCCTTTTTAAGGCCGCAAACAAGCATTTACGCAGCAATTCACCGATACGTCGAACCCGTGAGGTTGCCGGGATTTTTCAAATTACGGATGACCGGGCAGGTCTTTGTTCATCATGCGCGGCCCAAACAGCCTCAGGAAGGTCGTGTGGAAAATTTTCCCTCACGGACAACCGACAAATATGCTAGTCTTGGATGCGGCATCTGGGACAGGCGCAGTATATGAGGCGCTCCTGCCGCTGATTGACCAAAACTCATTCTGCAAGCAAGTAACCCGGAAAAGGATTGGCATTATGATAAGAATAATAGCCATTAGCGCCTTGGCACTCGCGTTGGGCGCATGCGAAACGCAGCGCGACACGCGCATGCTGAGCGGTGCTGCCATTGGCGGCGCAGGTGGCGCAATCATCGGCGGCGTGGCGACAGGCACCACCACGGGAGCTGTTGTCGGCGGCGTGGCCGGAGCAGCCGTCGGCGCCGTCGTGGCCGATGCCACGCGTCCGCGTCATCACCATCATCGCTGCCGTTACCATTACGATCCCGAAACCCACAGCTGCTATCGCTGATGCGGCGGGCCGCCCGCCAGGACAGCGGGCGGCAAACGCTTGGGGCTGATCATCCGATACAAGTGCCGGAAGTAACGCAGCGCCCTTGCCTGAGCGGACCTTGCTCCGGCCGGATGCGGCGTGCGCGCTGGCGACGATCTGTCCTGTACTTGACAGTAGGAATCTGGCCGAAGATGTGATCGAATATCTCATCCGAGCTGCAGGATTTTGCTCCCAGAATCCGACGGCAGGTGAAGAAGCGTTTCATAAAGTGCTGGAAGGCGTTTTAAATTGTGTTCAGCAAGAGAGCGTCCGATCTGACGGCATCAGGATTTTTCGCCAGAACCGCTGTTGAGGGACTGTCGCGCGCCGCAGCCCTGATTCTGTTCCTGACCCTTTCGTTGCCTCACGCAGCATTGGCCGACGATGTGACGCCAAAGGTCCTGCCCGATCCGATCGTCGACGTGCCGGCCACCCGGCCCGATCCTTTTCCCGCCTTTGGCAATTTCAGCTGGCGGGCCTTCATTGCACTCTCATGGCCAGCGCTGACCGATCCCCGTCACCGCGGCGAGCCGGATCGCGCAAAACCTTTGGGGGCATCGGGCCCGCGCGTCTGGGAGACATACAAGTCGCGATTCGAGATTTTCCAGCCGAGTGCGAATCCGCCAGCGCAATGGCACAGCTATGCGGGCGTTAACCCCTGCGGGGCCCGGGTCGGCAACCGGACCAAAACACTCAGCTCGTTCAATCTCTATTCGGATTTCAATCAGGCGGGATTTGCGCCCGGAGAATTCGTCAGCCCGCTTGTTGCGCAAAACCGAACCTACACGCGCTACGAAGTGCGCGTGAACGCAGCCGCCTTCGAGTCCATCGTCCGCTCCGGATGGACCTCGGCGCGCCGGTTGCCCTCCGCAGCAAAGCCTGCGCATTTCCGGCCCGGTTCAATCGATGTGAAAGCGGCCTGGCGCATCCTGAATGAACGTGACACCCCGGCCGTGCGCGCCCGGTATTATGTCGTTAAAGATGCCGAAGTTCTCGATGTCGCCGCGACGAAAGCCGCCGGAAAGCCGGTTTGCAGCAGGCAGGACATCGCACTTGTCGGCTTGCACATCGCCGTCAAGACACCCCACAGGCCGCAGTGGATCTGGAGTTCGTTTGAGCATGTCGACAATGTCCCGCCGGCCGGAACCGGCGCGGCGCGAGAGCCGGACGCGCATGAGGCGCAGCTGCCCTATGCCTATCACAGCCCGGCGGCGGGCGCCCCGGCTGAATCGCCATCGGCCGCAAGGCAGGCCACCGCGCCTGTCAGCATCAGCAATGCTCCGAAAACCGATCCCGCTCCGATGGAGATCGTCCGTGAGCGACCCATCAATTCGGAGCTCATGGCCATCAACCGCGCCTATTGGGCGCTGCCCCAGATCCGGGACACGGTCTGGAAAAATTACATGCTCGTCGTGACGCAATGGCCAACGGTGACTGTGCCGGAGGGGCCGGAAAATGACGGGCTGCCGTTCCCCGGCGGGAGCGCGGACAAGAACGCCCCGGTGGATGTCTATCAGCTCCCCGGAAACAATACGGAACCTAACGCGAATCTGGCCAACACCACGATGGAAAGCTTCACGCAGGCATCTCCGATCAGTTGCATGAGCTGCCACCACAGCGTGGCGAATTCTGCGGGCTATGATTTTCCGGCGTTTTATGTTTTCGACGTAAAAAGTCAGACGCATTGACAAGCCGCGCGTCCGGGCTTTTCCACGAAACAGGTTTCAAGACATCAGACAATGCGCTTCCGGTCAGGCGGCTGCCGCAAGCTTGAGACTATTTGCAGCGTCACCTTCGTTTGCTGGATCTCGGCTGATCGGGCAGCGCGTCGCGCAAATATCCCGCTTCAACAAACAATATTTGAGGATTTTGGCCAAAAGATAGCGTCTTTCGCTTGCCCAAAAGCTGAAAATTCCACCGGCAAAGCTTCGAGACGGCCTGCCGGATCAAGAGATAAAAGCCTGAGCTGTGCGGCTAATTGAATCGAAATTATTGATTTTCCGACGTTTTTTTGTCGGAACAGGCTTCAAAACTAAAGTGGCTGGTGCGCAGAAGAGAATCGAACTCCCGACCCCATCATTACGAATGGTATGGTCTTACTTTTCTGGAAAAATCTGAGAATTACTTAAAATATCTAAAACATTGATTTTATTCGAGATTAATGTTTCCGTTGATTTCCGGTGATTACCGGTGTTATCCTGAATTTGCTTACCGATGCTTACCGGGTGCTTACCGGAACGTCTCTGTAAAAGGTGGCAAATGGCTAACATCAAAATCACAAAACGCGCTGTCGACGAATTGACTTGTCCCGCCGGTAAAGACCGGCTGGCCGTCTGGGACGACAATGTCAGCGGCTTCGGAATCGTCGCCTATCCTACCGGCAAGAAGATCTACGTGATCCAATATCGTCACCTGGGCCGGTCGCAGCGCATTACCCTTGGTTCGCATGGCGTATTGACGCCAGATCAGGCAAGAACCGAAGCCAAAAAGTTACTCGGGCAAGTGGCCACGGGCGCTAATCCCGTGGAAGCGCGCCGAACCGCGCGCGCAATTCCGACTTTCAGGGAAATCGGCGAGGAGTTTATCAGGCTGCATGCCGAACGGCAGTGCGGTCCAACGACCGCAAAAGATTATAAACGTTTGCTCGAACAGGTTATTTTCAAAGCAATCGGCTCCAGACGCATCACCGAAATCAAACGTGCGGACGTGAAAAGACTGTTCGATTCACTCGCCGATACGCCGTCGAAGGCCAATCGCGTTCTGGCCGTCATTTCGTCAGTCTGGACCCATTCGGTCGATCCAGACATATTTTCCGGGCTGGCCAATCCGGCGGCGGGCATCAAGCGATTTCAGGAAAAAAAGGTCGAGCGCTATCTGTCAGGCGAGGAATTGGCACGTCTCGGCGACGCGCTGCGACTGGCTGAATCGGTCGGGCTGGATTGGAGTGTGGATGCGGCCAAGAAGACCAAACACGTTCCCAAAGCCAATCAAAGAACGAAGGTCGATCCCTTCGCGATCGCGGCAATTCGCCTCCTGCTGCTTACCGGAGCGCGGCTTCAGGAAATCGTCAAAGCAAAATGGAACGATTTCGATTCCGAGCGCGGCGTTATTACTTTGGATAATCATAAAACATCGCGCATTACTGGCAAGAAATTTATCGTCCTGTCCGCCCCGGCACTGGAGATCATCGCCAACCTGCCGAGGATCGCCGGTAATCCTTACTTGATCGCGGGCAAACTTGCAGGAAGGCCGCGCTCGGATCTCAAAAAACCGTGGGATGCCATTCGCCGTGCTGCTGGTTTGACGGATCTGCGCATTCACGACTTGCGGCACTCTTTCGCGTCTGTCGGCGTGAGCGGCAACATGGCCCTGCCGTTGATAGGCAAGCTGTTGGGTCATACACAGCCACAGACCACGGCGCGATACGCGCATCTTGCCGACGACCCGCTGCGCAAAGCCGCGGATGCAATCGGTGAAGAATTGATGTCCAAGCTTGGTCGCCGCAGCGGATAGACCCTGGCATTTTGGCTCTAGTGAAACGGGCTGATACTCGTTCGGCCCGCGTCAGGACACCCCCGCATTGCGATGAGCCAGAGGCCTTGGATCGAAGCCGCCGTTGTTCGCCATTGTGTTGACGTTCACCCGAAGAAAAAGCGTTGGATATGGGGTGAGTGCGAAGGTTTTCGCGTCTATTTTAGGCCATATTCATTTTAGACATCCACTCAGTCGTTTGCGGAGCGAAGATGACGGACGATCCTGTTGAAACTGCAAATGGGCGCGCTGGTCTAGATGCAGCAAAGGCGAGGTTGCGAGGTGTTTTTGAAAGATTAAAAGAAACCATCGATCGAATAGAACAAACGGACGACAGGCTGGTTCTTGGCGAAGGCGGAACGGCCTACAAAATGCGTCGTGATCTGGATTTTCTTCAGCAGGTTTGCGACCGGCTGGTAGTCGGCATTCTTGAGCCACTGGAAATGGATAATCCTGATCGGGCGGAATTTGGTTACCAGACCGTCTCAACATTGATTGAGCAAACGACGCGATTTGATTTGCATTTTCGTGAGCCGCTGGAAATTGAGCGATATCGACAATTTCAAAAAGCCGTTCACTCCGGTCGAACCCGGGGCCGGCAAAGATCTGGCGAGGCGGATTTAGGCTGGCGGAATGCGTTTATGGGCTTTGCGCGAGCGGCGCGTACGCAAGACCCAAAGGTCTCCGATGCGCAAATTTTCCGCGATTTTATTGAATCCCCGATCGGCGAAGGCGTCGAGACCAAGCCGATTAACGAAAGAAATTACACAGGTCTGTTGAGCGCATGGGCTCGATCGGGGGAAATTCCGAAAAAAGTCTCCGTGAAAAACCGACAATAGGGTCCTTGTGTCCGATACAAGGCGCCTTTGGTGGCAGACAGGGTTTCAAATATCGCAGAAATAGCTAGTCGCGCTTGGAAATCTCCAGCGTCCTCGAAGCAGGGCACGCGACCATGCATGAGACATTTCTGACGCGGAATGAAGCGTCTATTTATCTGAAAAATAAATATAAAATTGGTGCCGTTGCATGGCTCTCAAAGCTGGCCAGCCTCGGCGGCGGGCCGCGTTTCCGCACGATCGGCCGTCGCGTTCTCTACTCGCGCACTGACCTCGACGAATGGATCTCGCAGAGGATCTCGGGTTTGAAATCGTCTACGAGCGACTCGGGGCGTGAATGATGGATCACGCTCCGACACCAACGAACTCTAAATCCTTGCCGCACAATCTCGAGGCCGAACAGGCATTGCTCGGCGCCATCCTCACCAACAACGAGGCCCTGAACCGCGTCGTCGACGTGCTCAAGGCCGACGACTTCTTCGAAGATATTCACAAACAGATATTCGACGTGATGGTGACGACGATCGTCGCCGGCAAGGTCGCAACGCCAGCCACGATCAAGACCATGCTTCCCGAGGCCAAGGCCGGCGAGGTTAGCCTTGGCAAATATCTCGCGCTCATCGTCGGCGAGTCGACAACATTGCTCAACGTGCGCGATTACGCCCTGAACATCGCCGAAATGTCGCAGCGCCGCGCCCTAATCAAGCTCCATGAGCGCGGATTGGACGACGCTTATAACACCGCCTCCGGCCGCGTCCAGGATCTCGCCGGCGCATCGATGACAAACCTGCACGCCCTCGCCCTGGACGGCAGCGCCAAGAACACGCGGGCAATGCTGGGCGATTGTGTCGACGAGCTGCTCGAGCGCGCCGCAAGGATCCGCTCTCATGAGATCCTCGATGAAGGGATCAGGAGCGGCATTGAGGATCTCGACAAGGACACCGGAGGCTATCGCCCTGGAACGCTCTGGGTGCTCGCAGGACGGCCGGGAATGGGCAAGACCGTGCTCGCTGGCACATTGGCCCTCAAGGTCGCCCGACGCGACCAGGGCGTCCTGTTCTTCTCGCTGGAAGTGCCCAGGGAGCAAATGACGGCGCGCCTGCTTTCGGATTACACCTATTCATTCCGAGCCCCGATCTATTTCGGTCGCATCATGCGCGCCGAGGATCTGACCGACGATGAGATGTGGCGGCTCAGGGATGCCCGCGATCATATCAAGCGCACGCCTCTCACGCTGGATTTTGCCTCCCGCCTCTCGGTCGCGGAAATCGCCATGCGCGTGCGCGCCGAAAAGCAACGCATGGCCAAGCGCGGGCTGCGGCTGGGCGTCGTGTTTATCGACTATCTGAAATTCATCAAAGCCTCGGACCGCTATCGCGGCAACCGCGTTTATGAAGTCGGAGAGATCACGAGCGGCCTCAAGCAGCTGGCGAAGGATGAGAACCTGTGTGTCGTGCTGCTGGCTCAGTTGAACCGCGCCCTTGAGAACCGCGACCGCAAGGACCGCCGCCCTGGTTTGGCGGATCTGCGCGAATCCGGCGACATCGAAGCTGATGCCGATGTGGTCGGCTTCATCCACCGCGAAGCCTATTACGTCAAGACATCGCCCGAATATCGCAACGGCGATCTCACAACTCGAGCCTATTACGAAACTATCAAGTCCGACGCCGAATTGATTATCGGCAAAAACCGCGCCGGCCAGACGCGCACAATAGATCTGTGGTGCGACATGGGCGCATCCATCATGACCGCAAGAGCAACGAAAGGAAAATTCGATGAAGCGTCCTTACATGCCCGTTAATATTGCCGAATATCAGTCAGAAACAGCCCATTTCGGCGCCACGGAGGCGGGCGCCTATAGTCAGCTTCTGATGTACTACTGGCAGCACGATGCTCTGCCCAACGATGATCGCCAACTGGCGCGCATTGCCAAACTGACCGAGCGTGAATGGAAAAAGTATCGCCCGACCCTGGCAGCTTCGTTTCAGGATAACTGGCGCCACGCGCGGCTCGATCGGGATATCGCGATTTGCGATAAAAAATCGTCTCAGGCTTCCAGTTCGGCCAAATCCAGGTGGTCGAAAAGCCGCGCAGCAGCGGGTGCGGACTCATTTGCGACTGACGATGCATTTTTCATGCGTTCGCATCACGAACGCATAAGCGAAAATGACCCGGAAGCAATGCAAATGATAAATATTGAAAATAAATACCGTATTGCCGAGGATAATAGATCTTCATCCGCGCGACCGAGCCCGGCCAGATCAATTCCTCGGCGGTCCAAACTTCAATCCGAATGTCTCGCAATCGTCGGCATGGAGCCCGTAGCCTTGGCAACGGACTGGCACGAGATCGAAGCCCTGCTCGAGGAAGGGATTACCGAAGCCGACATCAAGGCCGGTATTCAGGCGGCCATGGCCGCGCCGAACTTCCGACCGAGAGCATGGGCAAAACTCACGCCCTGGTGCCGCAGGGAGGCCAAGGACCGCCTTGCAGATCAACCCAAGCAGATTGCCCACGCCAACGGCAAGCCTGCCAGCAACGTCCCCAAGATTGATTTTGGCGGCGGCTTCATCTGGCCCGAAACTACGGTGATGAACGCCATCCGCCATTACGACGAAACCGGAAGCTGGCCCGAGGATCTTGGCCCAGAGCCCGGCAAACCCCGTTGCAAGGTTCCGCAGCGCGTGATCGACGCCGCCCGCAAAAAGGAAAATGAAGAATGAAGTACCTGGCAGGATTAATAGATTTTGTTTAGCTTTAAGCAAAATAATGCATTCAGAACGGCAACCAAATTCGGGCGAACACTACCAGCTAAATTGGTGTTTTGCCCGAACTACAGCGGATATCGCCATCTTGCTGAATATTCGGCAAATAACGTGCTAATGTTTTGCTAATACGAGTAAGACAGTTTTTGAAAATGAGCTAATTCTTGCCGCAAAACAGCCTTAATGTTCGTCGAGACAAATCAACGAATTTTCCAGTATTCTAGGGAAAGTTAATGCACCGCCGCGTACATAATTTTCTCATCCGTCGCACTTGCGGCATCAAATTCTTCAACTATCCGACCTTTGCGAGCAACGAGAATCCGATCCGAAAGATTGAGAATTTCCGGGAGATAAGAGGATATGACAACGACAGCAAGCCCTTCATCGGCCAATTGATTGATAAGCTGATGAATTTCCGCAATAGCGCCAACATCGACGCCTCGCGTGGGTTCGTCGAAAATTACTAGCCTTGGGCTTTGCACCAAAGATTTGGCGATGACTACCTTTTGTTGATTGCCGCCCGACAATTCAATGACCCGCGATTCCGCGCTGATCGCTTTTACATTAAGCCGTTTGATCCATTGAGCAATCAATGAAGCCGTGTCCTTTTTATTCACGAAAGCCCTACCGCCGAGACCAGATGCCAGCGCGCCGAGTTCGATATTGCGGGCGATGGACATATTGTCGAAAAAGCCGTCCATCTTACGGTCTTCAGTAATATAAATCATCCCGTCCTTCATAGCTGGACGTGGAACTAAATAGCGAACAGACCGACCGTTGAACTTAATTTCACCCCCATGAAAATGATCGCGTTTATCCACGCCCGCGATCACGCGCGCCATTTCCGTCCGTCCCGAGCCTATCAAGCCGAAGATTCCCGTTACCTGGCCGGAGAAAATCGAGAAGGACGAATTACGCACCAGACGTCCCTTCGAGAGATTTTCGACACTCAAAATGCGCTTTCCTATCGGCCGCGCCTGTTTGTCGCCATGCCGACTGTAAAGCTGATCAGATAGTGTGCGCCCCACCATCGCACGAACGATCGTCTCTCGCGTGAAATTTTTAGCATCGTCGGTGACCACGAGTTCGCCATCACGCAGAATCGTGATTCGATCCGAGATCATCAATGCTTCTTCCAACGCGTGGGAAATGAACACAATGGTCACGCCGTCCCTTCTCAGGCGCTTCACAAGAGAGAAAAAATAATGCTTCTCCTCAGGTGTCAACGTTGCGGTCGGCTCGTCGAAAATAATGACTTTCGCTTTGTGATGAACCGCGCGGGCAATTTCCACCATTTGTTTTTGTGCCGCGCCCAATTGGTTGACATTTAGCGTCGGATCGACGGGAAAGTTCAGAGATTGCAGAAATTGCTGCGCGGCAATGTAAATTCCGCGTAACCGGTTAAAAATTTTTTCGCTTCCTAGAAATATATTCTGCGCGACTGTCAAAGATGGAATGAGGCTCGTTTCTTGAAACACCATGGCAATGCCGGCATTCAACGCTTCAAGAGGAGAAGCGAAACGCACGGGCTGACCCTCGTATAGAATTTCGCCCGAGGTTATATCGACAACACCTGCTAACATCTTTGTGAGGGTTGACTTGCCTGCGCCGTTTTCTCCGAGAAAGGAGTGCACTTCACCTCTCCTCAACTCGAGGCTGACATCGCGAACAGCCGTCGTACCATGATAGGCCTTGGAGACGTTACGAAATGTGACCAGCGTTTCCATTCCTTACGACCTCTCGATCATTGATTTAATTCAAGGATTGCATTAGCGCCGCGTGCCGTGAGATACACGTTGTTCCCCGATGCAGCCGCGCTGGTAACACCGTGACGACGTCCATCTGAACGACTGTGATAACTGGCAACAGGCTGAAAATCCGATCCCAATCGAATAAGCAGGCCGTAAGATCGCGTCGGCGCCCACGGCTTCAATATTCCCATCTGCTTCACGGCCCCGCCTTGGAGTGGTTCCTGAAATGATGAGCCACTCGAGAGCGTCGGCGCAATCCAGAATGCGCGCGGAACTTCGGAAATCATGCGCCTGCAATAGTGCGGTTCGCGCAATACAAATTCAACAAGCTGGCTCCGTGGCGCGAAGCAGGACAACCAGAACCCACCCTGTGAATCAGCACTGATTCGTCCCGGATAGGCTGGCAAGTCGACGAGAACCGGACTTGGCCGGCCACCCGTCAGTGAAATGCTCACCAGCCTATGCCGCCAGGCTTCGGAGATGATGACCGCGCCAGAGTGGACGATCACACCGCTAGGAAAGCCAAAACCGTCCGTCAATTTAACCTTGCTGTCATCGGCGAGATTCAGGATCCATACTGAGCCACTCGCGTTCTTCTCAAGAAGGTCAACCTGCCAATCTGACGCCGCATATTTTGCCGAACCGATTGCTACAACCAATGTCTGCGCATCTTTGAACGACATAGACGTGATCTTCCCAGCCATCGGCCTGAAGCTCGCCAAGTTCTTTACCTCGTGCTCCGACGATACAAGAATCTCGCCATTTGCCAATGCAATGGCCAGCTTACCTTCAGGCCCAGCGGCAATGCTGAGAATTTCCGCGTCGAAATTCTCGGCGGCCGTGACCCCGGTGCCATTGAGAGAGGCTGTCAACAGCTCCGCTCCGCTCGAGAAATAAAGTCGGCTGCGCGCCGCAACGATATTATCTGGCGCGGATTCTTCGGCAATGAGACGCGCGGTATCCAATTCAGAATTCGGCCGCAAGGCTCCATCCATGGACGGCACGGTAACGGCATAAGCTCCGCGTCCAAAAAACCAATCTACTGCCCCTTTTAACATTGCCAGGCTCACTTCTTTATCCAGTAGCTATCGTAGCCGGTCCAATTCGCGTCAACGCCGGTCAAGGCATAACGCCCAATTCGATTATTCGTGATACCGCCGATGTAGAGATGGCCACGATCCTCCCGCATCGAAGTGATCATCGGATGGCTCTCGCCGCCGAAATCCCAAAAACGATCAATGATTTCGCCGCGAGCGTTAAATTTTACGATACAGCCTGTATTGATATTGGGATAAAGCCACTCGTCTTGCGGCAAGCGTCGTGCCATGCGTTTTCGAAAGCCCGGCATTTTGAGCGCGAGATCCAGAGCCGGACCGCGCATTCCCATGATGGCCAGCCAATAATTACCATCGGACGAACGATTGATATTATCGGGATAGCCTGGAAGATCGGAGATAACAGTTTCGCATGTCCCGGCCTTGGGCCCGCTGATCCAATACCGATTAATGCGACAGAGCCAGCTCTCGGCAAAGTAGATCGACTGACCGTCGTGCGCGAGCGTTATACCGTTTGGGAACACTAGGTGTTTCAATACAGTACGGGTCTTTTTCGTAACTGGATCATAGCAGATAATGCGGCCGTTGCCGCGCCCCTCGAGCGCGTCGATCGGCCAGCTATGCATTTCATATCGAATGGTGGCTTCGCTGAAATAAACCTTGCCGTCCGGGGCAATATCGAGATCGTCGGCAAGACGTAGTCGCGAATCGTCGACAATCGAGAAAGTTGATCGATTTGTCTCGTCCGTCAGCTTGCGCACTTCTCCCTGTGGATCGACGGCATAAAGACCCATTCCGCCGACGCAGACATAGAGATCGCCATTTTTGGCAAAAGCCATACCAAGCGGGTGCCCACCAATATGACAGAATACTTCCATTTTATCATAAGCCGGGCCGCGAAAACGAACAATATCGCCATGACGCGTACCTGTGTAGAGGTGGCCATCACGATCAATGATGACATCTTCGGGGCCTTCAATCTCGCCAAGACCGATGGTCGAGGCATCACGAAGGCGGGTATTCAGTGCATAGGGCGATTGCGGATCGCCTTCGGTTGCGGGTGCCGGCGGCATTGAGACAAAAGTTGGCGAAACATAAACTTTGCTGAGAACCTTGTCCTTGTTCTTGACCCATCGGACGTCGACGACGACTGCGAATGCCAATATCAGTCCAAGCACCGCCTCGCCGGCACCGCTCGAAAGACCAAGCCGAACAACGCCGTTGGTAACGACGACAAGCGTTGCCGCCCCCAGAATGGCCTTAGCCACGGAACCGCGTCCGCCGCCTAGACTAATGCCGCCCAGAACGGCAGCCGTCAAAGCGATCACTTCGAGTCCAGAACCCGCGTCCGTGTTCAAGCTGGCGAGGCGCGAGGCGTAAAGATAACCCGCAAGCCCGGTCAAGGCGCCCGAAATCATATAAGTCGAGAAGACGGTGAGCCGAACATTAATCCCAATATTATGGGCCGAGCGGCGCGATCCGCCAACGGCCATGATGCGCCAGCCCCATTTCAAACGGCTGAGGAAAATATGAAAGAACACTGCAACGACGGCGAAGACATAGAGGCTCGCCGGCATTCCGAAATACATGTTTATTCCCAGAATGTCCCATTCTTCTGATGAAACGAAATTGGCCGTTATCACCACCGAATATTTCAACAGGAGCAAATCCACGACCGAACGAATGAGGATCAAGGTTACGAGAGTCGTGAGAAAGGCACGCAGACGGAGATAGCCGACAAGTACGCCATTGATCGAACCGATAAGGGCGCTGCCAAGCACGACGATGGGCGCGGCCCAGTAGAGGGGCACGCCACCAAGACTGGTAAGCGCCAAGGTCATAAAATTGGCCATGGCGAAATTTGACCCGATGCTCAGATCGATCCCACCACCAATAAGAACGATGCCCATAGCAAGAACGAGCAGTGCTGTCTCGCCAAATTGGCGTAGCGTTTCCGAGAAACTATTAACCTCGAAAAAATCAGGTAACAAACCACCGAACAGCGAGACAACCAGAACGAGGAATATGAATGGCGCGGCATTGTCGATCCATCGTTTCGACAGGATCTCGCCAACGACATGGTCAGGAATAAGTTTATAGCGCAGTCTGATCAGCCGATCGCGAAGTGAAATGGACTGCGGCGCTTTTGCCTCAATACGACCCGCATTGCCGTCCATATTTACTTGTGCTGCCCTTGCAACCATGTCCGTAAGCCTGCGTTTCAGTAGCGAATGTGATGAAGTGAGAACCGATGTGGGCGACCGCCACGCCAGACACAAAAGTCGTCACGATCAGGGATTGGGCTGACCCGCAAGGGAGTCAGCCCAATATTTAATTATTTCAAATCGTCCAGCGCGTAACAAGCGTAAGGCGCCGGATGATCTTTCGTGATGACATCAAGGTGATTGAAGAGATTGGCCTTCACAGTACCTGGCTTCGGCTTAGCCTGAAGTAGGAACTTGATCATTGTATTGAGATCGCGCGACTGAAGCGCCGCGTCATAAGAGACATAAGCATAATAATCGCCGTCGGCAACTTTGGAGCATTGTGTCTTTTCACCGCCCCCCGAAGTAATAACGGCTACCTTGCCCTGTAATCCAGCCTCCTTCACGGCCGCCGCATTACCGACGTCTTGACCATCCCAGAAACCAATGATCGCACAGAGATCTGGATTCTGCTGAAGTACCGTTGCAGTGGCCGCACGTGCTTTATCGGCTTGGGTATCGCCACCCTGCGTGGACACGACTTTAATTTCAGGATGCTTGCTCAATACATTTTCAACACCCTTCATCTGATAGATGTTAGATGCGGCTGTGATCGTGAGCTGGCTGATCGACACCTTTCCGGAACCGCCTTTGGCTGGGCTACATTTATCGACGGCGATCTGAGCAACTTTCTCGCCCAGCGCAACCCAATCAGGACCGACAAATCCTTCAGAAAGCGTGCTCGACTTCAAGTTAATCTGCAACACATAAATGCCTGCCGCCTGGGCGCGCTGTATGAGACGGGAGTAGACTTGAATATCGGGATTGTGAAGAACGAGTACATCTGGCTTCTCGGTGATGAGTTGCGTCACCGCCTGTGCACCGGCATCCGTCGACCAGTTTGGATCACGAATATCGAATTTATACCCAAGTTCCGAAGCCTGACGCTTCATACCCGCTGCCCAAGCCTCAGTCAGATCCAAACCCATGCCGAGCGGCACAAAGGCAACTCGCTTGCCGGCTAGGGCCTCATAGGTCGCGGCTCGCGAAGGGTCGTCAATGCCGCCTTCACTGAACGCATAGGTGCTGGACGCCATTAGCAGCACCACTGAAAACGCTGCCTTTATAAAGTTATGTCTTTTCATAGTTTCCTCCCAAGCATATTTGAGCGAAATACTCAGATGTCGCCCTGTTGCGCGGTTTGTTCATCCCGCGGGTTCATGACGCCATCAATAATGATGGCTGCCAAAAGGATTACCGCCTTCACTATATTTTGTTCGGTGTAGGGGATATTAAGAATAGTCAGACCATTAAAAAGCGTGCCAACGAGCAGAGTCCCGACAATCACGTTGCGAACACGTCCCTTGCCACCGCTCAAGCCGACACCGCCTAAAACGGCCACAAGGATGACATCATAAATAAGCGTTGAATTCGCAATGCGCGTATCCATGCTGGCAACAGCTGCAAGCATGAGAAAGCCGGCAACGAAGGCGACACCGCCCGACAACAGATACTGCAGTACAACCAGCGGTCGAACCGGCAAGCCCGTGATCCGTGCCGTCAATTGATTGTCGCCGACCGCATAGATGAAACGCCCAATTCGGGTGCGTGCAAGCAGAATATAAGCAATGAAACATATGGCGCAGAGCACGATTACCGAAGTCGGGATGCCGTAAAAAGTTCCGGATCCGAAGAACCGGATCCCTTCCGCCTTTTTAGAAAGATAAACGAGATCTGAGCCGACAAGCGCAAAATGACCAAAGCCGTAAATGAAAGTTCCAATGGCAAGCGTTGCAAAGAGCGGTGGAATTTCGGCATAGGCGATCAAGAAGCCATTGATAAGGCCCATGGTGAGAGCAAACAGCAGACCAAGTAGGATCGCAGCCTCAATGCCGACATTGGTCTCCATGAGCTTTGCAGCCCAGGCGACTGAAATCGCCATATTAGCCACAATCGACAGATCAATACCGCGTCCGATGATGACGATCGCCATGCCGACGCCAAGAATGCCAAGAACCGAAACGTTTCGGACAAGGTTGATCTGATTGGCAGCAGTCAAAAATCCGGGCAAGATAATCGAAAAAATCGCAAACAGAACGACGGCAAGACCGAATACGATTAACTCTTGCTCAAGTTTTATTTTGGCTTTCATAACCGACCTCAAATTACTTTTTCTGCGATCAGTGTATCGATTTCAGCGTCATCTAGCCCCAGAAGCCTGCGATAGACATCATAATTATCGGCCCCAAGCGACCGCCCAGCATGGCGGAATTCAGCTGGTGTTTCCGACAATTTTGGAAGGGGCGATGGCAACACGAGTTCGCCTGCTCGATCATCTTGTATTTTTATCAAATTTCCACGCGCCGCAAATTGCGGATCTGCAAAAATGTCGGCGATAGAATATACTGGACCGCAAGGCACGCCTTCTGCCGTGCATTTTTCGAGAACGGTTTTGATGTCATATTTTCCAACCCAATCGGCAACGATTTTATTGACAATCTCACGCCGCTCAACGCGCGCCGCGCTCGTCGCAAATTCGGGTGATGTCGCCATTTCGGGCCGACCAAGCATGATCGCGAGCCGCTCGAACATTTTATCGCTTGTGCAGGCGATGGCGACCCATTCACCAGATTTGGTCTGATAATGACTGTGAGGCACAACATTAACAGTATCTGCACCCATCCTTGTACGAACGAAACCATAGCGTGCATACGCCGGTGCAATTTCGTCGAGTAGACGAAACACCGATTCATAAAGGCCTATATCGATATATTGTCCGATATGTTTCTCGTCGCGCACACGCAAAGCGAGCAAGACGCCGATAGCGCCCCACATGCCCGATATGTAATCCGCGAGCGAAGTGGAGCCGGGAACAACTGGGGGGCCGTCTTTCTCGCCAGCCAAAAAGGAGAGTCCGGCGAAAGCATGAGCAATACGCGCAAAGCCCGGCTCACCTCTCTTTGGCCCGGTTTGACCATAAGCCGATATGCGAAGCATAATCAGATTAGGTTTGATCTTCTTAAGGTCTTCAAAGCCAAGGCCCCATTTTTCTAGGGTTCCCGGCCGGAAATTTTCAAGAACGACGTCGGACTGAGCGACGAGCTCGCGGAACATGCTGGCGCCGCGCGGCGTGCGCAAATCAAGCGTGACTGTCTCCTTATTGCGAGCTTCGCTAAGCCAAACGAGACTATCGCCACATTCCGTGCGAGTTCCGAAATGTCGAAGATTATCACCCGAATCGGGCTGTTCGATTTTGATCACTTCGGCGCCGAAATCAGCCATGATCGTCCCGCAGAAGGGAGCCGCAACAAACGTCGCCACATCGAGAACGCGAATACCAGAGAGAGCCCGCGGCTTGTCGCGTTCACTAGCCCGATCCTGGTTTTCCGCCGCCGCTGCAAGGTCCAATGACGCCTCCATCCCAATGCTGTTCGTATTTGTAAGGCGAATTAAAAGACGCTTTGATAGATCGAACAAGTTGAATTATTGAATTGATTTTTCTATTTTTTGGCATAATTGTGTAGGTACTTTTTACTTTCGCGCCTGCGGTGGTGATTATGAAAAGAACTCGTGCGATTAATTTAAAACTGCTGCAAACCTTCGTTCGAGTAGCCGAAAGCGGGAGCTTTCGCGTTGCCGCGGACGAGAGTAATCGGTCGAATTCAGCTGTTTCGACACAAATTCGCAATCTCGAAGAACAGCTCGGCATTTCTTTGTTTCATCGAACGACACGACGCGTGCAATTAACAGCGGACGGCGAATTGATGTTGTCAAGCGCACGTCGCGCCATGCTCGAAATCGATCGGTGTCTGCAAGACCTTGACGAAATGTCTGACGTTCGAAAGGGAAAAGTCTCGATTTCCTGCGCACCGACGATCGCGGCCACTCGTCTTGCCTATCCGCTATCCGTTTTCGAACGGGACTATCCGGGCGTCAAAATTTCGGTTCGAGAATTGAATCCGATCGATCTGTTGCACAGCGTCAAGAATCAGGAAGTAGATTTTGGTCTTGGACCCAACTCGCGAGGATCGGACTTTAATTTCGAATGTATCCTGAACGACGATCTCTACGCGTTGGTACCACGCCGATTCATAACCCGATCAAGCGATAAAATCACGCTCGAAGAACTTTCAGCCCTGCCACTGTTACTTCTGAATTCGGCCAGCGCTCTTCGCGCTCTTTTTGAAAATGCAATGAATAAAAAAGGCCTGCCGATCAACACGAAATATGAATTTTCTCAGGCTCAATCTCTCATCTCAATGGCGAATGTCGGCCTTGGAGCTGCCATTCTTCCCAAACTGGCCCTTCCCAAAATAGATCAGACCGAGTGCCAGGCGATGCGTATCATAGATCCAAAGCTCTTTCGCCAGATTTCGATCATCACGCTTAAGGGTCAGAATTTTTCTCCTGCTGCAGCGAGGCTCGCCCAATTATTGCGGGAATTGATCGGCAGTGACGATTGATCGTTCTGCCCAGATCCAACAGTCTAAATTTGTTGAATAATACCGTTTGCGGCAAGGCGACGAATTTCCCCCGTTCCATAACCGAGCACTTCGCGCAATACATCCTGCGTATGCGTTCCAACGATTGGGGCTGGAGACGTGGGGCTCCGCGTTTCGCCGATTATGCGCACGGCAGCGCCCGCCGATCGATGCCGTCCGATGCCGGGCGTGTCGATAATTTCAAAAACCGGATTTTTTATCGAGACACGTTCATCTTCCTCCACCAGACGCTTGACGCTCTGATAAAGCCCCCAACATACGCCGCGATTTGAAAACCGATCCTTAATGAATGCGAAGGGTCGCGACCGGCACCATACTTCGACAAGGCCCGCTATGACATCGCGACATTCATAGCGATCCTGTTCCAGGGAAAAATTTTTGCCGAGCGTTGTTTCAATGCTGCTAATGGCTGCTTGCAAATCGCAGGCATCCACAAGCGACGTCCATTGCCGCGCGGAAATGGCGGCAACCATGATCCGCTCCCTATCGAAGGTCAAAAAGTCGCGTCCGAACGCGCCGAAAATATGATTGCCAATGGCTGGACGTTCCGCTGGCAGCAATTCAGCCTCTGCCAGCAAACCAAGATGCGAAACCGTGGAAAAGGCGACGTCGGACAGGGCTAAACGAAGTTCAGCACCCTCGCCGGTCACAAGACGGCGACCAAGTGCGGCGACGAGGGCTGAAACCGCTTGATGGGCACAAATCACGTCCCAAGCTGGCAAAGCCTGATTAACGGGCTGCGCCGCACCGACTTCTCCGGTTAGCATGGGATAGCCGGTCGCGCAATGAACTGTATAGTCAACCGCAGTCGACCCATCCGGATTGCCTTCAATCGTGCAGGAAATCAGATCAGATCTCGATTGCATAAGCTGTGAATGAGAGAGCCAGGGCACGCCGATATTGGTAAGCAAAACTCCGCCGGCCGTTCCTGGCGCCGTCACCAAATTACGAATAAGTTCGCGCCCCTCGGGATTCTTCAAATCGATTGAAATGGAACGCTTACCTTTATTCAACGCGCTCCAATACAAGCTTCGACCGCCCGGTGCCAAAGGTAGGCGATTATAATCAATGCCGCCGCCAATCATGTCGACGCGAATGACATCAGCACCGAGCTGCGCCAGCATCAGGCCACAAAGTGGCGCGGCGATGAACGCTGAGCTTTCAATGACCCTAACGCCTTTGAGAAGCTGATATGTCATGAGTTTCGTCCCATGCTTACGGCAACGCGTCTGCAGTGTTCCGCCTTCGTGCGACTCTCTCGCCGCCGAGCATCATAACAAAAGCCCATGAGCCGACCTTTCCTCATCTAGATAGGACCGAGCAAAGCGGATCGGACTTTAAGCGAATGTCGAGCAATCGCGCTAATTGAATAATTGAATAAATAATTCTAGAAATATGAATAATTTCTAATTCAAAAAAACAGAACAATTCGTTAGATTATTCAACTTGTCGGGCAATTACCCGCGGCGTTAGTTTCCATTATGTATCGCTTTTGACGCGAGAGGTTATGATGAATAGCAAGCAAGTCCACTCTAACATTGAGCAACCCGTCGCCTACAAATTTTTGATTGGCGGGCAATGGGTGGACGGTGCTTCGGGTGAAATATTTGAAAGCAGCAATCCGTATTCGGGCGAAGTTTGGGCAACGTTTCCTCGCGGCAATGCGGAGGATGCCAATCGTGCTGTCGCGGCGGCAAAGGCAGCATTTGATTCAGGCGTCTGGTCAAGGATCAGCCCGACTCGTCGTGGTCACATTTTAAGAAAATTTGCCGATCTCATCCGAGATAATGCGGAGCGACTGGCAAAGATTGAAGTGGTCGACAACGGTAAGTTGATCACCGAAATGCTCGCTCAGGTTCGGCTTGTGGCCGAATGGTTTCATTATTTCGCCGGACTTGCTGACAAAGTTCAGGGCGCCGTGATCCCTGTGGACAAGCCGGATACGATGAATTTCACGCGCCGGGAGCCTTACGGCGTTTGCCTTGCCATCACGGCGTGGAACTCTCCGCTCCTTCTTGCCGCCTACAAGCTCGCACCGGGACTTGCCGCCGGCAATTGCTTTGTGATCAAGCCGTCCGAATTTACGTCCGCCTCAACCCTTGAGCTCGCTAAGCTCGCAGATGCAGCGGGTATTCCGCCGGGCGTGATCAATGTCGTCACAGGATTTGGCGGCGAAATCGGTGAGCCTCTTGTCACACATCCAGATGTGTCAAAAATTGCCTTTACCGGCAGTGAAACGGGCGGACAACGAGTCTATGAGGCCGCCGCTCGAGGGCTAAAGAAAGTTACGCTGGAATTGGGCGGAAAGTCACCGAACATTGTTTTCGGCGATGCTGATCTCGAAAATGCCGTAAAGGGTGTGATTTCGGGTATTTTTGCAGCCTCCGGTCAAACCTGTGTCGCGGGGTCCCGCCTGCTTGTTCAACGCAACATTTATAACGATTTTGTCAAACAGGTCGTCGATTATGCGGCGCGCGCGCGAATGGGCAATCCGCTCGATACAGCGACGCAAGTGGGACCCGTGACCACCGAACCGCAATTCCACAAAATTCTAGGCTATATTGATATTGCCAAGCAGGAAGGCGCTGAAATTTTGCTCGGCGGCAAACGCGGCACCTTACCTGAATGCGGTAAAGGGCAATTTGTCGAGCCAACCATTCTCGGTCGGGTCGAAAACCGGATGCGAATTGCCCAAGAGGAAGTATTCGGTCCCGTCTTAGCCTGTATCCCCTTTGATGATGAGGCTGACGCCATCCGAATAGCCAATGACAGCCAATATGGACTCGCTGCCGGAGTTTGGACCAAGGATGTTGGCCGCGCATTGCGTATGGCCGACGCTCTTCAAGCCGGCACTGTTTGGGTGAACATGTATCGCGCCGTCAGTTATATGTCACCGCTAGGGGGGTATAAGCGCTCCGGCGTTGGTTTCGAAAACGGTCTTGAAGCAATATACGATTATACACAAACAAAAAGCGTATGGATCAGCACAACATCCGAGGTTGCAGATCCATTCGTCATCCGCTGAGGATCAGTCGTGCACGATTTTATAATCATAGGCGCAGGATCGGCTGGTTGCGTTTTAGCGAATCGTCTTTCCAGCAATCCCAATCACCGCGTACTTCTGCTCGAGGCCGGCGGCGAGGACAGAAATCCATGGATCAAAATTCCGGCTGGCGTGCCTCGCGTAGTCTCAAATCCCCACCTCACTTGGGGCTATGTTTCCGAAGAAGAACCAGGACTACGCAATCGCCAAATCATCTGGCCGCGAGGCAAAACGCTAGGCGGCAGTAGTTCCATCAACGGTCACGTTTATATGCGCGGTACGCCGGCCGATTTTGACGGGTGGGCGGCATCGGGAAATGATGGCTGGAGTTGGCGTGACGTGTTGCCGTATTTCAAGAAAAGCGAGCGCCACTTTCAGGGAGCGAGCGATTGGCACGGCGACAAAGGCGAGCTTGACGTTTCACCGCTTCTCGAACCCCATCCCGCATCGCAAGCTTTTGTTGAGGCGGCGGTCCGAAAAGGCATTCCAAGAAATGATGATTTCAATGGCGCGACGCAAGAAGGAGTCGGCTATTTGCAATTTACTATTCGAAACGGTATTCGAGCTTCCGCATCGCAAGCATTTCTACATCCGGTACGACATCGAAAAAACCTCGTAATACGCACACATGCCCGTGCCGAGAGCATTATCTTTGACGGCAAGAGGGCAGAGGGGGTTCGTTTTCGTGTCGGCGATCGTATTGAAGAAGCATTTGCTTCGCGCGAAATTATTTTATGCGGCGGAGCCATCAATTCGCCACAACTCCTCATGCTCTCGGGCATTGGCCCTTCTCAACATCTTCAATCCTTAGGGATCGAAGTGCGACAAGCTTTGAAAGGCGTTGGCCGCAATCTGCATGACCATATTTACGCGCATTGCCTCGTGGGCGTCGATCCTCCATTCTCAATCAACAAAATGATTTCAAGCAATGTACGGATGCTTCCCGAAGTCTTGCGCTACTTGCTGACAAGACGGGGCCTGCTCACGTCAGCCGCCGCGCAAGTGGGCCTATTCACTCGATCAACGCCCGATCTCCCAGCGCCGGATCTGCAGGTCCAGATGCGGCCATTCAGCATGATAAGCAAATCGGGAATGTACACTGCGGAGCGCACTCCAGCCGTGACGGCCTCTTGCACACTTCTCAGGCCTTATTCGACAGGTTGCGTCACGCTTCGCTCAGTAAACCCTGCCGATAAACCAAAAATGGTAGCAAATTATCTCACCGACGATCGCGACCTCGCGCCGTTAATCCGGGGCTTACGCTTGATCCGCGAGATATTCGCCACCGAGCCATTCGTCCAACATTTGAAGGACGAAGTTTTACCCGGCAAAAATTATCGGTCCGATGCGGAAATAGTTGATTATCTGCGCAATAATGCACAGTCCATGTATCATCCTGTTGGCAGTTGTCGCATGGGTCGGGATGAGAATGCCGTTGTCGACCCTGAACTAAAGGTTATTGGGCTCACCGGACTTCGGGTTGTAGATGCTTCGGTGATGCCGCGTATCACTTCAGGCAATACCAATGCTCCAACGATAATGATCGCTGAAAAAGCAGCTGAATTGATACTCAATTACCTACGAAATTAAAGATCATTGGTTTAGGCTTGTGACCTTGCCCCTAAAAAAGAAGGGAATTTGCGTTTCTGGTGAATACCAAGTGCCGAACTTATTGACTATCGCATATGACAAGGTGCGAGCAGCTTCCATAAATTCGTACTGTTGCCTTCGCTACGATCTGCAGTTTGCGGGTCTCCGAGACCGAATATTTCAGAACCTGTTGAAACATAGAAACCGCGACGCGGCTTTCAGTGCCTGCGGCATCACTCCCGTGCCACGACAGTGTCGTAAAGCCCGTAATGTGTAAGCCCATCGTGGCTCTCGATTCCGGTGTATCGCAAAGATGCGTCTTCATAACGGCGGAAAGCAAACACCGCCTGGTTCATCTGTTCGGTGTTGAATACCTTCAGACGCACCAATAAGTGGAAATCCTGCACCGTAAGGCCGGTGACAGCCGCAAACAAATGCGGCTCCAACTTCGTGATCACGTCCTGAAGTGTATTCTCGCGGAAGTCGGTCAGGTACATAAACGCCGGAATACGAGTTGCGAATTTAATCAGTTTTTCCTGAACGAGCTTTCGCTTGGATTTATATTCCTTTTCCTCATCCGTGAGTTCTTTCTTCTCCCTGTCCGTCAAATCTCCAGACTTTGCTTTGTTCTTGAGCTCTTTGACTTTCCCGCTCTTGTTAATGATAGTCTCAATAATGTTGTCGCCCAATGCGCGCCAACCCTCTATGCGTTCGACGGCTGCCATTGCTTCCGGGTTATCCATGATCCTGCGCAGCGTATCGTTGTCGACGTTCACCAACAGTGCGCTTTCCCACTTGCGGGCCAACAGCGTGGCTGATGTGCCCGCCATCGCGATATCGAGGATGCCGCCGGCATCGATCTGCGTCATGTTGGCGCCGTCATAGGCGAGCACCGGCAGAAACGACACGAGATCCCTGACGGCGTTTTCTGGATTTGGTTCGTTTGGTGACAGGCCGATGCCGTATTCGGAGAGTTGCCGAAGAGCGCGCGTCGGCGCGAAGTCAAATACGAAACACGCAGGCTTCAGAATTTCTTCTTCATGCGGATCGTCGCCATTCGGATTTTTGATCGACCAAGGCGACTGGACACGAAACGCCGCCTGAAAATAGGTCTCGGGCGATTTCAAGTTACGCAGCATCAGGATGGATGACCACTGAGCTACCGTCACGCCGGTAGTGAGCTTGCCGCAGGACAGCGTGATCGTTTTAGTGTCGAACCCGCTACCGATGGCCTTGCGCACTGGCGGCAGCGCTTCTAGCCCAATTCCTGCCGATGCTCCAGCTGCAGTGACGATCTCGTATTCATGCCAAAACGTGTTGTGCTTTTCCGCTAAAAGATTCGCCATCGCATGACATGACGCCACATTCGGCAAAAACCAGAACGAGTGCTGCAGGTAAGGCAACAGGCGTACGTCGGAATAGGGAAACGGCGGCCGGGTACCGGTCTTGAGACTTTCAACAGCCTTCGGCGCATATTGGCCACGAATGATATCCAACCATTTCTGTACATCGTCTTTGTGCTTGAATTGCGCTCTGTGGCCCGTCCCATTCGCCGAGAAGAACTCGTTCAGATCAAATTCGTCGAACTCTCCTGAACTCGCAATCGCCACCAATTCGTCAGGCATCTGGTATGTAAGCAACCGCATCTGAGGCAACGCACCGTATGGATTCCACTTGTCGGGATTTCGCGCGGCGAATTCGGCTTTGGCACGCTGTTCGTCGGTGTAGGTCCAGTTAAAAATCTGCTCCTCGATGAACTCGCCTGTCGCGAGCGCCTTGAAAGGCGTGCCCGAAAGGTAGAGATAGGCTTTGGTTGTGATGGGAAGGAAGTCTGTTTCCTTTTGGGACAGAACATTCAGGTCCTCGTTTATATCTTCCAATCCGCTGGCATATTCGAGCTTAGTTTCTCGTTTGGCGACCGCATCTTCCTCGCCTTCAAACAATTCCTTGGCGGTGTCGCGCCAAGCTCCGAAATGGTATTCGTCGAATATGACGAGATCCCAGTTTACCTCATGCAGCCATTCGTTTCGGGGCTTGATATTTCCTGCCGCATCCCGGCCAAGCAAGTCCTGAAAGGAACCAAAATAGACAACCGGCTTTTTTGCATCGATCTGCGTCGGATCACCACCTGAAGTTCGGGACAGGTATTGCCAACCGTCGAAGTCCGCGTGGCTTTCGAGATCGGTCTGCCAAGCGTCCTCTACGGCGGGCTTGAACGTCAAAACCAGCACGCGTTTGGCGCCCATTTTCTTCGCGAGCTGATAGGAGGCAAAGGTCTTGCCGAAGCGCATCTTCGCGTTCCACAGGAACCGCGGCACGGCATGCATGTCTTCGGCCCAGCGGGAATGGAAATAGGCGTGCGTCACACGAACCGCTTCCGCCTGTTCGCGGCGCATTCCAAAGGTCTGATGATGGTTACCGCCAAATTTCTTCCCTGTACGCAGTTCGGCGATCACGGTAGCCACGTCGACAACCTTGCAGCGCACCCATTCTAATTCGCTTTTAACAAAGCCCTTGCGAACTAGAGCCGCGCGCACATCGTGATCGGAAAAGATCGAGCCATCGTCGCACTCGGCGGGTTCGTCCAGCTCGATACGGTAGTTCTTGATGACAGCAGTGCGAAGCTGTTCGGCCACGCGGCTTTTGACGTCGCGTGTGGTTTGGCCAATTTTGAGAAGCCCGGCATGCGCTGCATCGGCAATTGCGTAGGCGTAGATGCGCGGGCGCGCTTCCGGCTTTGGTGAGAGGATATCGTCGATGGCAGGCTTATTCATAGCGCCCTCAAGCGGGATATATTGGCAGAACGGTTTTAGTTCAGTCCTAAGCGCAGGCCATGAAGTTCCACCAACTTCCACCAAAAGCTATTGTCGTTTACGCGGTAATGATATTCTCCTGATCTGTACCCTTTACGTCCTTGCTCTACGCGCAAACCAATCGCCGCCAACGAAACGGCCATCCCCGGATCGTTGAAGTAAACCCGTAATTCCGTACCCCATTTATTCAGCTGGGCTTGGTAATGCTCCGGAGTACCAGGCGACACGCTAACTTTTGTTGCAGCAAGATAACGCTTTTCAAACCTAGGTTGTGACTTCGGTGCAACTTCTGCTTCGAGCAGAATGTTGAGCATCGCGTGAGATACGGGATTAGTCATAGAGCCCCCAATAATTTTTAAACGAATGGCTTAATCTTTGAGTCGATAAATTCCAACTCCTCGTTGGTGAGTCGATAGCGATTTGCGAGCTTTTCGTCAGTCCATTCGATATTCATGTCGAGAACAGGAACGAAATCATACGCAGATTTGGTGAGATGATGGGAATACATGAACTGCGCTACGAGGAAGCGGAAGAATTTTGTTTTCATGTATTTAACTAGATTGTTCGCCTCTATTTTCGTATCGTAAGCACCAATCACAAGGTAAGTTTCCGTGCAGATTTCGCGCGGCGGCATCACGTCTATTTTTGAAAATACTTTGCGCTTACCGTCTTTGCCCGGATTTCCTGCATGATCGTAGGCGACATACGAAGTAATCACCTTCCATTTGTCGATTATTTCTGATCCAGCGGTTATTTTGTTTCGTGGGAATGGGCCTGTACCCCTTTCCCATCTGAGAACTAAGTCCCCAGCCTCTTCAGGTCGCGCATTGGTCGCAAGTCCAAAGGGCTTCCTGCTAGAAACCTGCGCTGTCATCGTCTGATCGCCGGTGGAGAGAATCTTGCGGATAATTGGAACAGCAGCACTGTGCCTGATAAAAGTCGAAAATTCGTCTAGCCGTCGTTCTGTAGCGTTTTCAAACTTACTCCCAACGAAGTTGATAACCTCGCAAAGACCCCGCTCGTCACGATTCCACAGGAAGTAGCAGACGCCTCCAGCAAGGTCCACGCCAGGAAAGGCGTCTTTTGCATTTTCAAAATCAACCAACTTTCGGATCCGATTGTCAGTCAACATTGTCGACCTAAACTCTCCCAGGCCTTTGCCCCCGCCAAACCATCGCGACGGTATAACCATCGATAGAAAACGTGGCTCCAAAGCCTTCGCCTGCTCGACAAATTTTTGATAGATAGGGGACGCGCTCACCCCGTGGCCACCATCATCTAATTGATACGGTGGATTGCCGATAATTACGTCAAACTGCATGTCGCCTCCAAACAGCTCGGAGATCCGAGTCTTGATGTTATCGGTATGGATGAACGCATAGGCGTGGGATTCAAGGCCCGCCCCGCGGTCGAGCGATTCCTTGCTCGCGCCGCAGTATTTGCACTTCCCTGCTGCCCATGTGTGTTCGGTCCGTTCAAACCAGATGTTTCCACTGTCGGTCTTGAAGCTGCGGGCTATCGAATGCTCGCCGTTGGCATGTTTGGAGCAATAGAGACTTCGACGTGCCAGCATGCTGGTTAGCCGCGTAATCCCAATGCCAAAAATCTGCTTTGTTAGGATATGATCCACACGGGTCTGAAGATCGGGGATTTCGCGCGCCAATCCTTCGGTCAGACGGGTAGTAATCTCACGCAAGAACACACCAGACTTCGTGAATGGATCGAGAAACCGCACGTTCTTATCGGCCCATATGTCAGCCCCGCTATGATCGGCCGCCCAAGCCTTCTCTAAGGTGTTCAGCATACGGTTTGCGAAATCGGGCGGGGTGAACACCTCGTCGTTCGACAGGTTTGCGATACAGGTCAGCACATCAGGGTTGCGCCCGCGCAGGGCAAAGCCCACCTGCATATTCATGCGGCCTCCTTTGGGATACTCTCATAGCCGGCGGCCAGATCGCTCACCGTCATTGTTGGCCAGCTTTTGGTTGGGGTAAAGATCTCGTGCTTGCCAAGATGAGCAAACAGTGAACCTTCAGCGCTGAACGCCGATGATCCCGTCAATACATCCAGTCGGAAATCCCGGCGCTGGAACTTGCCTTTGCCAAGATAGCCCCACTCGGCAAACGTAATAGGCTGGGCATCTTGAGCCCGCATCGTCAGCGCATCGCCATGCACGAGGTTCTGCGACAACACAAAAAACGCGGCGCGATACAGGTCGCTGGTTTCATTGACGCCAAGATATTCGGCGAAAATGTCCAGCAAATTGCCCCGGCACTCGGCAATATTGTCTGTCAGCAGTTCGATCCCATAGATACACATCAGCGCAAGCAACGCGTAATGTTGTCGCTCGAAGTCGGACTTGCCGTATTTCACCTCAACTGCGGCGAGCTTGCGTTGAAGAATTTTAACAAGAAAATTGCCGCTGCCACAGGCTGGTTCGAGGAATCGGGAGTCAATGCGGTCGGTCTCCTCTTTCACGAGGTCCAGCATTGCGTCCACCAGCCAGGCCGGGGTGAAAACTTCTCCGTGGTCAGCGACGCGTTTTTTTGATTTTATCAGGCTCATAGCTTTGTCATTCTATAGACAGGAGTGCAACCTTGGCAGACGTAAGCTAGGTCGTCGCTCCATAGGTATCATCGTAGATAGCACGGAGCACCTTGCCTTCATAAGTCCAATAGGGGCCAGGTGCGACGCTGTAATCTAACCCAAGCAACTGCCTCGTCGCAGCTGTCAATGACATCTCTTCACCGTTGAAATTCACCTTGCGTTCGCTACTCACCACAACAGTAGCATCGCTCTCGGTAAAGTGCAGAACCGATCCCGTTGGTATGCCCATCTCCTTGAAGTTGAGATTGGGTCGGCGTGCCTTGTATTGATTGCCCGCCTCGATCTCCTCAGCAGGTATCGCTGTCGGCATTTTGGAGATTTCTTCTGTCGCATCCCCGACATGCAGAAGTTTCAGAATGGCAATGGCTTGGTCCGGTTCTATGTTGAAGAACTCACGCTTGGGGTTAGCGCGGTTTGGAGCAAACGCACGATGTAGCGCCTTTTCTACCTCATCAGCATTGGGCACCTTGCATGCGAAGGCCATCTCGAAAGGAAACGGAACACCCGTGGTGTAGAGCTGGGCAAGCCGCTGGCTGACGTCATCAAGCAACGTCTTGCCGATCTTCACGAACCCGGGCATCGCGGGGTTAGTGAGCACATATACGACCTGCAGAGCCATCCAGTCTTCTCCCTGGCTTTTTATGCCATCGGTTGAGTATCATTTCTACGCGAATAAAAGGCTTCACCCAAGCCATGACAGAAACTGTCACTGCATCAACACCGCCGATCGTTTCACATGCGGGAAGGCTTCGGTACCTTGTTGTTCGAGAAGCGATTTAAGGTCGACATCGGGATGTTGCACGGCTTCCGACTTGTTTTAGGTTGAAATATCGGCACAATTGTTCTGTATCATTAAAATGCGTTTGCAAACCTCAACAAAACAATTGTTTTGGCAACAATTAGTGTGGAATGATTCTCAGATCGCGCCCTATCTGGCACAAAATGAAAATCACTGGTGTGCTGGCTTATCGAGGTTGTGTCTCAGTTTGAATTTCCCCGCTCTTGACGGCGGTGCTAGGCGCGTCGATGCTTTATACTTAGCGGAGATCATGGAGTTAAAGGTTTGTCAGTTCCAGATTTAGCGTCGATCGGAGGCTTCTTGTGGGCCATATGTGCCTCGGCGGTTGCCGTTTGGCAATGGCGTAAGCGCAAGGCGTCTGAAATGCGAACTCATCGATTTCTGGTAGGACTCAAAGCATCCGCGACGCCTGAACAGATTCCACAAATTAATGATGAACTTATGCGGATAAAAAACGATGCTTGAAGGCCCGCGCGGAGATAAGCGCCCAGCCGACGCCATCGGCTTTGCGGTAATGATTGGGAAGATCGCGACCAGCTAGATTGAGGAAAAGACGGACACTACCAAACGTGCTGCCGACCAGTTTGCGAGGCAAGCATCATGCGATAAACATGACACCAGAGCGGCGGGCTGAGATACCTTAGGCGACTGCAGCGAAGCGTTGAGGTAGAAGCTAAAGCCCTGTCAATGGGCTATCAAAGGGTAAGGGTATGGTTTCGCCATACCGTGGTTTCACGCGATCTAGTTTTTGAATGAAATCATCATAATTATCACTAAGCATCATGACGGTAATTACTGCAGCTAAATGCTCACGCAATTTCGGATGCCCTAAATTTTCCGAGAGTCGCCTAAAATATTGGTGCTTACGCCGCCCACTTGGCAATTTGGGGGTGACACGTTTCAACTCATCTACGACGCCGGGCGCGAGCCGCTTGTAAACAACGTCATTTGTCAAATAACCAAAATACTGTGGGCGTTTCACAGTGTCGCGCGGGTAGTGCAACCCACGCAGTCGGAAAAGGTTATCATAGAATTCGGGCGGGAACGTCTGAATCCATGGCTGCAATTCCTTGGCGATATAATTTTCCAGAATTTTGGCTAAAGCATCAGCGGCACGCTCGCGCTGGTATCCAGTTGCCTCATCAATCAAGCCAATGATACCGACACGAGTCAAACCACGACTAAGCGTTCGACATGCAGTGGCAATATGCTTTTGGTTCGCGCGCAAAACGCCAGCGCGGTCTGCATCGGCAAAAATGTCGCAAACATCAGGCAGGAGTTCGGCCCGATATCCTATCATTTGGCTGTCGCCGTCCATGAACAGGATGGGTTTGGAATTCACACTTAAGTCACTGGGGAAAAAAGGTTTTAGGTTCTCAGCAGTCAGAAAGACGGGCGTTTGGAATTCCTCATCAAAGCTGCGCCCTCCTTTAACCTTACCCGTCCTGCCAATAGCACGCACGAAACTGGCACGCGCCAAAACGCGCGTTTCGTCATCAAGCACGTAACACTGCAATTCTGTCCCTGCGACCTTGACGATCCCTTCCCGGCTGATCGCCTGGCGTAAGGTTCCCCAACGCGAAGCACCTGCCTTACGTGCAATTTCTTTGCGGCGCTCTGGTGTGAGAGCCAATGCTCTAGCTCTCCCTCCAGCCGCCTTGGTGCTGTTATCATCAGCCATTGGAAACTCCTGCTTGCAACATTATCGTGCAAGTTATATTGCTTGCATAAAAAATTGCAAGCATGGAAATTCGCTGTTGACGTTAAGCATCAGTGTTCAAATAAAAATGAGCAAAAACAAACTTGCCCTTGCAAAATGTGTCCGAATACTTGCCACGTTGCGCGAAGGCTAATCCATGAGCTCAATCAGCCGCATTGCAAACGCATCGACCAACCCTGTTAGCCAACTGCTGGTTGGGGCTGAATAAGCCTGTCGTGCCATCCACGACGAGCATGTACTTGGCGCGAAGGCTGCGCGCATCCAGTGCGATGAAATCTGGTCGTTTTTTAGGCCAAGCAATTAACCTGGCGGATGCATAGACGACGCCTGCTGATGTTGGCGACGTTCAAACGTGGATCGCCATCGACGCCGGCACGAAGCCAATGTTCGCCTATTTCGCAGCCGATCATGGCGCTGAGAGTGCAAAAATCGTGATGAACGATCTTGGCGCGCGGCTTGCCAACCGGATCCAATTTACTACTGATGGCCGTAAGGCGTATTTTAAAGTCGTTAATGGCTCATTTGGCGCTGATGCAGACTTTGCAACTTGTGAAGTTGCACGGACCTATGATCGCCGCGACGACAATCCCGACGTTGCGCATATCTCCACTTCGCATTCGCACGTGAAGAGAATGGGTCTGTCCATCCGGATGCAGAACCACCCCTTCACCCGATTGCCAATCGCTTTTTCAAAGAAGTTGGATAATCACGGTCACGCTCTGGCGCTCTATTTTGCGTGCTACAACTTCCGCCTCATCCACAAGATGCTGCGCGTCATCTCGGCAATTGCGTTGGGGATCACGCATCGGCTTTCGTCGTTGGACGATACCGTAGCAAAGATTGGTGCGATGGTTTCGGAGTCGAGACCGCGCGCCACTATCGCAAGCGGTGCGCCAAAAATTCAAACTGAGACATTACTCATATCGGAGAAGCATGGCGCAGTGGCATGCTTTCCGCTATAAAGATGGGCTTTGAACGCTATGGCCACGATAAAATAGGACAAAATGCATGAATCATGACCGGTCCGTTCAACTGCCTTTCGATGAATTATTTGAAGCAGCCAGTAAATTGCCAAAAATGCGGCTGGGTACGAAAAGCACTAAAGCCGAAGTGCCGCTTGACACGCAGTTTCTGGCAGATCGAGACGGGATCGTTGTCAATACACCGGTTATGGGAACTTTGATTTATTGTACTTCACCCTGGCGCGCCAATATTGGCGTAGATTCATACAGACTTAGTGAACTTTGCAAAACATTGAAAAAATTAGGTGCTTCGGGAACGCAAGTTGCTATCGGCATAACCGACCGTAAATTTTGGCTAAAATTTAACGGAACGCGCCTTGAAATTCAGACTTTGTTTCGGAATGGCGACGCCGCGCACTTTTGACCGAGCGACCTGTGATCTAACCCCCAGCTAATGACAGGAATTCGGGTCTTAGATCAACCTCACACAGCCCGTATTTTTATTCGTGAAACTCTTGGCTAATTCATTGAGCGTGATTTTGCTCTCCACGTCCGTTGCTGAACACCGGAAACAAGCGCCCGAGGTAGGGATCGAGCGTGACGAGTAATGGGGTTCGCGCGGGCGCGGATGGCTTACGGGGCTTTTCTGGGGACGTCGGCTTGGTCGCTTTCCTGCTCGGAAGCTGCGGCAGGTCAGGATAATAAATGTTGAATTCCTGTCGGGACAGGATCTGCATTGAGCGCATGACCTTTCGCCGTTTGACAGCCCGGCATGCCGCATTGCGCCAGAGCCAGAATTTTCCGTCGGAGACGATCAGCGGTTCGCCGCGGACATGGGCGCACTGTGCCGCCGGAGGCAGCGAGGTGATGAGTTTGGATGGTGTTATGGCCTCATCCTCATCACCCCACATGATGTCATATTCTTCCTGAAGGCGTCGCTCGACGCATTGCCGGATCAGCACCAGCCAGCGTGCAACATCCTCCTGTCCGGGGTTGGGCTTGGCCGGAGTTGGATCGGGCAAGGCCTGAGGGCTCGCCGAGCCATATTTCTGTCGGTGACGAACAGCCTGGCGCAGGATGTCGAGACAATTGCGGCCGGCTTGGGCCTGAGTGATGTCGCCGCGCTGCAACGCCGCCATCACCCGCCGGATATGCCGGCAGACATAGGCGTTACGGCGGCCTTCGGTATCGATGAACGTGAGGATGGCTTCCAAAGTGACGTCGAAATCGCACATGATCCCGGACCGTGTCTCGATAAAGTGGTTTACTCGGTTACAACCTCCGCGACGGCCTGTTCGGCCTCGTGGGCCGCCTGATCGAATTTGGCTTCCAGCATTCGGTTGATGCCGCGCAGGCCCGCCGCCACCTCGCGGGCCCAAGCGATATAGGCCAGACGGCGCTCTATCGACCATGTGCGCGCCGGGCTGTTCCGGATCGCCCGCAGATTGCTGGTCTTGTCAGCCAGTTTAAGGATCTTGGCCCGCGGGCTTTTCCTGGGCGCATTGAGCACCTGCAGACGTTTGCGCTCAGCCTTTGGCTTGCGTTTATCATCGGTGACTTGCTGGACGAGGCTGGCGACGTCGGCGCCGAACATCTCTTCCAGCATCGCCGCTGTGACGCCGCAATCTTCGCTCGTGTCATGCAGCAGCGCCGCGGCAACGAGATTGGCGTCTTTGCCGTCCGTCACTTCGGCGACGATCTCGGCCACCTCGATCAGATGATTGATATAAGGCTCGCGCGCCTTGCCCTTGCGGCGCTGCCGGACGTGCCATTGCGCGGCCATCTGCGCCGCCTTCATGACGAGGGTAAGATCATTCATTCTGGAACCTTTCAACGCATGTTGGATCGAGACCTCTGCCTTGCAGCAGCAGATGTCGATTGTCTGATGGAACTATGGGGTGACATAAATTGGCAGCTCGATGTGGCGACGCGCGCCGGATGCCAATTTGTTTATGCCGGTAATTTCTGCCTGCCGGCGAAAGTTGTCAACGGGGGAAAATGAAAGGGCGGCGGGCAACGTCTTTCGCTTTTTGACGACACCAACGGTTCTTCAGCGTCCCTCCGGCCTGCCAAAATTGGGAATTTTTACCATCGCCATGAAGCGGGGCACAAATGAGCGAAATGATCCGCGAATTCAATATCCTGATCGCCGATGGTGAATTTTTTCCGCTTGCTTACCGTATGCTTACCGAAGATGCATTTCAGCGTGCGGAGCACTTCAAAATTTGTGCTAAGTTATTGAAATTATTGGTGCCGCAGAAGAGAATCGAACTCCCGACCCCATCATTACGAATGACGTGCTCTACCAACTGAGCTACTGCGGCGACGCGGATGCTTTTAGCGCAGGTATTTCATTTTTCCTAGCCCTTTTTTATATCGCCCGCCTGCTGTCCGACGCGGTCACATTTGAAAAATCCCTTCAAAAGTGGCACGATCCGGCTTTGAGGCCTTTCGGAAGGCAGGAGCTCAGTCATGAAAACCAGAATGCGCCATATGTGGCGCCGGGGAGCGATGATCTTGTTGCTCGCAGGGCTGCCCGGAGCATCTGCGGCCGCCGCCGCACCTGAATGCGGCCAGAGCGCCGAAGGTTTTACAAAATGGCTCGAAAGCTTTCGCGCTCAGGCGCTGGAAGCCGGAATATCCGGGACAACGCTCGAGCGCACATTCGGTGCCATAGCCTATGACCGCTCAGTTATTGCGCATGACCGCGGCCAGAAGGTGTTTCATCAAAGTTTCGAGCAATTTTCCGGGCGGATGGTCAATGCCTACCGTCTGCGCAAGGGCCGGAGCCTGTTGAAAGGCAATGCCGCGCTGTTCAGGCGGATCGAAGAGCAATTCGGCGTGCCGGGGCCGGTTCTGGTGGCAATCTGGGGACTGGAAACAGATTTTGGCGCCGGGCTCGGCATGTTCCGCACGCTGAACGCCCTCGCCACGCTGGCTTATGATTGCCGCCGCGCGGCGCATTTCCGGGAAGAATTTCTCGATGCGCTGCAGATTGTCCAGCGCGGCGATCTGCAGCCGGAGTCAATGCGCGGCGCCTGGGCCGGGGAAATTGGCCAGACGCAGATGATGCCATCGGCCTATCTGGCCTATGCGCTGGATTATGACGGCAATGGCCGCATCGATCTCATTCACGACACGGCCGATGTGCTCGCTTCCACCGCCCATTTCCTGCAGAATAAAGGCTGGCAGAAGGGCGCAGGCTGGAATGAGGGCGAGCCCAATTTCGAAGTTCTGCTGCAATGGAACAAGGCGCATGTCTATGCAAAAACGATCGCATTGTTCGCACAAAAACTGGCGGATGGCGATGCCGGGCGCTGATCGTGCCAAGGGCCGTCAGCCACGCATGATCACGAGCCAGAATCCGAGAACGAGATGCGGCCCGAATGCCAGCGGATAAGCACGATCCTGCTTCCAGACAAGACGGGAAGTTATAAGAAACAGGCCGGCAGACAGGTAAGCCACCATCAGGATCAAGGCGAGTCCGCCCGCACCACTCCACATGCCGATGGCGCCAAGCAGTTTCAGGTCGCCGCCGCCCAGAGCCGGGAATTCACCGGAATCGCGCAAAAGCCCGTAAATCCGGTTCATGACCCAGCCCAGAATGACGGCCACCACTGCGGTACACGCGGCAAGAACCAGTCCGTCATGGCCATGCGCCGCCTGCCAGAAAAGGCCGGTGGCAAACAGAAGCGCCACCAGAATATCGGGAATGATCAGATAGACGATGTCAAAGGCAATAATCAGGCCCAGAAGCAGGCTGAGCCATGAAGCAAGCACATAAACAACCGGCGGATGCGGCGCAAACCCAAGCGGCAGGACGCACGCCAGAAGCCCCCACACCAGCAAGCCATAGGCCCGCGCGCCGGGCCTGAACGCCAGCGCCTCGCAATAAAACAGCCAGAACCGGCGCAGCCGACGCAGCGGCAGTCCCAGCGCGCCGAGAAGGCGGCTCCTGCTCAGATGGCCCACCCTGCACCCCCGTACGAATCCCCCGTCCCGCGCCAGCCTGCCAAACAGAGCAAATGCTCTTTCTGACAACAAAAGCTCAATAACATAAGGGCCTTGCGCAGCGCCGGTCCTTTTTTGGCTTTAATCTGCCGCAAAGCAATTTTGCACAAATGCATATGCAAAGTCCAAGGCCGAAGCCTATATACAGCGTATTCAAAAAGTGTTTACACACACAACTGACGGATAAAACAATGCTCGATACAATAGACGCTATCAGATCGCGGGTTTCGGCTAATAATTTTGACCCAAACCACGTGATGACAGACGCTGAAATCAGTGAACTTGTTGCCCTTTGCCAGGAAACGCCGACATCATTCAACATGCAGAACTGGCGGATGATTGCCGTGAGCGGCAAGGAAGCCAAGGCCCGCCTCAAGGCCGTGGCCTATAATCAGGCCAAGGTAGCCAATGCGGCCGTTACATTCGTTATTGTCGGCAAGGTTGGCGGCCACCGCGATCTGCCGCGTCTGGTCCAGCCGATGCTCGATTCAGGCGCGATCGATCAGGCGGCGTTCGACGGCTGGGTAGGCATGGCCAATGGCATGTATGACAGCAACAACCAACTCCAGCATGATGAGGCCATCCGCTCTGCGTCCATGGCGGCGATGACGCTCATGCTCGCCGCTCAGGCCAAGGGCCTTGCCTCCGGCGCCATGGTCGGATTCGATCCCGAAGGTGTAGCCAGAGAGGCCGGTCTTGCGGAAAATGAAATCCCCGTGATGCTGATTGCGCTAGGCCGGGCCGCACCCGGCAACTGGCCGCGCAAGCCGCGCCGCGCGCTCGACGAAGCGCTCAAAATCGTAGCCTGAGGCTTCAGCCGCTTCCCAAAAAGCCTCTCCGTTTTGCCGGAGAGGCTTTTATGTTATTTTGTCTATGAATTTTATGGACAGATTTTTCAAGGCTGCTAGGTCTGGAATCTGATATGGCGGTTTTGGCGCAAGATCAGGTCGATAATGCTGACTAACAAAGGAAAATACGGCCTTAAGGCCATGGTCCATCTGGCGGGATGCGCAAGCGGCGAGCCTGCGCTCGTCAGCGATATCGCCACGCGCAACAATATCCCGAAGAAATTCCTCGACGCCATTCTGGGCGAATTGCGCAACGCCGGCATGGTGCATTCGAAGAAAGGCCGAGGCGGCGGCTATGTGCTGGCCCGTCCGGCGCACCAGATCATGGTTGGCCAGATCATCCGCGTGCTCGACGGGCCGCTTGCGCCCATTCCCTGCGCCAGCCGCGGCTCTTACCGGCGCTGCGAGGACTGCGCGCGCGAGGAAAAATGCACCGTGCGGCTGATGATGATCGAAGTGCGCAACGCCATAGCCAATGTGCTCGACCACCGCTCACTGGCAGAAATGCGCGACCTCAGCGACATAGACGAGGATGCGCTGACCTATCATATCTAGACCGGCGCATGTGTGCGGCCATAGACAATGCCGCGCAGGACAAATTCATACTGATCGAGCAGTTTGCTGCTCAGAGCGGGCTGGTGGCGGCCATTGGCCGGCAGGTCAAGCACGAGAGCCGAACATTGGTGGTTCCGGAAAAGCTCCGAGATACCCTGCAACACCGCTTCATCCAGCGCCGCACCGGGCAGCCGGGCAAGAACGAGATCGCTGATCCGCAGGATCCGCTGTCCGGCGAAATTCGACTCCATATGGTAAGCCAGCAGACCATGGATGGTTCCGCGCAGGCCGCGCACAACCATAAGCCCGCCCTTGGCAGGCCCCGGCCGCGTCAGCTGGCGGGCGCGCTTGCGCCAGTCGGCCAGCGAGATGCCGCCAAAGGCCATGCGAACCAGCGGATAGGCCTGCGCCCAATCTGCTGGATCCAGCCATTGCAAGGTATAAAATTCGGGCATTGGACAAAACTCTTCAGCTTTGGCAAGCTTGCATGGCTGTGCTATGTTGCACATTGACGCAGGTCAAACGGCTCCGCTTCTGTTGCAGGGCAGCGTCGCGGGTTGTGACATTGCTTTTGGGTATGGTATTGACGTAAAGTTCTTAAATTCCGAGCATTCGGACTTCTGGTAGGTTTTTATGTCCATTTTAATGCCTGACGTGATCCGGCTTGGCCAAGAGTGCACACATGGCAAGGATGACCATGTCTGCGCGACATGCCGGGTGAGAGAACTGAGCGTCTGTGCCGCGCTCGAGCCTGAAGATCTGATGTCCTTTGAACGTCTGTCGCGCACTTATGAAGTGGAAGCCAAGTCGACGCTGTTCACCGAAGGCGATATTGCCAGCCATGTCTTCAATATCACACAGGGCGTGGTGCGCCTTTACAAGATGATCGCCGACGGACGGCGCCAGATCGTCGGCTTTGCGCTGCCGGGAGATTTTCTGGGCATCGCGCTGCTGGATTTTTACGGCGTCAGCGCCGATGCCGTCACGAAAGTGCAGACCTGCAAGTTTCCGCGCGGCCCATTCGTTGAATATCTCGACGAGCACCCGCGCCTGATGCGCCGCCTCCACGAATTCGCCAGCCACGAGCTTTCTCTCGCGCAGGATCAGATGCTGCTGATCGGCCGCCACAATGCCGACGAGCGACTGGCCTCCTTCATTCTGCACCTCGCCGGGCGCTACCAGCGCATCGGGGAAAGCGGCACGCATATCCAGCTGCCGATGAGCCGGCAGGATATAGCCGACTACCTCGGCCTGACCATCGAAACCGTCAGCCGGACCTTCTCGCGCCTTGTCAAGGCGCGGCTGATCGTGATCGTGCCGGAAGGGGTGCGCATTCTCGAGACGGAGAAGCTTCAGCGTCTGGCGATGATGGACGATTGAGCGAGCGCAGCTATTCTCCCTGCTGAGCGGAATTAGACTTATTGCAGGCCCATTTTTGTCTTTGCCTTGATTTAAATCATGGCAGCCCCCTGTCGCTTCACAGATTGTGACCGGCTATGACGCCACCGCTGCGCACTCAATGCTGCGGGGTCGTCTTCATATGGGGCAAAATCCATGACACAGACACCAACATCCGGCAAAGGCATGACGCTAGGAGAGATGGGCCTGCCGTTCGCCCTCGGCGCGCTGGCAATTCTCTCGATCTTCATCGCGGCAAAGGCCTATACGCCCGCTTTCGCATTCCACGCCTATCTCTTCGCCGCCGCAAGCATTGCCGGCATCTTCATCATCCTCAACAACTATTTCGACCGCAACGGCGACCTGCCGCCGCAGATGATCGGCGACCGGCCGAATTATTATCTGGGGCCGGTGAAATTCGCGACGCTTGCTGCCGTCTTCTGGGGCGTGGCCGGATTCTCCGTGGGTGTCTATATCGCGCTGGAACTCGCCTTCCCGCTGATGAACCTTGATCTGCAATGGATCAATTTCGGCCGGTTGCGCCCGCTCCACACCTCGGCCGTCATTTTTGCCTTTGGCGGCAATGTGCTGATCGGCACATCGTTCTATGTGGTGCAGCGCACCTGCCGCGCCCGCCTCGCCGGCTATCTCGCACCCTGGTTCGTGGTGCTTGGCTATAATTTCTTTATCGTGATCGCCGGCACGGGCTATCTGCTCGGCATCACCCAATCGAAGGAATATGCCGAGCCGGAATGGTATGCCGACCTGTGGCTGACCATTGTCTGGGTGACTTATCTTCTGGTCTTCCTCGGCACGCTGTGGAAGAGAACCGAGCCCCATATCTATGTAGCCAACTGGTTCTATCTCGCCTTCATCGTCACCATCGCGGTGCTGCATCTGGGCAATAACGCCGCCATACCGGTTTCGATCTATGATTCGAAATCCTATATCGTCTGGTCGGGCGTGCAGGATGCGATGGTGCAGTGGTGGTATGGCCATAATGCCGTGGGCTTCTTCCTCACGGCCGGCTTCCTCGCCATCATGTATTATTTCATCCCGAAGCGCGCCGAACGGCCGGTCTATTCCTACCGCCTCTCGATCGTGCATTTCTGGGCGCTGATTTTCATCTACATCTGGGCCGGGCCGCATCACCTGCATTATACGGCCTTGCCGGATTGGGCGCAGACCCTCGGCATGACCTTCTCGATCATGCTGTGGATGCCCTCCTGGGGCGGCATGATCAACGGCCTCATGACGCTTTCGGGCGCATGGGACAAGCTGCGCACCGACCCGGTGCTGCGCATGCTGGTGGTTTCCGTGGCCTTCTACGGCATGTCGACCTTTGAAGGGCCGCTGATGTCCATCAAGACCGTCAATGCTCTGTCGCATTACACCGACTGGGGCATCGGCCATGTGCATTCCGGCTCGCTGGGCTGGGTCGCCTATGTCTCCTTCGGCGCCATTTACTGCCTCGTGCCCTGGCTGTGGAACAAGAAAGAGCTCTATTCGCTGAAACTGGTGAACTGGCACTTCTGGATCTCGACCATCGGTATCGTGTTCTACATCTCGGCCATGTGGGTGGCCGGCATCATGCAGGGCCTGATGTGGCGCGCCTACACCAGCCTTGGCTTCCTCGAATATTCCTTCGTCGAAACCACTGAAGCCATGCACCCGATGTATGTCATCCGCGCCACGGGCGGCATCCTGTTCCTGACAGGCGCCCTGATCATGGCCTACAACATCTACATGACCATCACCTCGCCGCAGGTTGACAGTGCTGGCGCACAGCAGCCCGCCCTTGCCCCGGCCGAATGAGGATCCATCCATGGTTGACCACGCAAAACCCTCAATCTGGGCCCGGCACAAGATTTTCGAAACAAATTCGATCATTCTTGTGATCGGCATCCTGGTGGCTATCTCCATCGGCGGTCTCGTCGAGGTGGTGCCGTTGTTCTATCTCAAGAGCACGATCGAAAAGGTCGATGGCGTGCGGCCTTATACGCCGCTTGAACTCGCAGGCTTCAACATCTACGTGCGCGAGGGCTGCTATCTGTGCCATTCGCAGATGATCCGCCCATTGCGCGACGAAGTGGAGCGCTATGGTCATTATTCTCTCGCTGCCGAGAGCATGTACGACCACCCATTCCAATGGGGCTCGAAGCGCAACGGCCCGGATCTTGCGCGCGTCGGCGGCAAATATTCGGACGACTGGCACCGCCAGCATCTGCGCAATCCGCGCGATGTCGTTCCGGCTTCGATCATGCCGCAATATGATTTTCTCGCCCGTACGCCGCTGGATACGCGCCATATCGGCGAGGATATGGCCACGCTGGCCCTCACCGGCGTGCCCTATACCAAGGACATGGTCGACAATGCCGTAACCGACATCGTTGCGCAGACAACGGCTGATGATCCGCATGCGGCTGACCTGCAAAAGCGCTATCCCAAGACCATCACCCGTGATCTTGGCGGCAACAAGGGCACGGTCACGGAAGAAGACGCGCTGATCGCCTATCTGCAGCAGCTGGGCACGCATGTCGATTTCAAGATCTATGACGACAAAGCCAATATCCGGTGAGGATCAGCCATGCTTACCTATGAAAACCTACGCGCTTTCGCCGCATCCTGGGGGATGATCTATTTTGCCGTGATCTTTCTGGCAGTGGTCGCCTTCGCACTCTGGCCCTCGAACAAGGAAAAGTTCAACGAGGCCGCCCAAATCCCGCTCCGGGAGGATTGATCAATGGCTGACAATCACGAAAAAAACCACGTGGATCCCCATACGGGCACGTCCACGACCGGCCATGAATGGGATGGCATCCGCGAGCTGAATACACCGTTGCCGCGCTGGTGGCTGTGGACCTTCTATGTCAGCATCATCTGGGCCTTCGGCTATTGGGTGGTCTATCCGTCCTGGCCTCTGGCCACGTCCTATCTGCATGGCGCATTCGGCTGGAACTCACGCGCCGCCATCATCCAGGACATGGCGGATCTCAAGGCCTCGCGCAGCGCCATGGTCGAGAAGATTGCGGCAACCCCGCTTGCCGACATCGAAAAATCGCCCGAACTGCTCAGCTTCGCGCGGGCTCAGGGCGGTGCGGCCTTCGCCAACAATTGCGCTCCGTGCCACGGCGCGGGCGCACAAGGCGCAAAGGGCTATCCCAACCTCAACGACGACGACTGGCTGTGGGGCGGCAAGCTGGATGATATCCATACCACACTGCTGCACGGCATCCGCTGGGAAGCCGACAAAGATACGCGTTCGAGCATGATGCCTTCCTTTGGCAAGGACGGCATCCTGAAGCCCGACGACATTTCCACTGTTGCGGACTTCGTGCGCTCGCTCTCGGGCCTTCCTGTGGAGAAGGGCGCCGATCTGGCCAAGGGCAAGCAGATCTTTGCCGATAATTGTGCCGCATGTCATGGCGAGGACGGCAAGGGCCAGCAGGCCATGGGCGCCCCCAACCTTACCGACAAGATCTGGCTTTATGGTTCCGACAAAGCGACTATCATGGAGCGGATCAATCTGGGCGGCGGCGGTGTCATGCCCGCCTGGTCGGCCAAGCTTGATGAACCGACCATCAAGTCTCTGGCCGTCTATGTTCATACTCTGGGGGGTGGCCAGTAGGCCACCTTTCCGCAAACAGGAAAAACGACGTGAGTTTGGCTTCCAACGAAGAAGAAACACAGATCGAAGGCCCGCTTTATGCCGCAGCGCTGAAAATCTACCCGCAATCGGTGAGCGGCACCTTCCGCCGCATCAAATGGGCGGTGCTGATAATCACGCTGGGCATCTATTATCTGCTGCCCTTCGCGCGCTGGTATCGCGGCCCGGATGAGCCTTCGCAGGCCGTTCTGGTCGATCTGACCAACCGCAGGCTGTATTTCTTCTTCATCGAGATCTGGCCGCAGGAGGTTTATTACCTCACAGGCCTGCTTATTCTGGCCGCGCTCACGCTTTTCCTGATGAATGCGCTGGCCGGACGCGTCTGGTGCGGTTATCTCTGCCCCCAGACCGTCTGGACAGACCTTTTCTTCGCGGTGGAACGCTGGGTCGAAGGCGACCGGCGCGAGCGGATGCGCAAGGACGCCGGCCCCTGGACGGTGCAGATCATCGCGCAGAAAGCCCTCAAACATTTCATCTGGCTGATGATCGCCTGGTGGACGGGCGGCGCCTGGGTGCTGTATTTTTCCGATGCGCCGACGCTGGTCAAAAGTCTGCTGACGTTCAGCGCCCCGGTCGAGGCCTATGTCTGGATCGGCATTCTCACCTTCACCACCTATGTGCTGGCCGGCTACATGCGCGAGCAGGTCTGCCTCTACATGTGCCCATGGCCGCGCATTCAGGCCGCGCTCACCGATGAAAACGCACTGAATGTCACCTATCGCTATGAACGCGGCGAGCCGCGCACATCATTGAAAAAGGCGACCCAGTTGCGCGCCGAGGGCGAGCTTGCCGGCGATTGCATCGATTGCAACCAATGTGTCGCCGTCTGCCCGACCGGCGTCGACATACGCGACGGCGCCAGCCTCGGCTGCATCCAGTGCGGCCTGTGCATCGATGCCTGCGACACGGTGATGACCAAGATCGGACGCCCGGCACGGCTGATTTCCTATGATACTGATCTCAACATCAAGCTGCGGCAGGAGGGCAAGCCTGCTGTCTACCGGCTGATCCGCGCCCGTACCGTGCTCTATATGGCGCTGATCGTCATTATCGGCGGTGTGATGCTCTACACGCTGCTGACCCGCCAGAGCGAGGGGCTGAGCGTCATCCATGACCGCAACCCGATCTATGTCCGCCTGTCCTCCGGTGAACTGCGCAACGCCTACACGCTGCATGTCGCCAACAAGCAAACAGTGACCCAGCGCTACCGCATCAGCATTTCCGGCCTCGAAAATGCGCATATCGACATCATCGGCGCGGATACGGCCGACAATTCAATTGAGGTCGGTCCCGACCGCACCCGCGAATTGCGCGTGCTGATCAGCACTTCGGCCAGTTTGCCGCCGCATGCCGCCGTTCCCGTCGCCTTCACGCTGACGAACATCACATCGCCGGATGCCAGAACGGCCGAGACAACGCAGGTGAAGGATTTCTTCCGCGGGCCATAGGCGCGCAGCGAAGTCTCACCGCCATATTGAAGAGGAGTTGCATATGGCACAGGAAACAACCAGCGATTATGTTCCCGGCGGATTCCGCCTGACCGGCTGGCGTGTGCTCGGCATTCTTGTTCTGTTTTTCGGAACGATCAGCGCCGTTAACTTCACCATGGTTCATTACGCGCTTTCAACCTACCGGGGCGAGACTACCGCACACCCCTATGAAGAAGGGCTTGCCTACAACAGGGAGCTGGCCCGCGCCAAAGCGCAGGCCGCGCTCAACTGGACCATGGATGTCAAGGCCGACCGCGCACCCGATGGCAAGGTCTCACTGGATCTCCGGGCCCATAACCGCGACGGCAAGCCGCTTTCCGACCTTCAGGTGACATTGATGCTGCAGGCCCCCGCAGACATGCGCCGCGACCTCAGCGTGCAGCTCATTCAGACGGGTCCCGGCCAGTATCACGGCGAGACGGAAGCTGCCGCCGGCAACTGGGTGCTTGCGCTTGACGCCATGCAGAACGGCAAGAGGATGTTCCAGTCCTTCAACCGGGTGATGCTGGAGTGATTCATGGCACAGGCCAGCGACTATAGCCATTATATCCGCCGCAATGGCGACGGCAGCGCCATGATGGATTTCGCTGTCGACAACATCACCTGCGCGGCCTGCATTTCCAAGATCGAAACCCGGCTTGCGCACCTGCCCGGAGTCGAGCGCGCCCGCGTCAATTTCACCAACCGGCGCCTGCATGTCGAATGGGCCGCCGGACGCATAGAGCCTGCGCGCTTCGTCTCCGAACTGGAGCAGATTGGCTATGGCGCGCATCCGTTCAACGCCAGTTCGGCCGAAAGCGAGGAAGCGCGGCAGATGAAGTGGCTTCTGCTCTGTCTCGCCGTCTCCGGCTTCGGCGCGATGAACATCATGCTGCTGTCCGTTTCCATCTGGGCGGGCGATGCCTCGGCGATGAGCGTCGAAACGCGTGATTTCTTCCATTGGTTGTCGGCTCTGATCGCGCTGCCCGTCGCCGCCTTTGCCGGCCAGCCCTTCTTTACCAGCGCCTATCGTGCCCTGCGCGCCCGCAGTCTGAATATGGACGTGCCGATTTCCATCGGCATAATCTTGGCGCTGGTGATGTCGGTTTACGAGACAGCGCATCACGCCGACCATGCCTATTTCGATTCGGCGGTCATGCTGCTCACCTTCCTGCTGCTTGGCCGCACGCTCGATCACGCGATGCGGCGCAAGACGCGGCAGATTGCCGGGAATCTCGCCTCGCTGCGTGTGCCGCTGGCCCAGCGGCAAGAAAAAGACGGCACTCTGACCGCCGTACCGGCCGGAGCGCTTAACCGCGACGATCTGGTGCTCGTGCGCCCCGGCGAGCGCATCCCCGCCGACGGCGTTCTGCTGGAGGGGGCCAGCGAGGTCGACGACAGCCTCGTCACCGGCGAGACCCGCCAGCGGCCCGTCAGCGCCGGCGACGAGCTCTATGCCGGAGCGATGAATTTTTCCGGCCAGATTCTCTTGCGCGTCAGCGCCGCGGGCGACCATACGCTGCTTGGCGAAGTCGAGCGCCTGATGGACAATGCCATGACCGCCAAGGCCGGAGCCATGCGCCTCGCCGATCGCGTGGCGCGCTACTACGCGCCCTTCGTGCACCTGACCGCGCTGCTGACCGCTGTAACCTGGCTGCTTCTGGGCGCAGGCGTGCATGATTCGATCATCGCCGCCATCACGGTGCTGATCATCACCTGCCCCTGCGCGCTGGCTCTGGCCGTTCCGGCTGTTCAGATCGCCGCGAGCGGCGCGCTGTTCCGCGCAGGGCTGCTGCTCAATGCGGGGGACGCCATCGAGCGGTTCGCCGATATCGACACCATCATCTTCGACAAAACCGGCACGCTGACCCTGCCTGAGCCGCGGATATCCAATCGCGAGGAAATTGCCGACGATATTTTTGATCTCGCCTGCCGCCTCGCGCTCTCCAGCCGTCATCCGCTGGCGCGCGCGCTGGCACAGGGCGCGCTGAAGTCGACGCCTTTTCCTGAGGCGAAGGAAACCACGGGGGCGGGCGTATCGGCGCTGCACGACGGGCTTGAGATCAGACTTGGCTCTCCGGCATTCTGCGGCGTCGAAATCCCAGCCGGTACCGAACCGGGTTCGCTGCTGGCCGTGCGTGCAGGCGGGCGCCATGCCCTGCTGCACATCCGCCAGTCGCTGCGGCGCGATGCTCTGGCCACCATTCAGGCCCTTAAGGCGGACGGGTACAAAATCGGCATTCTCTCCGGAGACCGGGAAGAGGCAGTCGCGCCGATCGCGCTCAGTCTTGGCGTAGACTCATGGAAGGCAGGCGTTAAACCGGCCGACAAGACCGCCGCCATCGCCGAGTTACGGGCCGCAGGCAAAAAGGTGCTGATGGTGGGTGACGGCATCAACGATGCGCCGGCGCTGGCCGCTGCCACGGCCTCGATCTCGCCGGTCAGCGCCACCGATCTGGCCCAGTCCTGTGCCGATGCCGTCTTCCTGAGCGAGGATCTCGGGCCAATCGTCGCAGGGCTGCGGCTTTCGCGCCGCGCCAAGCGCCTGATGATTGAAAATCTCTCGCTCAGCGTGCTTTATAATGTCATTGCATTGCCGCTGGCCATGATCGGCTGGGTAACGCCGCTGATCGCCGCGCTCGCCATGTCCGGTTCATCCATTCTGGTAACATCCAATGCCCTGCGGGCGCAGATACGCCCGCGCAAACCGGGGATTCTCCCATGACCGTGCTGCTCTATCTCGTACCCATTGCGCTCGGCCTTGGCCTGCTTGGCCTTGGCGGCTTCATCTGGTCGATGAAGAGCGGCCAATATGATGATCTGGAAGGCGCGGCCCTGCGCGTTCTTGCTGATGACGACATCGAATAATGAGCCTGAGCCGCGCCGGACAATTGCATTGCGAATGCGCCGCCCTGACCGACAATGTCGCCACAGGGGCATCTGCCACAGGTGCACGGCGGCTTGCGGCCGGATTTGGCCTTTCGGTTCTGGCGCAGAGCCTTGTCCTGACAGCTTTGCCCGCTGCAGCGCAAATTCTTGCGCCCCGGCCCGAGTTGGCCGGCGTGCCTTACGCTCTCTGGCTGCTTGGCAGCCTTGCCGCCACTTTTCCAGCCTCGCTGCTTGACGGCCTGTTTGGCCGGCGCAGTGCTTTTGCGCTTGGCTCCAGCCTTGGCCTTGCTGGCGGATTGCTGGCGGCATGGGGCTTTCAGGCGGCCCAATTTTCCGCGCTGATACTCGGCGCTTTCTGGCTGGGGCTGGCTCAGGGCTTCGGGCTTTACTATCGTCACGCGGCGCTGCGCAGCGGCGGACGGCGGGCTCTGGCCCTGCTGCTGGCGGCAGGCGCAGCGAGCATGCTCCTCGCCCCCGCCTGCGTCACGTTTCTCACCTGGCAAAATCCACTCGGCACGGGCCAGCTGTTTCTCGGCGCGGGCGCTATCAGCCTGATTGCCCTTGCGCTGGCCCTGACGCTGCCGCCCGCACCCGTCATCACGGATGAAGCGCCGCCCGCCCGCGTCAACCTGCGCCTGTTTCTGGGCACCGGCCTTGCCGGAGCCTTTGCGTGGTTTGTGATGACACGGATGATGGGCGCGGCTCCCGGGATGCTCAGCGGCTGCGGACTCGGCCTTGCCACCACCACGAGCTTCATCGCCTGGCACATGCTCGCCATGTATGTGCCTTCCGCCCTGATGATTTCGCTGAGCCGGAAAATACGGCCCCAGGCTTTCATCCTGGCCGGGACGGCGGCGCTCGTCGTCGCGCTGCTGCTCTCCGTCCACGGCCAGATCATACCCGTCGGGCTGGCGCTGACATGCGCGGGGCTTGGCTGGTCTCTGGCCACAAGCGGCGCCATGCTGGCGCTCTATGCCAGAGGACAGCCGTCCCGCGGCGTAATTGCGGCGCAGGATGCCCTAATCTTTCTTGGCGCGGTTCTCGGCGCTCTGGCCTGATCCAGCTGCTTGGCGGCCCTTGCGCGCCGCCCGGAGCAGAATCCGTCAAATGCGGCCCCTCACACGCAAAACACGCGGGAACCGCACATTCAAAAAGAAAAATTTTGGCCTGCTCAAAGCCATTTTTCTCAAATCTTTCAAAAGCGATTTTGCAAATCGCGATGAGAGCGCTTGACGGATCTGAAACCCTGAACTATAGGCTTGGCCAGCAATGAAAAGCATGCTCGCCGCAAGCCATCGGGCTTTGTGCGTGGTGTGCTTTTTTCGCAAAGAACTTAAACCGATAAAATTTGGCGTCCGGCATCATCGCCGGGGCTGCAGAAAAGGATAAAACTCATGTCCCGTCGTTGTGAACTGACCGGTGTCGGCGTTCAGGTTGGCCATCGCGTCAGCCATTCCAATATCAAGACCAAGCACCGCTTCCTGCCGAACCTGTGCAATGTCACGCTGATTTCCGACACGCTCGGCCGCTCGGTGCGCCTGCGTGTGACAGCCGCAGCCCTGCGCTCGGTCGAGCATCGCGGCGGCCTGGACGCGTTCCTGCTCAAGGCCCGCGATGTTGAGCTTCCGGCCGGTGCGCTGGCCCTCAAGCGCGATATCCTCAAGAAGCAGGCCGCCACTGCTGCTGCCGCCGAATAATTCCGCTGCATCAGCGGATTGGACGCGGCGCCCGGCGCCGCGTTTTTTTATGCCGTTTTGAATTTTCTCGTCAGACCGGCCAGACACCCGAACCGCCCACGGGCGTTTCTCCCTCTCCATGCTAGGACTTCCCATGTCAAACCTGAAGCCACTCCTCCTGCCCATTCTGGCCATGACCATCGTGGTCGTCGCCTCCAATATCCTCGTGCAGCATCCATTCCCCTATTTCGGGCTGGAGCATAATCTCACCTGGGGGACATTCACCTACCCCTTCTCCTTCTTCATCACCGACCTCACCAACCGCCGCTTCGGCGTTGGTCCGGCGCGCAGGCTCGTCGCCATCGGCTTTGTGCTGGCCGTGATCCTGTCCATTTATCTGGCGGCGCCGCGCATTGCCCTTGCTTCCGGCACGGCCTATCTGGTCGGCCAGTTGCTCGACATCAGCGTCTTCAACCGTCTGCGCCGCCAAAGCTGGTGGCATGCGCCGCTGGCCGCGAGCCTCATAGGTTCGGCGCTCGACACCGGGCTGTTCTTCACCATTGCCTTTGCCGGCTTTGCGCCGCTCTCGGTGCCGGTGCCCTATTCGTTCATGCCGGGCGTGATGGTGCCGGTCTGGCAGAACATTGCCAGCTGGGACTTCATCGTGAAGGCTGGCTTCGCTCTGGTCTCGCTTATCCCCTACGGCGCGCTGCTCAAGGCCGTCCTGCCGGTGGAGGCGCTCCGGCCCCGGACCGCGCAGCCCTGATTGTGCCAAAGCTGAACAGAATAGTTAAGGCCCGCTGGACATTTCCGGCGGGCTTTTTCTTTTTCACGTCCATATCTGGTCTGCTGAGTGCGGTAAGCCGCAATATCTTGTCCAGACAGAACAGGAACTGCGGCGAAAATCTGATTCGGGCCACTTTTGTTTCTGTTTTGATTTAAATTTTAACAAAAGGCCGGAAAAGCATAAGAATCCGGCCGGGCAATTCTGTGCCGAAAATACACAGAACTCTTAATAACCGAAATGCCGTCCGGCCCGGAACACCCGCGATGCCGTTGCGAGTTTCTGGAAATCATACAATGATATCAATGCAGAACAAAACCGGACAACGCGTGAAAGCCTGATTCGGACACGTTGCGTTCCCGTCATGATCCAATTATGAACGGATCAATTCGGGCAGCGGCCAGAGCCCCGCCGCGTCAATAGGGAAAAACACGCAAACCAAGGGCGCGCTAGCGCGCCCCGGCCACTTTCGCGGCTTCGACGCGCGGGCGTTGAGGCTGCTGCGGCGCGCGCGGCGGCGGCCCGCTGCTCTCGACAAAAAGCTCGGCCAGTTTTTCCGTCATGGCGCCGCCAAGCTCCTCGGCATCGACAATCGTCACGGCGCGGCGGTAATACCGTGTCACGTCATGGCCGATGCCGATCGCGATGAGTTCCACCGGCGAACGGGTCTCGATCTCTTCGATGATATGGCGCAGGTGCTTTTCCAGATAATTGCCGGCATTGACCGACAAGGTTGAATCGTCGACCGGCGCGCCATCCGAGATCATCATCAGAATTTTGCGTTGCTCGGGCCGCGCGAGCAGGCGCTTATGCGCCCAGTCCAGCGCCTCGCCGTCGATATTTTCCTTGAGCAGGCCTTCGCGCATCATCAGGCCAAGATTCTTGCGCGCGCGCCGCCATGGCGCATCCGCCGACTTGTAAATGATATGCCGCAGGTCGTTGAGGCGTCCGGGATTGGCCGGCTTGCCGGCCTGCAGCCATTGCTCGCGCGACTGGCCGCCCTTCCACGCCTTGGTGGTGAAGCCCAGAATCTCGACCTTGACGCCGCAACGCTCCAATGTGCGCGCCAGAATATCGGCGCAGGTGGCAGCAACCGTAATGGGCCGCCCGCGCATGGAGCCGGAATTATCAAGCAGCAGCGTCACCACCGTGTCGCGGAAATCCATGTCCTTCTCGCGCTTGAACGACAAGGGCTGCTGCGCATCGACAATCACGCGCGAGAGGCGCGCGGGGTCAAGAATGCCCTCTTCGAGATCGAATTCCCAGGAGCGGTTCTGCTGCGCCATCAGGCGGCGCTGCAGGCGGTTGGCCAGCCGCGCCACCACGGCGGAAAGATTGGACAATTGCTTGTCGAGAAAGGCGCGCAGCCGGTCAAGTTCTTCAGGATCGCACAGATCCTGCGCCGCGATGACCTCGTCGTTGCGGGTTGTGAAGGCCTTGTAATCGCTGTGCCGGTGATGGGCGCTGTCCATGCCCGGCGGCTTCCAGTTTTCCGCGGCCTCGTCAGCCTCGCCCGCATCGGCCTCTTCGGGAAATTCGCCGGAAGGCGCGTCATCGGCCTCCATCGTGCCGTCTTCCATTTCGTCGGCGGAGTCGTCCGAATCCTGCAGCTGCTTCGATTCGCCCGTCTGCTCATCCTCGGACTGGCCCTCGGAATCGGCTTCGCCGTCCTGAGATTGCTCGGATTCGGATTCCTCCTCCGAGTCCTCGCGCTCAAGCGGACTTTCCTCGCCCATTTCGAGATCGGTCAGCACCTTATGCACCAGCCGCGCGAAGGCCTTCTGGTCTTCGATCCGCCCGGCAAGCTGGTCGAGATCGGCGCCGGCCTTGCTCTCAACCCATTCGCGCCAGAGATTGACAATGTTCTGCCCGGCGGCGGGCAGCACTTCGCCAGTGAGCCGCTGGCGCACCATCAGCGCCACGGCCTCGTCAAGCGGGGCATCGGCCTGCTGGGTGACTTCGGCAAGATTGCTGCGCGTCAGGCGATCATCCAGCATGGTGGAAATGTTCTGCGCCACTCCGGCCATGCGCCGCGCACCGATCGATTCAACGCGCGCCTGTTCCACCGCATCGAAAACGGCGCGTGCGGCCTGCCCCTGCGGCGCCAGCTTGCGATGGACGGCGTCATTATGGCAGGCCAGGCGCAGCGCCATAGCGTCGGCATGGCCGCGCACGATGGCAGCGTCCCGCGCGCTGAGCTTGCGCGGCGGCTCCGGCAGGCGGGCTTTCGGCACTTCCCCCGCGATCAGCGACGGTTTTTCTGAGCCGTATCCCACCTCAAGTTCCGGGTGACGGGAAATGGCCCGCATGCACGAGGCCACGGCCCGCCGGAAAGGTTCCTGCGGGCTGTCAGCCTTGGCGCCGGGCTTGCGGTTTGACGACATGGTTTCAGCTCAGCGCCACATTCAGGGCGCTTTCGGGCAGTTCCACGCCAAAGCAGCGCTGATAGAATTCCGCCACCAGCGGACGCTCCAGTTCATCGCATTTGTTGAGGAAGGTCAGGCGGAAGGCAAAGCCGATATCGTTGAAAATATGGGAATTCTCAGCCCATGTGATCACGGTGCGCGGGCTCATGACCGTGGAGAGATCCCCCGCCATGAAGGCATTGCGCGTCAGATCCGCCACGCGCACCATCTTGCTGACAATGTCGCGGCCTTCCTTGTTCTGGTAATGCTTGGCCTTGGCCAGAACGATGTTCACTTCATTGTCATGCGGGAGATAATTGAGCGTGGTGACGATGGACCAGCGGTCCATCTGGCCCTGATTGATCTGCTGCGTGCCATGGTAAAGCCCGGACGTATCGCCGAGGCCCACCGTATTTGTGGTTGCGAACAGACGGAAGGCCGGGTGAGGCCGGATGACGCGGTTCTGATCGAGCAGTGTCAGGCGGCCGGAGACTTCAAGCACGCGCTGAATGACAAACATCACATCGGGGCGGCCGGCATCATATTCGTCGAAGACGAGCGCCACATTATTCTGCAGCGCCCAGGGCAGAATGCCATCGCGGAATTCGGTGACCTGCTTGCCATCCTTGAGGACAATGGCATCCTTGCCGACGAGATCGACACGGGAAATATGGCTGTCGAGGTTGATGCGCACGCAAGGCCAGTTCAGGCGGGCGGCAACTTGTTCGATATGCGTGGATTTGCCGGTGCCGTGATAGCCCGTCACCATAACGCGGCGGTTATAGGCAAAGCCCGCCAGAATGGCCATGGTGGTGTCGCGGTCGAACAGATAATCCGGATCAAGATCGGGCACATGCTCGTCCGCCACGGAATAGCCAGCCACCGTCATGTCCGTATCAAATCCAAACAGATCCCGAACAGAAAATGTCGCATCCGGCAGATTTGCGATCGTCGAAGCCTGCCGCTGATGAATTGCGCTTTGCATTCTACCTCCGATTCCCGCGCCAACGGCGCGGGCTCTCCTCGTTCATGCCGGTTAGCTCAGGCCAGGCCGGCTGTTTTTAATTCCTTATAGGCGCGGATGATCTCGCGCAATCTGTCCTCGGTCGACCGGTCGCCGCCATTGGCATCAGGATGCATGCGCTTCACCAGTTCCTTGTACCTTACGCGTATCGTAGCCTTATCTGCCGTTTCGTCCAGACCCAAGGTCTGCAAGGCACGCATGGCAGCAAGCGAACGGCGAGGCTTTTCCGGCGCACGCGGCGCTGCGCGGGCACCGAACATGCCGAAAGACTCGTTATAGCCACTGGCGCCCGTATCATCCATACGGCCCCGGGCGGCGCGGTTAACGCCCATCGTCCAGGTGGGCCGGTGGCCGACAATCGCCTCCTTCTGATATTTGGCGACATCCTCGTCGCTCATGCCATCAAAGTAATTGTAACTGGCATTATATTCGCGCACATGATCAATACAGAAACAGAAGAACAAGCCCTCATGATTGCGGCCCATGGGCGCGCGGTAATCTCCCCGCGCCTGACAGCCGGCATGGGCGCATGGCGGGCCGGCCTCGGCTACAGGTTCATCGATCTGCGGCTTGACCCGGATGCGATCAAAAAGACGGGAATTGATATTCATGCGACCTAGATATGTCCTTTAGGGGCCTTTCGGCAATAGGGCCATAAGCATAGCACAAATTTTGCGGCAACATGCCGCGTAATTGCCAGCATCATCAAGATTTTGAAGGAAAACCCATGCGCGCCGATATCATGAAAGCCAAACTGACCGCCGCCTTCTCGCCCGCCCTGCTGGAGGTCATCGATGAATCGCAGCAGCATTTCGGCCATGCCGGCTGGCGCGAGGGCGGGGAGACCCATTATCGCGTCCGCATTGCTGCGGCTGCATTCAGAAATATGAGCCGCGTGCAGATGCACCGGGCAATCAACGACGTGCTTGCCGAAGAACTCGGCAGCGGCATTCACGCCCTCGCCATTGAGGCAAAGGCCGTCTGAACGGGCCCGCCTGTCACTATTTCGCCCCCTCGCCCTTAGCATTCCAAAGGGCGAGAGAGAGGGCGATCATCCTTCGACAAGCTCAGGATGAGGTTCGACAAGCTCGGGATGAGGTTTGGCAACACAAGAGGGGAACCGCTCGGACCGGTCCCCTCTGACAAGGCTTGTTTAATTCACCGAGCCCTTGGGAAAGGTGACAACGACTGGCTTGCGCTTCCGGCTGGCATTACCTTCCTCCGGCACGCCGGAGTCTTCGCCAATGAAGAGAGCGTCATCCCTGACGCCGATCGGCACGCGCGCGCCATCCGCGATCTCGCCAGAGAGGATCTTTTCGGCCAGCATGTCCTGCAGGTTCTTCTGGATCACACGCTTCAGGGGCCGGGCGCCATAAGCCGGGTCATAACCAGCCTCAGCCAGCCATTCGCGCGCGGATTCGCTCAGATCCAGCACGATCTTGCGATCTTCCAGCAGGGCGGCAAGCCGCTTCATCTGGATATCGACAATCGCGGCCATGTTCTCGCGCCGGAGGCGATGGAACAGGATGATCTCGTCGACACGGTTGAGGAACTCGGGGCGGAAATGCGCGCGCACGTCTTTCATCACCTGCACCCGCACCAGATCCGAATCCTCGCCCTCGCGCTGGTTGACCAGATATTCCGAACCAAGATTCGAGGTCATGATGATCAGCACGTTGCGGAAATCGACCGTGCGGCCCTGCCCGTCCGTGAGCCGGCCATCGTCCAGCACCTGGAGAAGCACGTTGAAGACATCGGGATGCGCCTTTTCGATCTCGTCGAACAGCACGACCTGATAGGGCCGGCGCCGCACGGCTTCGGTCAGCGCACCGCCTTCCTCGTAGCCGACATAGCCGGGAGGCGCGCCGATAAGCCGCGAGACCGAATGCTTTTCCATATATTCGGACATATCGAGGCGCACCATGGCGGTCTCATCGTCGAACAGATATTGCGCCAGCGCCTTGGTCAGTTCGGTCTTGCCGACACCGGTTGGCCCGAGGAACATGAACGAGCCGATCGGCCGGTTCGGATCCTGCAATCCGGCACGGGCACGGCGCACCGCCGTCGAAACAGCGGCAACAGCCTCGCGCTGGCCGACAACGCGCTTGGCAAGCTCGTCCTCCATTCTGAGCAGTTTTTCCTTCTCGCCCTGCAGCATCCTGTCGACAGGCACGCCCGTCCAGCGCGAGACAACCTGCGCGATGTGATCCGCCGTGACAGCCTCGTCCACCAGCACGTCGCCGCCCTTCGCCTCGGAAGCCGCGAGTTGCTTCTCAAGGTCGGGAATGAGGCCATAGGTCAGACGCCCGGCCTCGGCGTAATCACCGCGGCGCTGGGCGTTGACGAGATCGGCGCGCGCCTGTTCCAGCTGGGTCTTGAGCTTTTGCGCCGTGCCCAGCTTGTCCTTTTCCGCGCGCCAGCGGGCGGTGAGTGAGTCGGATTTCTCCTGAAGATCGGCGAGTTCGGCCTCCAGCTTGACGAGGCGATCCTTCGAGGCCTTGTCGGTCTCCTTGCGCAGGGCCTCCTGCTCGATCTTGAGCTGGATGATGCGCCGGTCATACTCATCGAGCTCCTCGGGCTTCGAATCCACCTGCATGCGCAGGCGGCTGGACGCCTCGTCGACAAGGTCGATGGCTTTATCCGGCAGGAAGCGGTCGGTGATATAACGGTTGGAGAGTGTCGCGGCAGCCACGATGGCACTGTCGTTGATACGCACGCCATGGTGCATCTCATATTTTTCCTTCAGCCCGCGCAGGATCGATACCGTGTCCTCGACACTCGGTTCGGAAACGAAAACAGGCTGGAAACGCCGGGCCAGAGCCGGGTCCTTCTCAACATGCTTGCGATATTCGTCAAGCGTGGTCGCGCCGATGCAATGCAGGTCGCCGCGCGCCAGAGCAGGCTTGAGCAGGTTTGAGGCGTCCATGGCGCCATCGCCCTTGCCCGCGCCCACCAGCGTGTGCATCTCGTCGATGAAAAGAACCACGCCGCCTTCAGCCGCCGTCACCTCGTTCAGCACGGCCTTGAGACGTTCCTCGAATTCGCCGCGATATTTGGCGCCTGCGATCAGGGCGCCCATGTCGAGCGAGAGCAGCTTCTTGTCGCGCAGGGATTCCGGCACGTCGCCATTGACGATGCGCAACGCAAGTCCTTCGACAATGGCCGTCTTGCCGACACCCGGCTCGCCGATCAGCACCGGATTGTTCTTGGTGCGGCGGGCCAGAACCTGCATGGCGCGGCGGATTTCCTCGTCGCGGCCGATAACCGGATCGAGCTTGCCGTCGCGGGCAGCTTCGGTCAGGTCGCGCGCATATTTTTTCAGGGCGTCATAGGCATTTTCAGCGCTGGCGGAATCTGCCGTACGGCCCTTGCGCAGATCGGCAATGGCGGCATTCAGAGTTTGCGGGCTAACGCCGCTCTGGGTCAGAATTCTGGCTGAATCGGAACTTTTCTCCATGGCGAGCGCCAGCAGCAACCGCTCGACCGTGACGAATGAATCGCCGGATTTCTGCGCGATTTTCTCTGCCTGATCAAAAATACGCGCCGTGGTCGGGGCAAGGTAAAGCTGTCCGGCGCCGGAACCCTGCACTTTCGGCAATTTTCCCAGCGCAAGTTCGGTCAGCTTCAGCGCTTCGCGCGCATTGCCGCCCGCCTTGTCGATGAGGCCGGCACAAAGGCCTTCCTCGTCATCGAGCAGCACCTTCAGCACATGCTCGGGCGTGAATTGCTGATGCCCCTCGCGCAGGGCCAGATTCTGCGCGGCCTGAACAAAACCTCTCGCGCGTTCGGTATATTTTTCCAGATTCATGTCTGCCTCCAGTCCGCAAAATCCGTGCTTCAAGCCACGATTTTTACGACAAATCTCTTAAATTCGGCCCCGTTTGGCGGCCATCCCAGATGTAAGAACGGCCCAACGCCTTGAGAAGGGGGCGAAGCGGAAATATTGAGCAAGGTCAAAGGAACTCTATGGCTCTTCCCGCCGGGGCAGGCTAAATTGCGGCATGACCCAGCCTCATCTTGCCGCTCTGCGCCGCTATCCCGTCAAAGGCCTCTCCGGCGAGAGGCTGGACGAGGCCGAGGTGCTCGCCGATGCCTATTTCCCCGGCGACCGGCTTTTTGCCATCGAAAACGGCCCTTCCGGCTTTGACGAAGATGCGCCCGAACATCAGCCCAAGATCAAATTCCTGATGCTGATGCGCAATGAACGCCTCGCCCGGCTGGAGACCAGCTTCGACCCGGCCAGCCATGTTCTCACCATCAGCCGGGACGGGCGGCCAGTGACGCATGGCGATATTTCCACGCCGCTCGGCCGCAGCATCATCGAGCAATTTTTTTCCGCCTTCATGCGGGACGAACTGCGGGGCGCGCCCAGAATGCTCGCCGCGCCCGACGGCTTCCGCTTCACCGATTCGAGCAAGGGTTTCGTCTCGCTGATCAATCTGGCCTCCGTGCGCGATCTTAGCCGCATCGCGGGCATGGAACTCGATCCCGTACGCTTTCGCGGCAATCTGTACATCGACGGCATGGAACCGTGGAGCGAATTCGCCCTGCTCGGACGGCGTGTCCGGATCGGCGAAATTGAGATGGAACTGACCAAACGCATCGAGCGCTGCGCCGCGACCAACGTCAATCCGGCCAGCGCCACGCGCGATGTCAATATACCCAACCTGCTGATGCACGCTTTCGGCCATACCGACTGCGGCCTGTATGGCCGCGTCATCTCCGGCGGCCTGCTCCGGACAGGCATGGACGTCGTGCCATTATGAGCTATGCATCCGCCTGGCCGGGCAGCGGCGACAGAACGCCGAAATCATGACTGGGTTGCTGTAAGCCATGAAGAACCTGCCCACCCTTCGCGCTGCCCTCCCGGTGTGGATACGTATCGCACTGCTGAGTTTTGGCGGGCCGGCCGGGCAGATTGCCGTCATGCATCGCATCCTCGTCGAGGAAAAGCGCTGGATATCGGACGAAAGATTCCTTCACGCCCTCAATTACTGCATGCTGCTGCCGGGGCCGGAAGCACAGCAGCTTGCAACGTTCATCGGCTGGCTGATGCATCGCACGCGCGGCGGGCTGGTGGCGGGCGGGCTTTTCATCGTGCCGGGCATCGTCGCCATCATGACGCTCAGCATCATCTATGCCTTGTTCGGCACGGTGGCAGCCGTTACCGCATTGTTTTTCGGCCTGAAATCCGCCGTGCTTGTCATTGTCACCGGCGCGGTGATCCGGCTGGGGCGCAAAGCGCTTAAATCCCGCGCCAAGCTCGCCATTGCCGCGCTGGCCTTCATCGCCATTTTCTTTTTCCGGGTGCCGTTTCCGCTGATCATTCTGACCTCGGCGCTGCTCGGCTTCTTCGGCGTGCGGCATGGCTGGTCGATATTTCTGGAAAAACAGGGCCATGATGCAGGAGAAGCCGCCGCCGACGACAGTCTCCTCGGCGATTTCACGCCCGATCACGCTGTGCCGCGCTGGAGCACGGTCATCGCCACGGCCCTGTTCTGGGGTACGCTCTGGCTGATGCCCACCGTGCTGCTGGCCGTCATGCTCGGCCCGGATCATATTTTCAGCCAGATCGCGATTTTCTTCAGCAAGATGGCGGTCGTGACCTTTGGCGGCGCCTATGCCGTGCTGGCCTATGTGGCGCAGCAGGCCGTCGAATCCTTTCATTGGCTCAGCGCGCATGAAATGCTCGATGGTCTTGGCATGGCCGAGACAACACCCGGCCCGCTGATCATGGTCCTGCAATTCGTCGGCTTCATCGCCGCCTATCGCGGTGAAACCGCCCTCCCGCCACTATGGAATGGCGTGATCGGCGGATTGCTGGCGACTTGGGTAACATTCATGCCCTGTTTTCTCTGGATTTTCACCGGCGGACCATTCGTCGAATCGCTGCGGGAAAACCGCCTGCTGAACGGTGCATTGGCGGCGATCACAGCAGCCATCGTCGGCGTGGTGCTCAACCTCGGCCTCTGGCTGGCGATCCATACGCTGTTCGCCCAGACGCGCCCCATCCATCAGTTCGGACTGGATTTTGATCTGCCGGTCTGGACAAGCGTCAATCTTTTCGCGCTCGCACTTTCGCTTGTGGCCGCGCTCGCGACATTCCGGTTCAAATGGTCGATGATCACGGTTCTGGCCATGTGTTCTGCCACCAGTCTGGCCGTCAGCCTTATATAAAAAGGGAGGCTGTTCGCCTCCCTGTTCATACCTTGCAATGCAGCGGCTCGCTCCGGGCTATTCCTCGGAAGCAGGCGTCTCGCCGGAAGCTTCGGCGCTCACACGCTTGCGGCGCGGCGCGCGGCGCGCCTTGGGCGCTTCCTCCGTCGCAGCCGGTTGTTCCGGAGCGATGCTGGCCGGCACAGGCGCAGCCATCACAGGCTCGGCCTCGACAGCAACAGGCGCGCGCACAGGCGCGGTGATGAAGGCCGGCAAACCCACGGGCGCCTCGGCGGCAGCCTCAGGCGCAATGCGTTGTTCGGCGGCCTCACGCGGAGCATAGGGCTCGCGCGGCGCATAGGGTTCACGCTGAGGGCGGTTGTCCCGGTCATGGCGTTGCGGGCGATTGTCGCGCTGCCAGCGGTTGTCGCGCTGGCCGGGCCGCTCCTGCCTCTCCTGACGCTCGCCGCCCTGCTGTTGCGGGTTGAAACCGCGTTCGCCCTGATAGGGACGCTCTGCGCGATCCTGAACCCGGCCATCCTGCCCGCGGTTCTGGCCACGGTAATCCGGCCGGCCCTCGGCGCGGTAATGCTCGCTGCGGGGCTGCTCCTCGCGCGGCATATCCGCCCGTGGCTGGTCGTACCGCGGCGCATCGGGCAGGTAGGGCTGGGCAGAGCCGGGCTGCGGCTGCTGCTGGGGCTGCTGCACGGGCAGGACCGGCTGAACCTGACGTTCAAACGGCGAGGCAAACCGATCGGGCAGGCCGCCCATGTCGTCATCCTCGTCCAGCTCTTCCTGTTCGCTCTCGCTGCGCACATAGCCCTGCACGGCCTGCTGCTGCGCCAGCTGCGCTGCCGCAATCAGGCGGAAATAATGCTCGGCGTGCTGAAGGTAATTTTCCGCGGCGACCGGATCGCCGGAGGTCTGCGCGTCGCGCGCCAGCTGCAGATATTTCTCGGCAATGTGCTGGGCGGTTCCGCGGATCTTCACATCCGGCCCGTTCGATTCGAATGACCGCGTCAGGGGATTTGGCCCCTTGCGTCCGTTATTGCCGCGTCCGCGCATCCGCTGCTTGTTCTGACCTGGTCTCATTGACAATCCTTCAACACAAAATCCCGATGATCCGACCGGGATGAACTGCAACGCTGCCGCTGCATGAATATGCTCCGCCTGCCTGAAATTCAGCCTGTATCGAACCGTTCAGCGCAGGCTCAATGCCGGGCCATTTCAAAAGCCTCATGAAAAATAACAATCCCCGCGCACTTTCGAAGAAGTGCTGCGCCGCCTGCCAGCCGGTTTGCCTTCGATCCTTGCAATGCCCCAACCAATCAATTCGCAAAAGCGGGATTCGTTGCGATACAGTTCCCGCTCTTTTACAGAATTTGGTCTGTTGTTCTGATGAGGGAAATATATCAGTCGGATCTTGAACGTGGCCGATACCGCCAAAACCGATTCAAAACTCGATATTGCTCCTTCATAACTGCTTTTTTCACAAACGCCAAGAGCCTATTGGTCTGTTGCTCCCATTTCTGTTTTCTGAGCGGCGACCGCGCGCAAGTGACCGCCGTAATCCGCGAACGTGCGGGGTGCGGAAAAGCCGGCGCGCCGGAATAAATCCGCGACCTCGCCGGCCTGTGTCGCGCCAACCTCGAAGATTGCCCATCCGCCGGGTGCAAGCAGCCGAGCCATGTCGCGCGTCAGAATGCGATAGGCATCGAGCCCGTCCGGACCGCCATCCAGCGCCAGAAGGGGGTCATAATCACGTACGGACGGATCAAGCCCGCCAATATCGCCGCTTTTGATATAGGGCGGGTTGGACACAATCAGGTCAAACGGGCCGCGCAGAGCCGCCGCCCATTGCCCGACAACAAACATGGCGCGCGCGGCCACGCCGGTCAGGTGGCTGTTGATCCGGGCCGTCCGGGCCGCATTTTCCGAAAGATCGACACCGACGCCGGTTGCCTGGGCAAATTCCATGAGCAGGGCACACAGCAGCGCGCCCGAACCCGTACCCAGATCAAGAATGCGCAGGGCCTCCTGCCGGCGGGCGGACAGCAGTTCGAGCGCGGCGCGAATCAGCGTCTCGCTGTCGCCGCGCGGATCAAGCACATGCGGATTGACCCTGAGGTTCAGCCCCCAGAATTCGGCATGGCCCAGCACGCGGGCCAGCGGCTCATGCCGGAGCCGGCGCGCCAGCATGGCCTCGAAACGCGCCAGCGCTGCAGCGGACAACGGTTCGTCGCCGCTGAGCAGAACCGAGGCGGGCAGAATTTCCGCGGCTTCGGCCACGATATAGCGCGCCTCAAGCCCGCTCATGCCGACGCCGAAGGCACGCAGGCTCTGCTCGGCCCTGTCATAGGCCTGCGCGCGGTTCATGCTTCGCTTGCCGCCAGCTGTGCCGCCTGATGCTCGGTGATCAGCGGATCGATCACCTCGTCCAGCGCCTCCCCGGTCATGACCTTGTCCAGCTTGTAGAGCGTCAGGTTGATCCGGTGGTCGGTGAGCCGCCCCTGCGGGAAATTATAGGTGCGGATACGCTCCGAGCGATCCCCCGAGCCAACCTGCCCGCGCCGGTCGGCGGCGCGCTCGGCGTCGAGCCTGCTGCGTTGCTCGTCGTAGATGCGCGCGCGCAGCAGGGCCAGCGCCCGGGCGCGGTTCTTGTGCTGGGAGCGCTCCTCCTGCACGAAAATGACGATCCCGGTGGGGATATGCGTGATGCGGATCGCCGATTCGGTCTTGTTGACATGCTGGCCGCCCGCGCCCTGCGCCCGCATCGTATCTATTTTCAGGTCGGAATCCCGGATATCGACATCCACTTCCTCGGCCTGCGGCAGCACGGCGACCGTCGCCGCCGATGTATGCACGCGGCCCTGCGTCTCCGTATCCGGCACGCGCTGCACCCTGTGCACGCCACTCTCGAATTTGAGCCGCGCGAACACACCTTTTCCGTTGATCTCGGCAATGATTTCCTTGTAGCCGCCAGCCGTGCCCTCGCTCATTGACAGCACTTCGACGCGCCAGCCATGCAGTTCGGCATAGCGCTGATACATGCGGAATAGATCGCCGGCAAAAATTGCGGCTTCATCCCCGCCCGTTCCGGCGCGCACTTCGAGAATGGCGCTTTTTTCATCCGCCGCATCCTTGGGCAGCAAGGCCATGCGGATCTTGTGCTCCAGTTCGGCCAGAGACGGCGACAGGCTGGCAAGCTCCTCTTCGGCCATGGCGCGCATCTCGGCATCGAGCGAGAGGTCCGCCGAAAGCTGCCCGGCATCCCGGGCCTGCTGCTGCAGGGCCCTGTACTGGCGGATAAGGCCGGCCAGTTCGTCAATATCCGCCAGCTCGCGCGAAAGAGCCACATAGGTTGCGGCATCCGGCTGCTGCGTGAGCCGCGCCGAAATTTCGTCGTGACGGCGCAGGATAAGGTCCAGTTTTTCGTTTGGAAGCATTTAAAACCCAAAACTCACATTCAAATCGGCAGTCGCTCGGCCTCGGCATAGGCCCGTAATTTCTCGCGCAGCGAGGTTTCCCCATCATGGGCGGCGAGCCAGCCCTGCAGGTTTGCCGTAAGGCTGGCGCAATCGAGCGCCAGAATCAGCGCCTTGACCGGCCCTATCGATGAAGCGCTCATGGACAGCGAACGGAAGCCGAGACCGATGAGAGCCATGGCCTCCAGCGACTTGCCGCCCATTTCCCCGCATAATGTCAGGGGCGTTCTGTGCCGGGCGGCCGAATCGGCAATGTGCCGGAGAACGCGCAAAAATGCGGGCGAAAGCGGATCGAACCTTGTGGCCACGCGCTTGTTATCGCGATCGACCGCCATGACATATTGAAAAAGATCGTTCGAACCGACGGAAACAAAATCGACGCGCGGCAAAAGCTCGTCCATCTGCCAGAGCAGCGACGGCACTTCCAGCATGACGCCAAGCTTGAGCACCGAAGGCAGGGCGTGATCATGCCGCCGCAAATGCGCGATCTCCCGCTCGACAAGAACCTTGGCGGCATCGAATTCGGCAGCCATGGTCACCATCGGAAACATAATGCGCAATTCGCGCCCGGCCCCGGCGCGCAGCAGCGCCCGTATCTGCGTGCGCAGCAGGGCGGGCCTGTCGAGGCCGATGCGCAGGGCGCGCCATCCCAGCGCGGGATTTTCCTCTTCGACGCGGGTCATGTAAGGCAGGATCTTGTCCCCGCCGATATCCAGCGTGCGGAAGGTCACCGGCCGGTCCGGCACGGCATCCATGATATTCTTGTAAAGGCTGAATTGCTGCGCCGGGCGCGGAAACTGCGCCGCGACCATGAACTGCAGTTCGGTGCGGAACAGCCCGATGGACGCCGCGCCTGATTCGCAGACATGCTGCGCATCGACCAGCAGGCCGGCATTCATATGCAGACCAACGGCGACACCGTCTTTTGTGACCGGCGGCACATCGCGCAGGCCGCGGTACTGCTCCTGCCGCCGCGCCCGCAGGCGCGCTTTTTCGGCATAGGCCGCCTCGACGTCGGCCTGAGGCCGCACCTGCACATCGCCGGAGCTGCCGTCGATGATGATGGCGTCGCCCGTATCGACCATTGTCGTGATATTGGCGACCTCGCCCACCATGGGTATGCCCAGCGAGCGCGCCACAATGGCGACATGCGACGAAGCGCCGCCATCTTCCAGCACCAGCCCGCGCAACATGCTGCGGTCATAATCGAGCAGGGCCGCAGGGCCCATGCTGCGGGCCACAAGAATGGTGTTTTCCGAAATGGCGGAACGGTCGACGACGAGGCTCTGGCCCGTAAGCTGATGCAGCAGGCGCTCGGCAAGATCGTCAAGATCGTGCAGCCGCTCGCGCAGATAGGGGTCGGTCTGGCGCTGCATCCGCGCGCGGGCGTCGTTCTGCACGCGCTCGACAGCGGCTTCGGCGGTGAGGCCGGTCATGACGGCTTCCTGCAGCCGCCGGATCCAGCCCCGGTCATGCGCGAACATGCGGAATGTCTCCAGCACCTCGCGGTGCTCGCCGGGTCCGCTCTGATTGCCCCGCTCGATCAGCACATCGATCGAGGCGCGCATTTCCTCGATAGCGGCCTCAAGGCGCTGGGTCTCGCGCGTCACATCCTCGGCCACGAGCTGCGTGACAATGACGCGCGGCTGATGCAGCACGACATAGCCGAGACCCACGCCATCGACGATGCCGATCCCCTTCAGGCTGACCGAACCCGACAAGGCAATGTCCGCGCCGGGCTGGGCAAGAGCCTGCAGCTCGCCCGATGCGATCATCTCGGCCAGCAGCATGGCAGTGGTTTGCAGAACCTCGATCTCTTCCTCGGAATAGGCGCGCCGCGCACGGTTCTGCACGACAAGCACGCCCAGAGTGTTGCCGCCGCGCAGGATCGGCACGCCAAGGAACGACTGATAGATTTCTTCGCCCGTTTCCGGCTTGAAGGAGAAGGCCGGATTGGATTGCGCATCGGACAGGGCCAGAGGCTCGGCGGTGGCCGCGATCAGACCCACAAGACCTTCGCCCGCCCGCATCGTGGTCAGATGCACGGCTTCGCGCTTCAGACCTTCGGTGGCATAAAGTTCGAGCCGCCCGTCGGCGCGCTGCACGTAGACCGAGCACACTTCGGCAACCATGTTGGACGCGATATTGATGACGATCTTGTCAAGGCGCGCCTGTGCATTGATCGGCTCCGCCATGATCTCGCGCAGCCGACGCAACAGCAGACGGGGGCCTCCCAAAGCCGGTCGCATCAAATCGTTCCTCCAGCACCGCTCAAGCTCTTGGCCATGCGCCCGCGCAAGTCAATGCCAAAACAGCCGTGTTCTTAGTTTATGTTTGCCCTATAGCCAATGCAAAGTCCGGGCCGCAACATTTATTCACCCCAAACCGTGCCCATGAGGATAAAAATCGTAAAAAGTGTCAGAAATTGCCGATGTCTCGTAGACAAAATATCAATAATATCTTGCGGATTGTCGCGAAAGCTATCAGGTATCGGCCTGTGAATACGGAGCAAATCTCCATGCCGCATGACCCGCATACCGAAACGCCGCCCCGCCTGACAGCCCTGCGCCGCAGGGTGCTGGATATTGTCAGCGCCGCAGATCATCCGGTGACGGCCTATGAAATTCTCGACAGGCTGCGCCCGGCAGACGAATCCGCCACCGCCGCGGGCGTCTATCGCAGCCTCGATTTCCTGACCCGCCACGGCATGGCCCACCGGCTGGAAACGACCAAGGCGTTCATTGCCTGCGCGCTGCCCCACCACGGCCATACCAGCCAGTTTCTGGTGTGCCGTTCATGCGGCCTCGCCATCGAGGCCGAGGATCAGGCCTTGGTTGCAGCGGTGCGGGATCTGGCGCACAAGCGCGGTTTTGATGTCAGCCACAGCAATATCGAGATTGCCGGCCTTTGCGCCGCCTGCGCAAAAAAGTGATATAAAGTATCAAATAATATATTGTATCACTTTGGCGATCTTGCTAAAGCTGGCGACGCGTCGCCGGAGCAAGAGACAGACATATGCGTTTTCCGATATTGATCGGCCTGATGCTGATCTCCCCACCAGTGTGGGCCAATTCCGTCAAAATTCTGGCCGCGGAAAATTTTTATGCCGGAATTGCCCGCCAGATCGGCGCGGCGCATGTCGAGGCAACGGCCATTCTCAACAATCCCGATCAGGACCCGCATCTGTTTGAGGCAAGCCCCTCCGTTGCGCGGCAGGTGCAGCAGGCCGATCTCGTCATTCTCAACGGCGCGGGCTATGACGAATGGATGAACCGGCTGCTCAGAAGCGCGCCCGCCGAGCGCCGCAGGCAGATCGTCGCGGCGGATATCGCCGGCGTGAAGGCGGGCGAAAACCCGCATCTGTGGTACGATATCGGCAAAATCAGCATGGTCAGCCGCGAAATTGCCGCCGATCTGTCGGCAATTGATCCGGAAAACGCAGCTGAATATGCCGCCAATCTCGGCCGGTTCGAAGCCGCGCTCGATGGTTTGCGCGGTCAGATTGCCGCTTTCGCAAAAGCGCATGACGGCGCCGTTATCACCGCCACCGAACCGGTCTTCGGCTATATGGCGCAGGCTTTACACCTTGTCATGCGCAACGAGAGCTTTCAGCTTGCGGTGATGAACAATGCCGAGCCTTCGGTCTCGGACGTGGCCGCCTTCGAGCGCAGCCTGTCCCGGCACGAGGTCAGGGCTCTGGTGTTCAACGCGCAGGCGGCCTCACCCGCCGCCGAGCGCCTCAAAGCGCGCGCTAAAGCGGCGCAGGTGCCGCTGGTTGCGGTGACCGAAACCGCGCCGCCCGGCATGGACTATCAGACATGGATGACGCGCGAGATCGGGGCGCTGGATGCGGCGCTCAGACAGGACGCTGCCGCTCATGAATGACAGCGCGCCCGCCATATCCATTCAGAACGCCACCATCGCCGTCGCGGGGCATATGGTGCTGCGCAACATTTCCCTCGATATTGAACCGGGCGCCTTCATAGGTGTGCTGGGCACCAACGGCGCCGGAAAAACCACCCTGTTCCGCGCCATTCTGGGCCTGATCAGGCCGGTGAGCGGCGAGATCCGCGTTTTCGGCACGCCCGCGCAATGCGGGCAGACTCGCGTGGGCTACCTGCCGCAGGCGCGCAATCTGGTGCCGCATATCCGGCTTTCCTGCCGGGACTATCTGGCTTCGGGCTGGAACGGCCAGAAATGGGGCCTGACGATCAATGGCGCAGAGCGCAACCGCGCGATAGACCGGGTGCTCTCGCTCACCGGCGCGCGCGATCTGGCCCATCGCGCCATCAACGAGCTTTCGGGCGGCGAGCGCCAGCGTATTCTCATCGCACAGAGCCTGATGGGCGATCCGGACCTGCTCATTCTCGACGAACCCCTGATCAGCCTCGATCCGGCCCGCCAGAACGATGTGATCCAGCTCGTCAAAAACCTGCAGAGCGAGTTGCACATCACGGTGCTGTTCAGCGCGCATGAGCTTAATCCGCTTTTGGGCGCGCTCGACAAGGTGCTCTATCTCGGTCAGGGCGGCGCGGTGCTCGGTTCGGTGGAAGATACGGTGACCGGCCCGGTCCTCTCGCGGCTTTACGGCGCGCCAATCGAGGTGCTGCACGTGCACGGCCGCATTTTCGTCATGGCGGGCTCGCATGACCTTGCCCAGCATGATCATGCACATGACCATCAGGGACACGCCCATGGGTGATTATGATTTTCTCCTCACGGCCCTCACCGGTGCGGGGCTTGTGGCTGCGGTGGCGGCCTTCATCGGTTATTTCCTCGTGCTGCGCGGCCAGAGCTTTGCCGGACATGCGCTCTCGCATGTGGGCTTTGCCGGCGCAACCGGTGCAGCGCTGATCGGCATTTCTCCCTTCTGGGGGCTGCTGGCCTTTGCCACGCTGGCGGGCCTCGCCATGGGCGCTCTGGGCGAGAAAATTGCCGGGCGCGATATAGCCATCGGTATGATTCTGGCGCTGGCGCTCGGCCTCGGCCTGCTGTTCCTGCATTATTACACAGCCTTCGCCTCGCAGATCTCGGCATTGCTGTTCGGCAATGTGCTTGGCATCGATCCGGCGATGCTCCGGCCGCTGGCGCTTGTCGCCGCCCTGGTGCTGGCCATGCTCGTCGCCATAGCCCGGCCTCTGACCTTCGCCTCGCTCCAGCCGGAACTTGCCGAGGCGCGTGGCGTGCCCATGCGCCTTGTGTCCATGCTGTTTCTTGGACTGGCGGGGCTGGCCATCGCCCTTTGCGCGCAGATTGTCGGAATGCTGCTGGTGTTTACCCTGCTGATCGCGCCTGCGGCCGCGGCCCAGCGCCTCACCCGCCATATCCGCTCAGGACTGGCGCTCTCGCTCGTCCTGTCGCTCGCCATTGCCTGGGGCGGCATCGGCCTTGCCATTCTCACCGACTGGCCGACATCCTTCTGCATTACGGCACTGAGTGGCCTCGCCTACGGCCTGAGCCTGCTGAAGAAATAAAAAATCGCAGTTGGCCTGCGTCACCCTCTGCCCGCAAGAAGGCAGAGGGGCCGGGTATTGCCATTACGCCTTGTCGAGGCCGTAAAGCGAGTGCAGCGTGCGCACGGCCAGTTCCGTATAAGCCTCGTCGATCAGGACGGAAAATTTGATTTCCGAAGTGGTGATCGCGCGGATGTTGATGCCCTTTTCCGCAAGCGCCCGGAAGGCCTTGGCGGCAACGCCCGCATGCGAGCGCATACCGACGCCGATGGCCGAAACCTTGACCACGTCGGTCGCGCCCTGCAGGCTTGCATACTGGATCTTGTCCTTGGCAGCCTCAAGCAGCGCGCGCGCCTTGACATAATCGGCGGCAGGCACGGTAAAGGTGATGTCGGTGGTGGTGGTATCGTCCGAAACCACCTGGATGATCATGTCCACGTTGATATTGGCCTCGGCCAGCGGCACGAAAATGGCTGCCGCAACGCCCGGCTTGTCCGCCACCTTGCGCAGGGTGATCTGCGCTTCATCCCGCGAGAAGGCAATGCCGGTAATGATCTGGTTTTCCACAATGTCCTCCTCATCACAAATCAAAGTGCCCGTGCCGGGGCTGGCGGGATCGTCAAACGAAGAGCGCACATAAGTCGGCACTCTGTGCACCATGGCCACTTCCACCGAGCGCACCTGCAGAACCTTGGCCCCGAGCGAGGCCATTTCCAGCATTTCCTCGAACGCGACCTTATCAAGACGCCGCGCCTTCGGCACCACGCGCGGATCGGTGGTGTAAACACCATCGACATCGGTATAGATGTCGCAACGTTCGGCGTGGATGGCCGCCGCGACAGCCACGGCGCTGGTGTCCGAGCCGCCGCGGCCCAGGGTGGTGACACGACCGGTGGTCTTGTGCACGCCCTGAAACCCGGCAATGACCGCCACTTCCCGGCGTGCCTCGAAACCCTCGATCAGGGCCGAGCCGTCAATATCCTCGATACGGGCCGAACCGTGCGCGTCCGAGGTCGTGATCGGAATCTGCCAGCCCTGCCAGGAGCGCGCGGCGATGCCCATATCCTGCAGCACGATTGCCAGCAGGCCCGCCGTCACCAGTTCGCCGCTGGCGACAATGGCGTCATATTCGCGCGGATCGTGAATGGCGGCGGCATCCTTGCACAAGGCGACCAGCTTGTTGGTCTCGCCGGACATGGCGGAAACAACCACGGCAGCATCGTAACCCGCATCGATTTCGCGCTTGACATGACGCGCGACATTGCGGATGCGCTCTATATTCGCGACGGATGTTCCGCCAAACTTCATCACCAAACGGGCCATTGCGCAACAAACCTTAACCTCCGCACGCGACGAAGCGCCACGCGCGGAAACCAAAAAACGGCGCTATACATGGCGGGACGCAGCGCGGCTGTCAACGCATCTTCAACGCGAATCCATTGAAAGTCCGAGCATGACATCTGATCAGTCCATCCCCCGGGGCCCCTCGATCGACGCGGCGGATGTCGCCAAATTCGACCGGCTGGGCGAGGATTGGTGGAACACATCCGGTTCGATGAAAGCGCTGCACAAGTTCAATCCGGTGCGCATCGCCTATATCCGCGATCTGGCCTGCGCCCATTTTGCCCGCGATCCGCGCGCCGCTCTGCCGCTGGCAGGGCTGCGCCTGCTCGATATCGGCTGCGGCGGCGGCATTCTCTCCGAGCCGTTGGCGCGCCTTGGCGCGGAAGTGACCGGCATCGACCCCGCGCCGGGCAATATCGAGATCGCAACCCGCCACGCCGCCAAAAGCGCCCTGCCGGTCAGCTACAAGGCCATCACCGCCGAGGAACTGAGCGCTTCCGGCGCGAAATTCGATGTCGTGCTGGCGATGGAAGTCGTGGAGCACGTGCGCCGCCCGCAGGACTTTATCCGCACCGCCTGCAATCTCGTCCGGGAAGACGGCCTGTTCTTCGCCGCGACACTCAACCGCACGTTCAAGAGCTTCGCCCTTGCCATTGTCGGCGCCGAATATGTGCTGGGCTGGGTGCCGAAAGGCACGCATCAATGGGAAAAATTCATCGCCCCGGAGGAATTATCCGGCTTTATCGCCGCCAGCGGCCTCAATGTCTTCGACAAACGCGGGGTGAGCTACAATCCGCTGAAGGACGAATGGGCCGCAAGCCGCGACCTGAGCGTGAACTATATGGTGGCGGCCGGCACCGCCACGTTTCAGCAGGCCTAATTCATCTCGTCCGGCACATCCGGCAGCGGCAGGACGGGAATGCCCTCTTCAAGCAGCTCTGTAACATCCTGCGCGCTGGCCTTGCCGTAAATCGGCTTTTCTTCGGCCTCGCCGAAATGCTGCTTGCGGGCTTCCTCGGGGAAATTCTCGCCGACATTGGTGGCATTCTGCAGCACATGCTCGCGCAGGGCGCGCAATTTCTGCCGCACCTGCTGCTGCTCCTCCATGAGCGCAAGCTGCTGGCTCGCGCCCTCCCCGTGGCTCTTGTCAATGCGTGTGCGCACCGCGACAAAGGGCGCCATAACGGCCTTGCTCACCCTGACGGAGGCGCATTGCGGACAGGCCACGAGCCCCTGAGCGTTCAGCCGCTCGAAAGATTCGTTATCCTGAAACCAGCTCTCGAATTCATGGGACTGGTCGCAGACCAGAGCGAATTTGATCATGCCATTTCCAGAAGCGGGTCCAGCTTGCCCTCAGCGTCAAGCGCATAAAGATCATCGCAGCCGCCGACATGCTGGCCGCCGATGAATATCTGCGGCACGGTGGACCGGCCATGCGCCTTGACCGCCATTGCGGCCTGAAGCTCGCGTTTGCCGTCGACCGCTATTTCGGTGAACGGCACGCGCTTCTGGTTGAGAAGATCCTTGGCGGCATGGCAATAGGGGCAGGAGCCTTTGGTATAAATAATGACTTCGGGCATAAAACTCTCCTTTGCCCATAATATATGGCTGTCATGGCCCTGTCACAACCCTCGCAAACACCAAAACGTCGACTTGCCGGGCGCCGGCGCGCAGCAGGGCGCGCGAGGCGGCATTGAGCGTGGCGCCCGAGGTGAGCACGTCATCGACAAGCACGACTGCGCGGTTGTGAACCAGATGCGCTTCGCACTCATCGACCCGGAACGCGCCTTGCACGTTTGCAGCGCGCTGAACCTTGCTCAGGCCCACCTGCGGCTGTGTCGCCTTCACGCGGCGCAGGGCCTGCGCCGCCACTGGCTTTTGCGCGGCGGCGCCGATCTCGCGGGCCAGTTCCATCGCCTGATTGAAGCGGCGCGCGACCAGCTTGCTCCGGTGCAGCGGCACCGGAACGAGAACATCGGCCCCCGCCAGCAGTTCGCCGCCGGCACGCGCCATCCAGCGCCCCATCGGCCGGGCAAGCTCCATCCTGTCGCCATATTTGAGACGATGGACAAGGTCGCGCGCCGGACCATCGTCGAAACAGGCCACAGCCCGCGCCCGCCCGAAAACGGGCGGATCGGCCATGGCCAGCGGCGACAGGATGGATTGGCCGAAATCCTGCGCGAAAGGCAGGCCAAGCCGCTCGCAATAGGGCCGCTCGATAAAGCGTATCCGGCTCCAGCAGGCGGCACATAAATGCCCGGCCTCGGCAGTCGCCGCGCGGCAGACCATGCAGCCCGGCGGATAGATGAAATCGAGCATCATCGCGCCGGCATGACGCAGCCCGCGCCCGGCCGCTGCAAGCAGCGCGCCCAATGGCGCTCCTGACCGGAATAACCCCGCCTGTTCGACCATGTGAACGCCCGTGTCGTGCCCCTGCGGCCAAAAGGCCTTTGACCTTAGCTTGTCCGCGCGCCATATAGACGGCGTGACCCAGACCATTTTCGATATTCCGCTGCTGCGCGCAAGGCTTCTGCGTGCCCGTACCCTCGGTGCCGCCGATTTTCTGCTGGCGCATGTGGCGCAGGATCTGACCGAACGCCTGGCCACCGTCTCGCGCCGGTTTGAGACGGTGCTGGATGTGATGACGCCCGCGCCGCTACTGGTGCAGGCAATTGCCGCGCCCTCATGTCATCGCCTTGTGCTCGATACGGCGCTGGCCGGCGCCGGAAACTGGACCTGCGGCGTCATTGATAACGAAATCCTGCCGCAGCATGAGCAGCCCTTCGATCTTGCCGTGTCTGCCCTCGGCCTGCAGTTCGTCAATGACCTGCCGGGAATGCTGGTGCAGATCCGGCGGCAACTCAGGCCCGACGGCCTGTTTCTTGCCGCGATGATCGGCGGCCAGAGCCTTGGCGAACTGCGCCATTGTCTGACGCAGGCGGAAAGCGATATTGCCGGCGGCGCCAGCCCGCGCGTTGCGCCTTTCGCCGATCTGCGCGACATGGGCGCCCTGCTGCAGCGTGCCGGTTTTGCGCTGCCCGTCACCGATATCGACAGCCTGACGGTGCGCTATGGCGACATGTTCGCCCTGATGCGCGATCTGCGCGCCATGGGCGCAACCAACATCCTCGCCAGCCGCAGCCGGCGCTTTCTGCGCCGCGATATCATTTTGCGCGCGGCCGAATTATATGCCGCCAATTTCGCGGATGCGGATGGACGGATCCGCGCCACTTTCGAGATAATCTGGCTCTCGGGCTGGGCGCCCGACCCAAGCCAGCAAAAGCCGCTCAGGCCCGGCTCCGCCCGCATGCGCCTTGCCGATGCGCTCAACGTCAGGGAACAAAAAAGCTAAACCATTTGGCGAAACGGCTTTTTTGCACTATATCCCCGCCCATGACTGACAATATGACTTCGCCCTCAGCCGCCCGCTCTCTGGTCGGGCTCACGCGCGTGCAGCTCGCCGCAGCGCTGCGCGAGATCGGCGTGCCTGACCGCGAGATCAGGATGCGCGTCGCCCAGCTCTGGCACTGGATCTATTTTCACGGCGTGCAATCTTTTGACGCCATGCTCAACATTGCCAAGCCGCTCCGCGCCAGACTGGCCGCGCATTTTACGCTCGCCCGGCCGGAGGTCGTCACCGAGCAGGTCTCGCAGGACGGCACCCGCAAATGGCTGATGAAAATGCCGCCGACCGGCCCGCATGACAAAGGCGCCGAGATCGAATGCGTCTATATTCCGGAAAGCGACCGCGGCACGCTGTGCGTATCCAGCCAGGTGGGCTGCACCCTGACATGCACCTTCTGCCACACCGGCACGCAGCGCCTCGTGCGCAACCTCACCGCGCAGGAGATTGTGCAGCAATTGGTGATGGCGCGCGACAGAATCGGCGATTTTCCCGGCCTCACGCCGCCCGACGACGGCGGATTGCTGCCCTCCGGCGAAGGCGTGCGCGCCGTTTCGAACATCGTGTTCATGGGCATGGGCGAACCGCTCTACAATTTCGACGAAGTGCGCGACGCGATTGACGTGATGAGCGACGGCGAGGGCCTCAGCCTTTCGCGCCGCCGCATCACCGTCTCGACATCGGGCGTGGTGCCGCAGATCGAGGCGCTTGGCCGCGAGATGGGCACGATGCTGGCCATTTCGCTGCATGCGACGCGCAATGAACTGCGCGACGAATTGGTGCCGCTCAACAAGAAATATCCGATCAATGACCTGCTCAGGGCCTGCCGGGACTACCCCGGCGCCTCGAATGCCCGGCGCATCACCTTTGAATACGTCATGCTCAAGGGCGTGAACGATTCGATCAAGGATGCGAAAGAACTCGTGCGGCTGCTGAAAGGCATTCCGGCCAAAATCAACCTTATTCCGTTCAACCCCTGGCCGGGGACGAAATATGAATGCTCGGACTGGGATGTGATCGAGAAATTTTCGGAAGTGGTGTTCAACGCCGGCTATGCCTCGCCGGTGCGCACGCCGCGCGGCCGCGACATTCTCGCCGCCTGCGGCCAGCTCAAATCCGAAACTGAGAAGATGCGTGCCCGCGCGCGGCTCATGCTGGAGGAAAGTCTGGCGCTGGGCGCGGATTAACCCGTTTTCCGCACAGGCCAGATCGCCCCGCTTCCGCTCATCCTGAGCTTGTCGAAGGTCGAGAAAGAACGAGAACTGTTCGCGCGGCATGCCTGCGAAGCGAAGAACTGCGGCGCGGGTCAGAAGACCAGCGGAAACAGGCCACGGACATGAAAGTCCTCTATCCGGAAGACATGGGTTTCCATGCGGTTGTCGGAAATATGCGCCCGCTTGAATTCGACAGAACCGGCGCTGACATAGAGGCTCCAGCGTCCCTCTTTGCCAGGGACGGGCTTGTTGCGCGCAAAGGCATCGGGCGAAAACAGGCCGACATTGACGCCGTCAGTGCGCCGGGCCGACATATAAGTGAATAATTCGACGCCTGCCGTGCGCATGGCGCTGCCCAGTCGCTGCGAAAAGGCATAGCTCGACGGATGGCTGATATCGGCGCGATGCGCGCTGAACGGCGCATGGGTAAGGCGCAGCGCCCGGCCGGACGCCACATCGGCGGCAAAATGCGTGTAAGGCACCTGCATCGGCTGAAATCCGGCTTGCGCGTGTTCAAGAAACAGAAATCTGTGATAGGCCACCTCAGCCATGGCTGTTTCTATCTCCTGCGCGGCATAAAACAGGCTTTGCTCGGCCCGCGTATGAAAGCGCCCGCCCGCTTTCAGCGGCGGATAGCGGAAGGGCGTGAAAAGCAGGTAATGCAGCGGTCCGCGCGCATTGCTTTGCAGGACCGGCGGCTTCGACGCATCCAGAATATCCTCGAGAATCCGCTGTTCCTCGTCGCTGTCGACTAGCTTGCGGGTCGCGATGAAATATTGGTCTTCGACCAGCCGGAAAATTTCATTTTCATAGGTCTGAAAATAGTCAGGCAGATGCAGCGAGAGGAGATCGCCGGTCATTTGCCACGCATATGATCGATATATTGCACGACGCCGGCAAGACCCTCGACAGTGCGCATCAGATCGATCGGCGCGCCGCCAAGAGCCTTGTTGTCGGCCCGCAGCCAGATCTTCTCGTTTTCAAGATGGCCGCCCATATAGGCGTCAAGACCGCGGAATATCCGCAGGAAAATGGCCGCGAGCTGCCAGGGCTTGCCATGCCGCTCAAGCAAATATTGACCATTCTTCAGCCGCGAAACGCTCGCCTCGCTCAGGCCGATCATGTCGCCAAGCTGGCTGTTGGTCAGGCCCCAGTAATCGGCAGCGTTGCGCAGCGCCTTGGCAAAGACAATCTCTTCCTGAGAATCAAGCTTGGGGTGCACACGCGGCATAGCACTCTTCTTTCTTTCTATAGAAAGAATAGCATAGCTTTCATTCCTCAGCAATTCATATGCGCATATTGAAGCTGCTTTTGCGCGCAGCACTCATTCTAGCGCCCCTGCGCTGTAAACAGCCGCAGCGCGAACAGGCCCATCAGCCCGGCAAAGCCAAAATCAAAGCCGCGCAATGCCTTCGGATTTGTCTTGACGGCATGAATGAACTTTCCGGCCAGCAGCAGCACGGCAATATTGAGCAAAGTGCCCAGCACAAGAAAATAGAGCCCGAGAAATAGAAATTTGCCGCTGGCATGGGCATCTCCCGCCTCAACGAACTGCGGCAGGAAGGTCAGGAAGAAGATCACGATTTTCGGATTGGTGAGATTGATGCCGATGCCGGTGGCAAAAGTCGCAAGATAATTCACCTTTCCATCGGATTTGGCGAGCGACAGGGCCGAACCATGGCGGATGGCCTGATAGGCCAGCCACAGGAGATAGAATCCGCCGATGATCTTGAGAACGGTGAAGGCGGTGACCGAGGCTGCCAGCAGTGCCGAAAGGCCAAAAGCCGCCAGCGTGGCATGAACCACAAGACCGGCGGAAGCACCGAGCAGGGCGGCAAGACCAAGCTTACGCCCGCCTGAGAGCGTGCGGCTCAGAAACAGGGTCATGTCGGGGCCGGGCGTCAGGGCCAGTATGACGCAGGCAGCCGTAAAGCCGGCGAGAACGGAGGGCGAAGGCAGGAAATTCATGTCTCTATCATGGTACGGAAACAGCGTCCGTGTCAAAGCAGCGGATAGGCCGCCTCGATCTGATATGGCCCGCCGCCCACCGAGTCGCGCGAGGAATAAAGCACGAAGCGCTGCGCCTCGAACTTGCGCGACAGAAAGCCCCGCGCGCTCAGATAATCGGCCACAGCAAACGGCGAAGCCTGACGCAGCCGGGCGAGCGTCACATGCGGCGTGAATTTGCGCGGCTCCGGCTCAAGGCCTATGCGCCGCAGCAGCCGTTCCTGCTCGGCCTGCAGTTCGACGAGCGGCTGCGCGGCCTGCGCCCTGGCGACAATGGCGCGCGGCTTGTCCCCTCCGAAAAAGTCGAGACCCGCCAGCGTAACCGTGAAGGACGAGCGGCGGATTTTCTCCAGAGTGAAGAAAATGTCGCGCGCTGTGGCGTGATCAATGTCGCCGATGAAGCGCAGCGTGATGTGATAGTTTTCCGGATCGATCCATCGTCCTCCGGCAATCCCTCCCCGGAACAGGGACAATTCCTGCGCGAGCGGACCCGGAATTTCTAGGCCAGTGAACAAGCGGGGCATTGCAGCCTCCCGTCTATGAGCCGAATCACCAACAGGCTAACAATTTAGCCCGCCAGTGACCAGTCTCCAGCCAAGCAATTCACAGGCCAGACATTGTCCGGCCTGAAAAATTCGGCCTGTCAGGGGCAGGGATTGCAGTGAAGCTGGTGGATCGCATTGATGCGCGCCTCCAGTTCCGGCGAAATATGCACATGCACCGAGGCTATATCGTTCCTGAGTTGCTCCATGGTGGTCGCGCCGATGATGTTGGACGTGACAAACACGCGGCTTGTGACGAATGCCAGCGCCATTTGCGCAGCATCCATGCCGAATTCGCGCGCCAGCGCGACATATTTCTCGATCGCCTCTTCCGCGCCGGGCTTTTCATAGCGCTGGCCGCGATTGAACAAGGTGCTGCGCGCGCCGGCCGGACGGGCGCCTCGCAGATATTTGCCGGTGAGATAGCCCTGCGCCAGCGGCGAATAGGCCAGCAGGCCCACATTTTCGCGCATGGCGACTTCGGCGAGCCCGATCTCAAATGTGCGGTTGAGAAGATTGTAGGCATTCTGAATGGAAACAACCCGTGCGCCGCCGCTCCGCTCCGCAGCCGAGACAAATTTCATCGTGCCCCATGCGGTTTCATTCGACAGGCCGAAATACCGGATTTTCCCGGCCTTGACGAAGGATGTCAGCACATCGACAATTTCCTCGACCGGGTTTTCGGCGCCGCTGTGCGGGCGGAAAACATTGTCGTCGGCGCCGAAAATCGCCACGGGGCGATCGGGCCAGTGCAGCTGATAAAGATCGATATGGTCGGTGCCAAGACGCTTGAGCGAGCCTTCAAGCGCCTCGGTCATATCCCTGCGGTTAAGCTCGGCCGGGCGGCCGTTGCGGAACCATGACATGGCTGTGCGGCCGACCACCTTGCTCGCCAGAATGACCTTGTCGCGGTTTTTGCGGGCCTTGAACCAGGAGCCGATGATTTTCTCCGTCGAGCCTTGTGTTTCCGGTCTGGGCGGAATGGCATAAAGCTCTGCTGTATCGAAGAAATTGATGCCCTGATCGAGGGCATAATCCATTTGCTCATGACCTTCGGCTTCGGTGTTCTGCTGACCAAATGTCATCGTGCCGAGGCAAATTTCCGAAACCATCAAACCGGTCCGGCCAAGTTGTCGCAATTGCATAAAATGCTCCAGATAAGCGTTGGGGAGAATGTTGCCCGACAAGGGCGGAAGATGCCCCTGAATAGAACAATTTCAAGTATGCGCCAAGAGTGCGCGCACAATGGGCAGGATACGGGCAACGATGATATCCACGCCCGCGCGGTTGGGATGCATGCCATCCGCCAGCGTATAGGCCGGGTCACGCGCCATGCCGTCAAGAAAGAACGGGTATAGAGGCACCTTGAAGGCTTGCGCCAGCTCGGGATAAAGCGCCTCGAAGCGGCGCCCGTATGCCTCGCCAAGATTGGGCGCGGCCTTCATGCCGCACAACAGGACCGGAATCTTGCGGGCCTGAAGGCGTGAGAGGATCTGCGCCAGCGCATCATGCGTCACTCCCGGATCGAGCCCGCGCAGCATGTCGTTGGCGCCCAGCTCCAGAATGACGAGATCCGTCCCCTCCGGCACGGACCAATCCACCCGCGCCGCGCCATCGCTGGCCGTATCGCCGGATACGCCGGCATTGATGACGGCGACATCATCCCCCGCCGCGCGCAGGGCCGCCTGCAACCGGGCCGCGAAGCCATCCTGCTCCGGCAGAAGATAACCGGCGGTGAGCGAATCTCCGAAGGCGACGATCTGCAGCTGCCGCGCCTGCGCAACAGCGGGCAGCAGCAAAAAAACCAGAGAGGCCCATTGGAGAAACCGGCGAACCGGCCCATATGATCTGAACATCTTATCCCGCAAAGGTTTGCCTTGACTGCGTCCCATATGGTGATCTCCCTGTCACAAGTCCAGCTGACCCTTGGCGAGGGCGCCTCGCGCGTCGAAATTCTCAGGAACATTTCGCTGCAGATCGCCCGGGGCGAGGCCGTGGCGCTGCTCGGACCCTCCGGCTCCGGCAAATCGACGCTGCTCATGACCATGGCAGGGCTGGAGCGTCCCGATTCCGGACGGATAGAGGTCAATGGCACAGACATCACGCGGCTCGACGAAGACGCGCTTGCCCGGTTCCGCGGCGCACATATCGGCATAGTCTTCCAGTCGTTTCATCTCATCCCCACCATGACGGCGCTGGAAAATGTGGCCGTGCCTCTGGAACTGGCAGGGCGCGCCGATGCTTTTGCCCGCGCCCGGCAGGAGCTGGAGCGTGTCGGCCTCGGCGAGCGGCTTAATCATTATCCGGCGCAATTGTCGGGCGGAGAGCAGCAGCGCGTGGCAATAGCCAGGGCGCTGGCGCCGGACCCGGCCATATTGGTGGCGGACGAACCAACCGGCAATCTGGACGATGCCAATGGCAGGGCCATCATGGAATTGATCTTTGCCTTGCGGGCGGAGCGCGGCGCCACATTGGTTCTGGTCACGCACGACATGGCGCTGGCCCAGCTCTGCGGCAGGCAGATCCGCCTGCGCTCAGGACAGATCGAGGCCGGCCCTTGAGCGCTCTGGTCACCGATCTGCGGCTGGCGCGGCGCGACATGCGCGGCACCTTGCGACATTTCACCATTTTTCTCGCCTGTATCGCCCTCGGGGTCTTTGCGATTTCAGGCGTCAACAGCCTTGCCGCCAGCCTGATGCAGGGATTGAGCGCGCAATCGCGTATTATTCTTGGCGGCGACGTCAGCTTCTCCAGCATCCACGAGCCCGCCACCGCGCAGCAACTGGCCTATTTCGGCACATTGGGCCGCGTCAGCCGCATCGTCAGCCTGCGCGCCATGGGCCGCAACGACAAAGGCGACGCAACACTGGTGGAAATCAAAGCCGTAGGTGAGGATTACCCCGCGCTCGGCACGCTGCAAAGCGATCCGCCCGAAGCAGCGGCAAAAGCGCTCGACGCGGCAGACGGCACATTCGGCGTGCTCGTGGAACCGATTCTCCTGCCCCGGCTCAATGTCAAAATCGGCGATCCGATTCACATCGGCACTCTGACCGCCGTCATTCGCGGCACGATCACGCAGGAGCCGGATCAACTCTCCAACGGGTTTGGCCTTGGCCCGCGCATTCTCATGCGGGACGCGGCGCTGGACAAAACCGGCCTCATCCAGCCCGGCGCGCTGGTTCGCTGGACCTATCGCATAGCCTTCAGCCAGCCCGATGCCCGCGATCCGGAGCAGGCCATCGCAGATGCAAACAAGGCTTTTCCCGATGCAGGCTGGCAGAGCCGCAGCCGGCTCAATGTCTCGCCGGAGTTCGAGCGCAACATCACGCGCTTTACGCAGTTTCTGACGCTGGTGGGCCTGACCGCGCTTCTGGTGGGCGGTATCGGCGTGGCCAATGCGGTCAAGGCCTTCCTCGACCGCAAGCGAGAAATCATCGCCATTTACAAGGCGCTTGGCGCAACGCCGGGGCGCGTCCTGCGCATCATGCTCATGGAAATCGGGCTTGTCACCCTCATCGGCATTGTCATTGGCGTCGCTGCGGGGGCGCTGCTGCCCTTCGCTCTCGCCCCTCTGGCGCATAGCCTGCTGCCGTTTGAACTGGTGCCCGCGCTTGACGGGCAGGGCATCGCCCTCGCCATTGCCTATGGCCTGCTGACCGCGCTCGCCTTTTCGATCCTTCCGCTTGCCCGGGCCCGGGACATGAGCGTGGCGGCGCTGTTCCGCGACCAGAGCCTGCTGCAGCCGACCGGGCGCCGCACCTCCGCCTGGCTGATTGCCGCGGCCAGCGGCGGCGCGCTTTTCGCTCTTGCCGTGGCCACAACGCAAAATCACCGGCTGGCAGCCTATTATTGCCTCGGCAGCCTGCTGACGCTGGGTCTGTTTCGCATTTCTGCCGCAGCGCTCATGCGTCTGGCCCGGCACCTGCGCCTGCCCTGGCTCAATCTGCGTCTGGCCCTGAGCCATATCCAGCGCCCCGGCGGCCTGACGCCGGCAATGACGCTCTCCATCGGCCTCGGGCTCACGTTGCTGCTGACGGTGATGGAAGTCGATCTCAATATACGCGCCAGCCTTGCCGCTGGCGAAAACGGCAAGACGCCGAGCTTCTTCTTTCTGGATATCCGCGACGCTGACCGTCCGGCATTCCGCAGCTTCATCGGCGAGGAAGCGCCGCAGGGCAGGCTCGACATGGTGCCGATGATGCGCGGACGCATTGTCAAGCTCAACGGCGCGCCCGCCGATGCCGCTAAAGTCGACGACAGCGCCGCCTGGGTGCTGCAGGGAGACCGCGGCATCACCTTCTCTTCAACCCTGCCCGACGGCTCGGCGCTGAGCGCGGGCGCGTGGTGGCCGGCGGATTATTCCGGCCCGCCGCTCGTCTCGCTGGAAGGCGAGATTGCCAATGGCCTTCATGTCGCCATCGGCGACACGATCACGGTCAATGTGCTTGGACGGCCGGTCACGGCGCGCATCGCCAACCTGCGCAAGGTGGACTGGCGCAGCTTCTCGATGAATTTCGTCATGGTGTTCTCGCCCGATACTTTCGCCGGAGCACCGGCAACCTATCTGGCGACCCTGACCAACGCGAGAGATGATCCGGCAAAGGATGCAAGAATCCTCAAAGCGGCTAGCGCCCGCTTTCCCACGCTGACCAGCCTCAATGTCCGCGATGCGCTCGATCTTGCCCAGAAACTTGTCGCGCAACTGGCCAATGCCATCCGCGCGGCCTCGTCGGTGGTCTGGGTCGCGGCGGTTCTGGTTCTGGCCGGTGCGCTGAGCGCGGCCCAGAGCGCGCGCAGCTATGAAGCGGTTATCCTGAAAACACTAGGCGCCAGCCGGAGGCGCCTGCTTGCCGTTCTTGTGCTCGAATTCACGCTGATCAGCCTCGCCAGCGCCGCAATCGCGGGCTTCGCCGGAGTGCTGGGAGCTTATTTCATTATCAATAACCTGATGAAATTTCCCTTTAACATGCATGTTCCGGCGGATCTCATGATTGCGGCGCTGGCCATGCTGCTGATGATCGGACTTGGCCTTGCCGGAACCTGGCGTATTCTGGGCCTTCGCCCGGCACGATATCTGCGCAACATGTAAGCTTTGGCCGGTCCGTCTCGCCTTTTACAACGACATTGGCCTTGTGAAAGCCATAAATTACGCCCATATTACCAGCATGTCCGGTTGCCGGAGATGAATATATTCATCGGGCAGGCGGCGCATATAACGAGGGTAACATGTCTGACATGCGATTCAATTCTTCACGCGCTGGTTCAGTGGCCGGGTCGTCTGCCCGTGTCATGGATCAGGGCCTTCGCCAATACATGCTGGGGGTCTATAATTACATGACGCTCAGCCTCGCCATCACCGGTGTGACGGCGCTTGGCACCAATATGCTCACAGTCACGCAGGACGCCGCCGGGCTGCATCTGACAGCCGCAGGCTACGCGCTTTATCACAGCCCGCTGATGTGGCTCGTGATTCTGGCGCCGCTGGGCATCATTTTCGCCATGAACAGCCGGGTTTCCACCCCGACGCTGCGCACCCTCTTCTTCGTCTTCTCGGCGCTGATGGGCGTCAGCATGTCGACCTTGCTGCTGCGCTACACCGGCCAGTCGGTGACGCGCGTCTTCTTCTTGACCGCAGCTTCCTTCGGCTCGCTCAGCCTTTTCGGCTATACGACGCGCAAGGATCTGAGCGCGATGGGCGCTTTTATGGTGATGGGTCTTTTCGGGCTGATCATCGCAAGCCTCGTCAATCTCTTCCTGCAGAGCAGCCAGATGCAGTTCATGCTGTCGGTGTTGTCGATCGTCATTTTCGCCGGTCTGACCGCTTGGGACACACAGGCCATCAAGCAGATGTACTGGGAAGGCGACAGCTACGATACGATGCAGCGCAAGTCCATCCATGGTGCCGTGCAGCTTTATCTGGACTTCATCAACATGTTCCAGGCGCTGCTCTATATATTCGGCGACCGCCGCTAAAACCGGCGCGTCCTGACAGGATCATCGCCTTCTCCCCGCATCCTTTGACAAAATCAGGATCAGGGGAGAAGGCGCATTTCCTCTGTTTCTCCTGAGCTTGTCGCGGCATCTGAAACAGGCAATCACTCAAGGGGTCAGGCCAGACCCCAGGTTGAAGCGCCATTTTGCTTCAACTTCAGACGACGGATAGTCTGGGGCGCGGCTCCAGGCTCTGCAGCACGCGGTGCAGGTCGTGTCCGCGCTTGAGAATCAGTCCCGCCGAATTCACGACGCTGAAGGCCCCCTGCTTCCTTGCAAGACGGGGGTCTTTTTCTATGCGGTAAAGCGCAACCTCGGTCGCGCGGCGAAAGACGCTGAACACCGCCTTGTCCTTCAGAAAATCAATCGCATAATCGCGCCACTCGCCGGCGGCGACATTGCGTCCATAAAGGGCAAGAATCAGGGTAAGCTCGCCGCGCTCGAATGTCACCTGCGCCGGCGCGGCCCGGGACATGTGCTTCAGGCCATAATCGAGAACCTGCCCGACCTTTGGCGTTCCCTCAAGCTCGCTCATGCAACCTCCGTCATCTGCCTGTCATGATGGCGAAAACTACCTTCCGCCGCAAGAGGATGAAAATCAACAAATCTTACTTTTGCCGCGATCTTGCCTTCTCTGCGCCAAAGACAGGGTATTAATTGGCACCATGGCTTGACGGCGGACTTGACGAGCAACCTTGGAATTGCCCCCCAACCCTCCGGTTGCTCTCGTATCGCCACCAGTTCAGCCAATTCGGGCCGGCAAGATGAAAATCTTCCGGCCCTTTTTTTCTCCTTGAAAAGCAGCGGCCGCACACAAATATCTAGCGGCACCAACAAGGGGGAAAACATGAGTGAAACGTTGAACGCGCCAAAGTCGCAGGCCTTTACTGCGGATGTTGCCAAACTCCTGCACCTGATGGTGCACTCCATTTACTCCGAGCGCGACGTATTCTTGCGCGAACTCATTTCCAATGCCGCCGATGCTTGCGAAAAGCTGCGCTACGAAGCCGTGCAAAATCCGGCTTTGCTGAATGAAGGCCATGCTTTCGCCATCACCATCGCCGCCCAGCCCGATCAGAACCGGCTGATCATATCTGACAACGGCATCGGCATGAACGAGGCCGATCTCACCGAGGCACTGGGCACCATCGCCCGCTCCGGCACCAAAAGCTTCCTTGACAAGCTGGAGGAAGGCAAGGCCGCGCCAGAGCTGATCGGGCAGTTCGGCATTGGCTTTTATTCCGCCTTCATGGTGGCCGACAAGGTTGTCGTGGAGACACGGCGCGCAGGCAGCGACGCCGCCTTCCGCTGGGTATCGGACGGCAAGGGCACTTATGAGATTTCGCCGCTTGCACTGGAAGAGGCGCCCGCCTGCGGCACGCGCGTTATTCTCGACCTCAATGCGGATTCAACTCAGTTTGCGCAGGCTTTCACGCTCAGCAACATCATCGGCCAGCATTCCAACGCCATTTCGGTACCTATCGACCTGATCGAGGAATCCGGCAAGGAACCACAGCGCCTTAGTCAGGGCATGGCTTTGTGGGCAAAGCCCAAAGCCGAGATCACGGCCGCGGATTATCAGGACTTCTACCGCAATCTCTCGGGCCAGTTTGACGAACCCGCGCTCACCATCCATTGGCGGGCCGAAGGGCGCTATGAATATCATGTGCTGGCCTTCATACCCGGCAGCCGGCCCTTCGATCTGTTCGAGCCGGAGCGCAAGGGCAAGGGCAAGCTTTATGTGCGGCGCGTGCTCATCAGCGACTCGTCCGACCTTCTGCCGGGCTGGCTGCGCTTCGTGCGCATCGTCGTCGATTCCGCCGATATCCCGCTCAACGTCTCACGCGAGATGATTCAGCAAAGTCCGGTTTTCGGCGCCATCAAGAAGGCCATCGCCAACCGCATCCTGCAGGATCTGATTAAGTGCGCGGAAAATGACCCGGACACGTTCCGGAAAATCTGGGACAATTTCGGCGCCGTCATCAAGGAAGGTCTCTACGAGGAGATGGAACGGCGCGACGATCTGTTCAGACTTGCGCGCTTCGCCTCGACAAAATCGGAGGAGGCCAACCGGACGCTCGCCGATTACGTCAAGGACCTGCGTCCCAACCAGACGGCGATCTACTATCTCGTCGGGCAGGATATCAAGCGCCTCGCCGTCAGCCCGCAGCTGGAAGGCTTCAAAGCGCGCGGCATAGAGGTGCTGCTGCTGCCCGATGCGATCGACGCTTTCTGGACCATGAACGCGCTGGGTTATGACGGCAAGCCATTCAAATCTGTGGCGCAGGGTGCAGCCGATCTTGGCCTCATTCCGCTGCTCGACGGCGCAGAAGCCCCGAAAGTGGAAGAACTCGATGCCAATACAGCCAGCCTTATCGCCTACATGAAGGAAAAGCTCGGCGATTCCGTCGCCGATGTGCGTAAATCAGACCGGCTCGCCACGTCGCTGGCCTGCCTCATCGCCCCGGAGGGCGGGCAGAACCGCGCGTTGGAGCGTATTCTGAACATGCACGGCCAATTGTCCACCATGTCGAAGCCGGTGCTCGAGATTAATACAGGCCATGCGCTGGTGAAAAGTCTGGCCAATCATGTCAATGATTCGGACAAATCCCTGCTGGAAGACGGCACCTTCCTGATCTTCGATCAGGCGAAATTGCTTGAAGGAGAAGCCCCGCAGGATATTGTAGCCTTTGCGGCCCGTGTGGAACGCGTGCTCGCCCGGTCGCTCGCATAATTAGGAAAGGCCCAAACTATGAAACATCGTCTGTCCGGCGTCGTCATCGGTTTGGGCCTTTTTCTTTCCGTCGGCCAGTCCGTCCGGGCAGAACCGCTGCCCGTGCCTGAAATCGCCGCCAGCGTCTGCGCGCCCTGCCATACGACGGACGGCATTGGCAGGGACGTCGAAATTCCCAATCTCGCGGGCCAGCATGTGGCCTATCTTGCCAATCAGCTCAAGGCATTCCGCAAGGGCACGCGCAAACATGCCGAAATGAAGTTCATCGCCCGGGAACTTTCTGACTCCGAGATCCGCGAACTGGCCGAATATTACGCCTCGCTGCCGCCCATCAAATAATCAGCCTGCAGATTTAATATATCAAAATGCATCAAGCCTGCGGATACAGGCTGGTGCTGGCATTTGTCTTGCTTCATCATGGATGGAACCATCAATGAAAGCGACGCTCCATGGCCGGAATTTTCGATGAGATGCGGGGGACGGACGGAGCCACCCGGGAGGTCTACGCCCGGCTGGCGGATTGGTTCGAGGCCATGCCGCTTGATGTTCTGTCCAACCGCTTCGCCGAAGCGGAAGCCTTTTTCCGCAGAATTGGGATTACCTTTGCCGTTTACGGTGATGCACAGGGCACGGAAAGGCTGATTCCCTTCGATATCGTGCCGCGGCTTCTGTCCGGCGACGAATGGCAGCGTCTTACCCTTGGTCTGGAACAGCGCGTCAAGGCGCTCAATCGCTTCATCGGAGATATATATGGCGGGCGCGACATCATCCGCGCAGGCATCGTTCCGGAAGAACTGATCTTCCAGAACCCGGCCTTTCGCCCGGAAATGATGCAGTTCCGTCCGGCTGCGGATATTTATGTCCATATTTCAGGCATTGATATCGTGCGCGTTGCCGCAGATACGTTCTACGTGCTCGAAGATAATGCACGAACGCCGTCCGGCGTGTCCTACATGCTGGAAAACCGCGAGGCGATGCTGCGCCTGTTTCCGGAATTATTCGCACAATATCGCATCCGCCCCGTCGAGGATTATCCCGACAAACTGCTGTCCTGCATGCGTTCGGTCGCACCGAAAACCGCAACGCGCGAACCCACCGTGGTGCTGCTGACGCCCGGACAATATAATTCGGCCTATTATGAACATTCCTTCCTCGCCGATAAGATGGGCATCGAGCTTGTGGAAGGCCGCGACCTCTTCGTGCGTAATAATTGCGTGTTCATGCGCACAACCGAGGGGCCCCAGCGCGTCGACGTGATCTACCGCCGCCTCGATGACGAATTTCTTGATCCGCTCACCTTCCGGCCCGATTCCACGCTCGGTGTACCCGGACTGATGTCGGCCTACAAGGCGGGAAATGTCACGCTGGCCAATGCGGTGGGCACCGGAATCAGCGATGACAAGGCGATCTATTCCTACATGCCGGACATTATCCGCTTCTATTTCGGCGAGGAGCCCATCCTGAATAATGTACCCACATGGCGCTGCCGCGAGCCGGAAGCTCTCCGATATGTGCTCGATCACCTCAAGGAACTGGTGGTCAAGGAAGTCAACGGCTCGGGCGGCTATGGTATGCTTGTCGGGCCGCATGCCAGCAAGGCCGAGATCGAGACCTTCCGCGCCAAACTCAGAGCGCATCCGGAAGGTTTCATCGCCCAGCCAACGCTGGCGCTGTCCACCGTACCCTGTTTTGTCGACGCCGGGCTTGCCCCGCGCCATGTCGACCTGCGGCCTTTCATTCTCTCAGGCGCCGACGGCGTTGAAATCGTGCCCGGCGGCCTGACGCGCGTCGCGATGAAAAAGGGCTCGCTCGTCGTCAATTCGAGTCAGGGCGGCGGCACAAAAGACACATGGGTCACGGAATGAGCCGATTGAGCGGAGCTGAAGCATGCTGAGCCGTACTGCTGACAATTTGTTCTGGCTGGCGCGCTATGTCGAACGCGCGGAAAATCTCGCCCGCATCATCGACGTGGCAGCGCGCCTCGCAACCTTGCCTTCGGCCTTTGCCGGAACGTCGAACGAATGGGAGGGCGCCATTTCGACCGCCTGCTGCGACGCCAGTTTCTACGCGGTGCATGACAAAGCCACCCGGGAAAATGTCATAGATTTTCTGGTCAGCGGCGAAAGCAACGCGAATTCCATCCGCAATTGCATTGAAATTGCCCGCGCCAACGCCCGCGCCGTGCGCACCGCCCTCACCACGGAAATGTGGGAAATCATCAATGAATGCTGGCAGAAGATGCAAAAATTCCGGGCGCAGGATCTGAAAAACAACGAACTTGGCCGTTTCCTGCATTTCATCAAGGATATGTCGCTGCAATTCGATGGCGCGGCCTACCGCACTATGCTGCGCACAGACCATTATTATTTTCAGCGTCTGGGCATGCTGATCGAGCGCGCGGACAACACCGCCCGCCTGCTCGACGTGAAATACCATGTGCTTCTGCCCGATGCCGAGCCCGTGGGCGGCGGCCTTGATTATTTCCAATGGACCTCCCTGCTGCGTTCCGTCTCGGGCCTGACCTCGTTCCACTGGGTCTACCGCGAGACTGTCAAGCCCTGGCTTGTCGCCGATTTTCTGATTTTGCGGCCCGAGCAGCCGCGCTCGCTTGTGTCCATCTATGGCGGAATCAATCAGTTTCTTGATATGATCGCCGAAACCTATGGCCGTCAGGGCGCGAGCCAGCGCATCGCCCGCTCAACGCTGACCAGTCTGCAGAACCGGAGGATCGATGCCCTGTTTCAATCGGGCCTGCATGAGTTTCTCTCCGGCTTCATCGGCGACAACAACAGGCTTGGCGCAGCGCTGGCCGCGCAATATCTGCAGTAAACCGCCATGCGTCTGAAAATCCGGCACGAGACCTCTTATCATTACGGCACGCCCGCCCTCTCGGCGGTGCAGATTCTGCGCCTGACGCCGCGCAATCACGATGGCCAGTTTGTCAAATACTGGCGGCTTGAGGTCGATGCCGATTATCGCCTTTACCGTGATGAGGACCCCTACGGCAACGTGACCCATACATTTTCAATCGAAGGCCCGATCGAGTCGATGAAGGTCACTGTCGAGGGCGAGATTGAAACGCACAATACCCACGGCTTCATCACGGGAACTGCAGAGCGGCTTCCCCTCGGCCTCTGGCTGCGCGATTCCTGGCTTACGCATTCCGATGCCGGAATCCGCATGTTCGCCCGGCGGCTGGCCGCCAGCGAAGGCGGCGCGGCCCTGCCCTTCCTGCATAAGCTCAACGCCGCAATTCACGAGAAAGTCGCCTTTGTCCCCGGCGATACAACACCAGCGACAACCGCCGCAGAGGCCTTTGCGCAGAAAAAGGGGGTTTGCGCCGATCTCGCCCAGATTTTTGTCAGCGCCTGCCGGGCTGTCAAAATTCCAGCACGCTACATTGGCGGCTATTTCCTGCGCACCGACACGCATGAACAGGATGCCGGCCATGCCTGGGCGGAGGCCCATGTCGATGGCCTTGGCTGGATCGGCTTTGATCCGGCCCATGGTCTTTCAACCACGGATCGCTATATCCGTGTCGCCTGCGGTCTGGATTCAGCCGATGCCGCCCCGGTGCGCGGCGCGCGTATCGGCGGACAGGACGAACAACTCAATGTCAGGGTGGAAGTCAGCGCGACACGGCAAATCATCGAAGAATGATCAGTTGAAAAGGCGCCGGGCCGGTATTCAGGCATCCGGACTTGAAAACCGCAGCCGATCCGGGCAAATGTGGTCCTGTTCTGACAGAACCGGCGGAGGAAGATCGTGACATATTGCGTGGGATTGCTGGTAAAGGACGGTCTGGTGATGCTGGCCGATACGCGCACCAATGCCGGACTCGACAATATTTCCACCTTTCGCAAGCTGCACGTATTCGAGCGCCAGAATGAAAAGATGCTGGCCATCGCCACGGCGGGTAATCTGGCCTTCACGCAGGCGGTGATCTCGCTTCTGCGCGAGGGTATCGAGATCGACGGCCGGACGCAGACCCTGCTTGATCAGCCCAATATGTTCCGCGCCGCACAGTTTATCGGCGAGGTGATCCGGCTGGTCTATCGCTCGGACGGCCCGGCTCTGGAACAGGCCGGCGCGACGCTCGACGTCTCGATGCTGTTCGGCGGGCAGATGCCGGGCCAACCGCCGCGCCTTTTCATGCTTTACAAGGCCGGAAATTTCATCGAGGCAACGGTCGATACACCCTATCTGCAGATCGGCGAGCATAAATATGGCAAGCCGATCCTCGACCGCGCCGTGCGTTATGCCACCGGCCTGCATGATGCGCTGAAACTGGCGCTGATCTCGATGGATTCGACAATGCGTTCGAATCTCGGCGTCGGCCTGCCGCTGGATGTCGTCGTCTTGCGGGACAATGAAATGAACTGGGACATCAGCCGCCGGATTGATGCCGGCGACAATTATTTCCACGATCTCTCGGAGCGCTGGTCGGCGGCGCTGCGGCAGGCGCATAACAACATTCCCGCACCGCCCTATGGCAAGGCCGCCGACTAAACCACGCCGCTGCGGCCCTTCGTCAGCCGGTAATAGGCCCAGAGCAAACGTGCCGCGGCAGACCGGAACGGCTGCCAGCGTGCAGCAAGCTGCGCCATCTGCGCCGCATCCGGCCGCTGCTCAAGCGCCAGCATCAGCCGCGCCGCTTCCTGCAGGGCGAGATCGCCAGCGGGAAATATATCGACATGGCCAAGGCTGAACAGCAGGAACACGTCGGCGGTCCAGGGGCCTATGCCCTTGATGGCGCATAAAGCCGCACGGGCCTCCTGTGCCGGAATATGCTCAAGATGCGCAAGCTCAAGCGCGCCAGCCTCCACGGCGGCGCTCAAAGCCCTGAGTGTGCGGATTTTTGGCGCGGACAGGCCAAGCGCACGCAATCCGGCCTCGTCCATGTACAGAAAGTCGGCGGCGCAGGGCGCCGCCAGAGCCGCCTCGATCCGCGCCATGATAGCTGCTGTCGCCGCCACGGAAACCTGCTGCGAAACGATGATGCGCAACAGCCCGCCGAAGCCGGGATCATGCCGGCGCAGCGGCGGGAGGCCGGTTTGTCCGTATATGGGCGCGAATTCAGGGGCGATGCCGCTCAGGGCCATGATATGGCTCTCCAGATCCGCTTCCGAACGGATGAATGTGGGCAATTGATGAACCGGCATGTCTTACCCCAGGATTTGGTGCTAGATTTGTCATCTCACCATGACAGAACATCATTCGCCACCCGTTTTCCGCTTCGCGCCCTCGCCCAATGGCTTTCTTCATCTCGGCCATGCCTATTCGGCGCTGCTGAATTTCGATCTGGCACAGGCTGCGCACGGCACCTTCCTGCTGCGGATCGAGGATATCGACACCACGCGCTGCCGCCCCCGGTTCGAAAGCGCCATATTCGAGGATCTGCGCTGGCTGGGGCTTGATTGGCCCGAACCCGTCCTGCGCCAATCAACCCGGATGCCCGTCTACAAGCAAGCGCTGCACAAACTCAAGCCGCTGCTTTACCCTTGTTTTTGCAGCCGTTCGGCGCTGGGTAGTGCCAGCCGGGGCCGCGATCCGCTGGGAGCGCCGCTCTATGCCGGCACCTGCCGCGCGCTCGATCCGGCGGAGCAGGAACGCCGGATGGCTTCCGAGCCCTGTGCCCTGCGCCTTGACATGCAGCGCGCCTGCGCGCTTCAGCCTGAATTATTCTGGCACGAGGAAGGAATAGCGGCGCCGGTGCGTGCCGAGCCGCTGCTGTGGGGCGATATTGTGCTCGCGCGCAAGGATATCGGCACATCCTACCATCTGGCCGTTGTGGTAGATGATGCCGCCCAGAATGTCTCCCATGTCGTGCGCGGCATGGATCTCTTCTCGGCCACGCATATCCATCGCCTGCTGCAGGCGCTGCTGCACCTGCCGACGCCGCTTTACCGCCACCACCGCCTGCTGCTGGATGATGAAGGCAACAAGCTGGCAAAAAGCCAGTTCTCGAAGCCGCTGCGGCAATGGCGGAGCGAGGGTGCAAGCGCATCCGATATCCGGCGCATGATCGGCTTAACGGACAATTCAGCATTATGAGCAAATCTGAACCATGACCAGAACGCCAAACGCGCTATTTGCCGGTGCCGCCGAAGCTCTCGCGCTTGAAGCGCAGGTCTGGCTCGGCGAGATGCAAAACCAGAAGCGGATGTCACCCCGGACACTGGAGGCCTATGCCCGCGATCTGCGCCAGTTCATTGCGTTTCTTGCGCAGCATATGGGCGCGCCGGTTGATTTCGCCATGATGAAAAGCCTGAAACCCGGAGAAATTCGCGCATTCATGGCCGCGCGGCGGCGGGAAGAGGCGTCCAGCCGCACCCTGATGCGCAGCCTTGCCGGAATCCGCTCCTTCGCCCGCCATCTGGAACGGGAGGGCAAGGGCCTCGCCGCGCCCTTTTCAGCCGTGCGCAGCCCCAAACTGGCGCGCAGCCTGCCAAAACCCATTGCAGCGGGAGCGGCCAAAGCCATGGCCTCGCCGGATATCCGTGCGGGCGAGGCGCAGGAAGCCTGGATATTGGCGCGCGATGCCGCCGTTCTGGCTTTGCTCTATGGCGCCGGCCTGCGTATTTCCGAGGCTTTGTCGATAGACTGCGCGGACGCGCCGGTCGGCTTGCGCGACCAGCTTACCGTCACCGGCAAAGGCAACAAGACACGCAGCGTGCCGATCATTGCGCCGATCCGCGCCGCCGTGGAAGATTACATGAAGCTCTGCCCCTATCCGCTGAGCGACGGGCCGCTGTTTCTGGGAGCGCGCGGCGGGCCATTGAGCCCGCGTCTCATCCAGCTCGCGGTGGAGCGCCTGCGCGGCGCGCTCGGCCTGCCGGACACGGCCACGCCGCATGCCCTGCGCCATTCCTTCGCCACGCATCTCTTAAGCGGCGGCGGCGACCTGCGCACCATCCAGCAATTGCTCGGCCATGCCTCGCTCTCAACGACACAAATCTATACAGCGATTGACTCAGTGCGGCTGATGGACGCCTATCGCGCCGCCCATCCGCGCGCGAAGTGATAGCGCCCCTCACCCCGCAGCGGGGAGAGGGAATTTTTAAGTTTATGAAAACATGAATTGCCCTGATTTTACAAAATCAGATCCCGTCATTGCGAGGAGGCCAAGCCGACGCGGCAATCCAATGCTAATGGATGCTGCACTTGCGCTCGCAATGACGCATGTCACGCGTGAATCTGGCGCTTATCCACCGCCATAGCGGCTTCTTTCACCGCCTCCGACATGGTGGGATGCGCGTGGCAGGTGCGGGCCAGATCCTCGGCCGAACCGCCGAATTCCATCAGCACCGCCGCCTCATGGATCATTTCACCCGCACCAAAGCCGATGATATGCGCGCCCAGAACGCGGTCGGTCGTCGCATCGGCCAGAATCTTGACGAAGCCATCGGTCTGGCGCATGGCGCGGGCGCGGCCATTGGCAGTGAACGGGAACTTGCCAACCTTATAGGCGATGCCGGCGGACTTCAGCTCTTCCTCAGTTTTGCCCACCGAAGCCACTTCCGGCACGGTATAGACAACACCGGGAATGACATCATAATTCACGTGGCCGTGCTGGCCAGCCAGAATCTCTGCAAGGGCGACGCCTTCATCCTCAGCCTTATGTGCCAGCATCGGGCCGCGCACCACATCGCCGATGGCATAGATGCCGGGAACATTGGTCGCGAAATGGCCGTCGATAATGATGCGTCCGCGCTCCATGGCAACGTTCAGCGCCTCCAGCCCGAGGCCATCGGTATAGGGCGTGCGGCCGGTGGCGATAAGCACCACATCGGCGGCAAGCTGCTCGGCGGCCCCGCCCGCTACCGGCTCGAACGAAACCGCCGCGCCCGCGCCGGAATTAGCGACAGCCGTAACTTTCGCGCTGAGCCGGAAGGCAAAGCCCTGCTTTTCCAGAATGCGCTGAAATTGTTTGGCGACCTCGCCATCCATGCCGGGCAGGATGCGGTCGAGATATTCGATGACGGTGACCTTCGCGCCCAGACGCCTCCAGACCGAGCCAAGCTCCAGTCCGATGACGCCAGCCCCCACAATGACGAGATGACCGGGAACCTTTTCCAGCGTCAGCGCGCCGGTGGAGGACACGACGATCTTTTCGTCGACAGCGATGAATTCGCCATCGGCGCCGCGCAGTTTTGCCACGTCCGAACCCGTGGCGATGACGATGTTCTTCGTCTCCAGTGTTTTGAAAGTGCCATCCTCGGCGGTGACATTCACCTTGCCCGGCGCGGCAATGCTGCCAAGACCGGTGAATGTTTCAACCTTGTTCTTCTTCAGCAGGAAGGCGACGCCATTGACATTGGCGTCCACCGTATCCTGCTTGTGCTTCATCATCGCCGCCATATCGAGTTCGGGTGCATTCACCTTCACGCCGAGCGCCGCCAGACCATGCGCTGCCTCATGAAACATCTCAGAGGCATGCAGCAGCGCCTTGGAAGGAATGCAGCCGATGTTGAGGCAGGTGCCGCCGAAGGTCTGGCGCTTTTCCACGACAGCCACCTTCAGTCCGAGCTGCGCCGCGCGAATGGCGCAGACATATCCGCCCGGACCAGTACCGATAACAACGAGATCATAAGACATGCGACATTCCCTAAATTGATCTGGAACTCCCCTCTCCCTCATCCTGAGCCTGTCGAAGGAGGAAGAGAGCGTGAGAAAGGGGGGGTCTTTGCGAGGAGGCGAAGCCGACGCTGCAATCCGCAAATTGGAATGGATTGCTTCACTTACGTTCGCAATGACAACGCCCACTCACCCTGACCCTCTCCCTAAGGAGAGGGGACGCTTACGCTCAGCCTGTTCAAGCAGAATTTTTAAAGGTCGAGCACGAGACGTGCCGGATCCTCCAGCGCCTCCTTCACGCGGACAAGGAAAGTCACCGCCTCTTTGCCGTCGACGATGCGGTGGTCATAGGAAAGCGCGAGATACATCATCGGGCGGATCTCGATCTTGCCACCGACAACCACCGGACGATCCTGAATTTTGTGCATGCCCAGAATGCCGGATTGCGGTGCATTGAGAATCGGCGTCGACATCAGCGAGCCATAAATGCCACCATTGGTGATGGTGAAGGTGCCGCCCTGCATTTCCTCGATCTTGAGCTGACCATCGCGGGCACGCTTGCCGAATTCAGCAATCTTCTTCTCGATTCCGGCGACAGAAAGCTGATCGGCGTCGCGCACCACCGGCACGACGAGGCCCTTGTCGGTACCTACCGCGATGCCGACATGGTAATAATTCTTGTAAACGAGGTCTGTGCCGTCGATCTCGGCATTCACGGCTGGAATTTCCTTCAGCGCCTGTACGCAGGCCTTCACGAACAGGCCCATGAAGCCGAGCTTGGCACCATGCTTCTTCTCGAAACTGTCCTTGAATCGGGCGCGCATGGCCATGACCTCGCTCATATCCACCTCATTGAAGGTGGTGAGCATGGCGGCCGTATTCTGCGCATCCTTGAGGCGGCGGGCGATAGTCTGGCGCAATTTCGTCATCTTGATGCGCTCTTCACGCGCGGCGTCATCTGCCGGGGATGGGGCACGGAATGAAACCGCAACCGGCGTCGTGGACGCGGAAGCGCCGCCCGTAGTGATGGCAGTGAGCACGTCTCCCTTCAGCACCTGACCACGCTTACCGGAACCGACTATAGCGCTGGTGTCGATATTGCTTTCTGCGGCCAGTTTGGCTGCTGAGGGGGCGAGCGGCATGGAGGTCGATGACGTCGATGAGATCGCACGATTTGATTGGGGCGGAACAGCCAGCTGCTCAGCGACGTGCTCGCTAGTCACGGACTGGATTGCGTTACGAGCACTCGGCGGAACGCCACCAGCACCCGCCGCGATCTGCCCGAGCAGCGCGCCGACCCCCACCGTCTCGCCATCCGCGGCGACGATCTCAGCCAGCGTGCCGGAGGCAGGCGCGTTGACTTCCAGGGTCACCTTGTCGGTTTCGAGTTCAACGAGCGGCTCGTCGGCCTTGACTGCATCGCCCACCTTCTTGAACCATTTGCCGATGGTGGCTTCGGAAACCGATTCTCCCAGCGTCGGGACACGAATTTCAGTTGTCATTGTTCTTCCTCATTCATTTTTAATTCGCGGGCAGATCAGGCAAAGGACTCGTCAAGGAATGCCTTGAGCTGGGCAAGATGCTTCGACATCAGGCCCGTGGCCGTGGCGGCGGATGCCGCGCGGCCGACATAGCGCGCACGCTTGGCCTTGCCGCCCACCTGAGCCAGCACCCATTCGATATAAGGCTCGACAAAGCTCCAGGACCCCATGTTCTTCGGTTCTTCCTGGCACCAGATGACATCGGCACGCTTGAACCGCGACAGGATCGCCACAAGGCTCTTGAGCGGGAAAGGATAAAGCTGCTCGACGCGCAGAATGTAGACATCGTCAATTCCGCGCTTCTCGCGCTCCTCGTAAAGATCATAATAGACCTTGCCGGAGCACAGGATCACGCGGCGGATCTTGTCATCCTTGGCGAGCTTGATCTTTTCGTTCTTCAGGACCTCGGCATCGTCCTCAAGCAGGCGATGGAACGAGGTGCCGGGCGCGAATTCCTCAAGCCGCGAGGTGGCGCGCTTGTGGCGCAGCAGGCTTTTGGGCGTCATCAGAATCAGCGGCTTGCGGATATCGCGCTTGAGCTGGCGGCGCAGGATATGGAAATAATTGGCCGGCGTGGTGCAATTGGCCACCTGCATGTTGTCCTCGGCGCACATCTGCAGATAACGCTCCAGACGGGCGGAGGAATGCTCCGGCCCCTGCCCTTCATAGCCATGCGGCAGCAGACAGACGAGGCCCGACATACGCAGCCATTTCCGCTCGCCCGACGAAATGAACTGGTCGAACACCACCTGCGCGCCATTGGCGAAATCGCCGAACTGCGCCTCCCACATGGTGAGCGCATTGGGCTCGGACAGCGAATAGCCATATTCAAATCCAAGCACTGCCTCTTCGGAGAGCATGGAATTGATAACCTCGTAACGCGCCTGCCCGTCCCGGATATTGTTGAGCGGGATATAGCGGGCTTCGGTTTCCTGATCGATCAGCACCGTGTGACGCTGCGAGAAGGTGCCGCGCTCGCAATCCTGTCCGGAAAGACGCACGGGATGGCCTTCATCGACCAGCGTGCCGAAGGCCAGCGCCTCGGCCAGCGCCCAATCCAGCCCTTCGCCGGACTCGATCATCTTGGCGCGGTTGTCGAGAAAACGCTGGATGGTTTTATGGACATTGAACTCAGCCGGGACGCTGTTGATCGAAAGGCCGATTTCCTTGAGCCGGGCCAGTTCGACGCCGGTCTGGCCGCGGCGGTCGTCGTCAGCCAGTTCCTGAGCAGCCTTGAGGCCTGACCAGCGGCCATCCAGCCAGTCCGCCTTGTTCGGCTTGTAGGCCTGACCGGCCTCATATTCCGCCTCGAGCCGCGAGCGCCAGTCATTGCGCAGCTTGTCCACCTCGCCCTGGGTCACGATTCCCTGCTGAATCAGCTTTTCGGCGTAGATTTCCAGCGTGGTGCGGTGCGCGCGGATATTCTTGTACATCAGGGGCTGGGTGAAGCCCGGTTCATCGCCCTCATTATGGCCGAAACGGCGATAGCAGAACATGTCGATAACGACAGGCTTATGGAATTTCTGCCGGAATTCGATCGCCACCTTGGCGGCGAAGACCACGGCCTCCGGATCGTCGCCGTTGCAATGGAAGATCGGCGCCTCGATCATCTTCGCCACATCGGACGGATAGGGCGAGGAGCGCGAATAACGCGGATAGGTGGTGAAGCCGATCTGGTTATTGACGATGAAATGCACCGAGCCTCCGGTGCGATGGCCCTTGAGGCCCGAAAGCCCGAAACATTCCGCAATCACGCCTTGTCCGGCGAAGGCCGCGTCGCCATGGATGAGCAGCGGCAGAACCTGTGTGCGCTCGACAACATCGCCAAGCTGATCCTGCTTGGCGCGGACCTTGCCCAGCACCACCGGATCGACGATCTCGAGATGCGAAGGGTTGGCGGTAAGCGAGAGATGCACCTTGTTATTGTCAAACTCGCGGTCGGACGAAGCGCCAAGATGATATTTGACGTCGCCCGAACCCTCGACCTCATCCGGAGCGAAAGAACCGCCCTTGAACTCATGGAAAATGGCGCGATGCGGCTTGCCCATCACCTGGCTGAGCACGTTGAGGCGGCCGCGATGCGCCATGCCGAACACGATATCCTTCACACCGAGCGCACCGCCGCGCTTGATGATCTGCTCGAGAGCCGGAATCATGGCCTCGCCGCCGTCCAGACCGAAACGCTTGGTGCCGGTATATCTGATATCAATGAATTTCTCGAAGCCCTCGGCCTCGACCAGCTTGGCGAGAATGGCCCGCTTGCCTTCTTTGGTGAAGGTGATTTCCTTGTCCGGCCCCTCGATGCGCTCCTGAAGCCAGCTTTTGGCCGCGGGGTCGGAGATATGCATGAACTCGAAGCCGATCGTGCCGCAATAGGTGCGTCGCAGGATCACCAGCATCTCGCGCAGGGTGGCGAATTCCAGCCCAAGCACATTGTCGATGAAGATCTTACGGTCGTAATCCTCTTCCGTGAAGCCATAGGATGAAGGATGCAGCTCTTCGTGATCCTTGCGGGCCTCTATGCCAAGCGGGTCGAGATTGGCATGCAGATGGCCGCGCATGCGATAGGCGCGGATCATCATGATGGCGCGCACGGAATCCCGGGTTGCGCGGGCGATATCGGCGGCAGACAGCTCCGGCGCACCGGCCTCGGCGGCCTTGGCCTTGATTTTCTCGGCGATCTTCTGTTCAGGAACGGCCCAGTTTCCATCGAGCGCCGAAACCAGTTCGCCATTGGCGGCCACGGGCCAGTTCGGCTTTTTCCAGGACGCGCCCCGGGCGCTCGAGGTTACTGCGGCGCGATCATCGTGCAACTGGGCGAAAAAGTCCTGCCATTGCGCATCGACGGAGGCCGGATCGACCTCATATTTCGCATAGAGATCCTCGATATAGGCGGCATTCGCACCATAGAGGAAAGAGGTTTGCAGCAAAATGTCGTTCTGTTCCTGACGTGACATGGCATTTTTCCCGCTTCAATACGGATACAGGCGCCACGCGCGCCTGTATCCCTCATCAATATTCAGCCCTTCAAAACCTCAACCAAGGTTTTTCCAAGGCGTGCCGGAGACGGCGAAACGCGGATGCCCGCGGCCTCCATCGCAGCGATCTTGTCTTCCGCGCCGCCCTTGCCGCCGGAGATGATCGCTCCCGCATGGCCCATGCGTCGTCCCGGAGGGGCGGTGCGCCCGGCAATGAAGCCCACCATCGGCTTCTTGCGCCCGCGCCGGGCCTCATCGGCCAGAAACTGCGCGGCATCCTCTTCGGCCGAACCACCGATTTCGCCGATCATGATGATCGATTCGGTCTTGGGATCAGCCAGGAACATTTCGAGCACGTCGATGAATTCGGTGCCTTTGACCGGATCGCCGCCGATGCCAACCGCGGTGGTCTGGCCAAGGCCTTCCTGCGTGGTCTGGAACACGGCTTCATAGGTGAGCGTGCCGGAGCGCGAAACGATGCCGACATTGCCCTTCTTGAAAATATTGCCCGGCATGATGCCGATCTTGCATTCGCCCGCCGTCATGACACCGGGGCAGTTGGGGCCGATCAGCCGCGATTTCGAGCCCGAGAGCGCGCGCTTCACCTTGATCATGTCCTGCACCGGAATGCCTTCCGTGATGCAGACGATAAGGCCGATCTCGGCGGCTATGGCCTCGCAGATGGCGTCTGCCGCACCCGGCGGCGGCACATAGATGACAGAGGCATCGGCGCCGGTAGCCATCTTTGCCTCGCCGACCGTATCAAATACGGGCAGGCCAAGATGCACGGAGCCGCCCTTGCCCGGCGACGTGCCGCCGACCATTTTCGTGCCATAGGCAATGGCCTGCTCGGAATGGAAGGTGCCATTCTTGCCGGTGAAGCCTTGACAGATGACTTTTGTTTCACTGTTGATAAGAACCGACATGCTCAGGCCCCCTTGCGTGCGTCTTGCACGGCTTTGACAATCTTCTGCGCGGCGTCATCGAGATCATTGGCGGGCAGAACATTGAGACCCGACTCGGACAATATCTTCTTGCCAAGCTCCACATTGGTGCCTTCGAGGCGCACCACCAGCGGAACGTTGAGACCGACATCCTTCACCGCCGCGATCACGCCCTCGGCGATAACGTCGCAACGCATGATGCCGCCGAAAATATTGACGAGGATGCCCTTCACATTGGCATCGGCGGTGATGATCTTGAACGCGGCGGTTACCTTCTCCTTGGTGGCGCCGCCGCCGACATCGAGGAAATTGGCCGGAGCTTCGCCATAAAGCTTGATGATATCCATCGTCGCCATGGCAAGCCCGGCACCATTGACCATGCAGCCGATGGTTCCGTCGAGCGTGATGTAGTTGAGGTCGTATCGGGAAGCTTCGATCTCCTTGGCGTCCTCCTCCGATTCATCGCGCAGGGCGACAATATCGGGATGACGGAAAAGCGCATTGCCGTCAAAGGACACCTTGGCGTCCAGACATTTCAGCTGGCCCTGCTTGGTGACGATCAGCGGGTTGATTTCCAGCATCTCCATGTCCTTGGCAGTGAAGGCGGCATAGAGCTGGGCGCTGAGTTTCTCGGCCTGCTTGGCCAGATCGCCGGAGAGGCCGAGCGCCTTGGCAATCGAACGGCCATGATGCGGCATGATGCCGGTCGCCGGATCCACCGGAATGGTGTGAATCAATTCCGGCGTTTCATGCGCCACATCTTCGATATTGACGCCGCCCGCAGTGGATACCACGAAAGACACGCGCGACGATGTCCGGTCCACCAGCATCGAGAGGTAGAATTCCTTCTCGATATCGGAGCCGTCCTCGATATAGAGCCGGTTGACCTGCTTGCCGGCCGGGCCGGTCTGCACGGTCACCAGCGTTGCGCCAAGCATCTGCTGCGCATAGGCCTTCACCTCGTCGAGCGAGAAGGCAAGACGCACGCCGCCCTTTTCACCCGCCGAAGGCTCCTTGAACTTGCCCTTGCCGCGGCCGCCGGCGTGGATCTGGCTCTTGACCACATAGAGCGGGCCGGGCAGCTGGCGCGCCGCGCCTTCAGCCTCGTCGGCGGAAAAAATCGGCACGCCCCGCGAAACCGGCACACCGAATTCGCGCAAGACAGCCTTGGCCTGATATTCGTGAATATTCATCGCTCGTTCCTCTCGAGGGGTGGAGATCAGGCGAAGGCCGGATTGATTGTCTTGCAGGCCTCGACCAGCACCTTCACAGAGGCGACGGACTTCTCAAACATGACCTTCTCGGCCGCGTCGAGCGAAACCTCGACGATTTTTTCCACGCCATTGGCGCCAATGATCACCGGCACGCCGACATAGAGCCCCGAGACGCCATATTCGCCGTTCAGCTCAGCCGCGCAGGGCAGCACGCGGCGCTTGTCCTTGAGATAGCTTTCGGCCATGGCGATGGCCGACGAGGCGGGCGCATAAAACGCCGATCCGGTCTTCAGCAGATTGACGATCTCGCCGCCGCCCTTGCGGGTGCGTTCGACAATGGCGTCCAGCCGCGCCTGCGTGGTCCAGCCCATCTTGACCATGTCGGGCAGCGGAATACCGGCGATGGTTGAATAGCGCAGGCTCGGCACCATGTCGTCGCCGTGGCCGCCCAGAACGAAGGCCGTGACATCTTCGACCGAAACCTTGAATTCCTCGGCAAGAAAATAGCGGAAGCGGGCCGAATCCAGCACGCCGGCCATGCCGATCACCTTGTGGGCCGGAAGGCCCGAGGCCTTGCGCAAGGCCCAGACCATCGCATCGAGCGGGTTGGTGATGCAGATGACGAAAGCGTTGGGCGCATGTTCGGCAATGCCCTTGCCAACCGAGTCCATCACCTTGAGGTTGATGCCGAGCAAATCGTCGCGGCTCATGCCCGGCTTGCGCGGGACACCGGCGGTAACAATGATCACATCGGCTCCGGCAATGCCCTCATAGGAATTGGCGCCGGAAAGATGCGCGTCGAAACCTTCGACCGGCGAAGCCTCGGCAATATCGAGCGCCTTGCCCTGAGGCACGCCCTCGGCAATATCGAAAAGTACAATGTCGCCAAGTTCCTTGATGCCGGCCAGCAGGGCGAGTGTTCCGCCAATCTGACCTGAACCGATGAGAGCAATCTTTTTACGAGACATGTGACCGTCCTTAGCTTGTGCCGGAAGTTGTTCGCGGCTCTTTTGACTCCTCGGATCATTGATGGCAAGCCGTTATAGGGCTTGTCAAATTCCGGGCTTATTTTTGTCTCAACAATGAGATTGTGCTTTTAAAGCAAGGAATTAGACCACCAGTATCCGCTGGATACGACAGGAAAACAAGTTGTTACAAAATACAAAAAATGTAATTTGTAACAAGTAATTCTGCCATTGAGAGATCAGGTTCCTCCTGATTTTTGTCATAAACAAGGCACATCCGGCTACAACCGCCCGCTGACGATCGCCCGCACAACCAGACGCGTGAGGCGCTCTACGCGAATATCCAATGCGCCGCGGGGAATGTCCTTGTCCATGCGCATGGGCACCGGGTGAATGAAGCGGTGCATGGCGTCAAAAACCAGCGCCAGCGCGCGGCGATGGTCGGCCAGATCGAAGGCGCCGCTGGCGATGCCTTCCTCGACAATGCGCTGCATGGCGCCCTGCACCTGATTCCGATGTTTGCGCGCAACGCCCCGTCCCTCCACGACAGCATCGGCGAACAGGTCAAAAATCAGCGGATCCTCCTCGAGCTTGTTGCGATATGTGCGATGCATGAGGGATAAAATACGCTCAAGCTTGTCATAGGCTGGATCAGGCGCGTCGACGAGATCGCGCAGACCTGTTTCAAGCACTTTAAGCCACGAAGCCGTGATTTCATCGAAAAGCGCGATCTTGGACGGAAAATAGCGATAGACATTGGCGTGCGTCATGCCAAGTTCGTCGGCAATGCCAACGATGGTGACGCGCCTGACGCTAAAATCACGCACATGCCGGGCCGCAACATCGAGAATGCGCTGATCGAGCGGCTCGGCATAGGGCTTGCTCATGTTTCCACCAATCCCGTCGACACGGCAGAGCCATGAGAATCGGCGCTTCCATGCGCGAGCGCAAGATAATCATGCGACTGCATTTCCATGAGCCGCGAGACCGTCCGGGAAAATTCGAACGCCTCGCGGCCGCTGGTCTCGACATAAAGCGCCTCAGGCCGCTCCATTGCCGAGGCGATCAGTTTGACATGCTGGTCATAGAGAGCATCGATCAGCGTGATGAACCTTTTGACGAGATTGCGCTCATCAAAGCGCATCACGCGGATATCGTCGATGATGAGCGTATGAAACTGCCGCGCAAGCGCCAGAAAGTCATTTGCGCCCAGCGGCTGCTCGCATAATTGCGCAAAGGAAAAGCGGGCAACGCCGCCCGCGGCCTGCGGCACGTGCAGAACGCGCCCCAGCAGGGGCAGATCGTAAGGTTTGCCTTCTGTCCGGCCGGTCAGGGCAAGAAAGGCCCTGTCGAGCGCCTGCCTGTCCGGCGGAACGTGCCAGACGCAGCCGCCATTGAGCTTTTCAAGCCGGAAATCGCGCACGGCATCAAGTTCGACAATATCCATATATTGCGGAATCAGCCTGACAAACGGCAAAAACAGCGCGCGGTTGAGCCCGCCTTCATAGAGACGCTGCGGCTCGACATTGGAGGTGGCGACAACCACGACATTCTGCGCCCACAATGCCTGAAACAAACGGCCGAGAATCATCGCATCGGTAATGTCGGTAACCGCGAATTCATCGAAGCACAGCACCAGAGCCTCGGATGCCAGCTGATTCGCCACTGGCTGGATCGGATCGTCTCCTTTGAACTGGGGACCCGATTCGCCCGCCTTCTTGGCCTGGCGCCAGGCATGAATCCGGGCATGGACATCGGCCATGAATGCGTGAAAATGAATGCGGCGCTTGCGCGGCTCAGGCACAGCTTCGAAAAAAAGATCCATCAGCATGGTTTTGCCACGCCCGACCGAACCCCAGATATAAAGCCCTTTCGTCGCACTTGCCGGCCGCTTTGCACCGAACATCCAGCCGAGCGCACTCGATTTTTGCGCGAGACGACGCTGACCCAGCACGCCAGCCAATGCGTCAAGCTGACGCGCCACCCGCTCCTGCGCCTGATCCCGTTCAAAATGACCCTGTCTGACGAGCGCAAGATAGCGCTCCAGCACCTGTATATCCGACACTGCATTCCCCTTAAGCCGGCCATTCGGGGCCGGGGCACTGACGATCCGCATCTCCGGCGAAAGTAAGAGGCCGGAGCAGCCAAGAAAAGATCGACCATGGTCATAAGCCATTATATTTTTGCATGGCAGTATCGGAGGAAACAAGGCTTGTAAAAGCCAAAGATTGGGAGCTTTAACTTTCGTCGTATAAAAAAGAACGCATATCTTGCAATTTGCTGCACTGCAGCATATATTTCGCTCAGGGTTGGAACGTTCCTAAGGAAGATATGATTGGAGATCTGATATGGAACCGACCTATGTTCACGCTGGTTATATCCGGCGCCTGTGGTCAGCCGATTTGCCGCTTTTTCGCGAGCACCTGCTTCGTCTCGACACCGAGAGCCGTCACTCCCGCTTCGGCATGGCTGTCTCGGATGAATTCCTGAAGGATTATGCTGAGCATTGCTTCACCGTCAGCGGAATCACCTTCGGCTATTTCGTCGATGGCTTGATCCGCGGGGCCGGAGAATTTCGCCCGCTTTTCGAGCTTTATGACATGAATGGCCCGCGCACCGCTGAAGCAGCCTTCAGCGTTGAGAAGGAATGGCGCCGCAAGGGCGTGGGTACCGAACTTCTGGCCCGCATCATTCATGCAGCCCGCAACCGTCAGGCCGGGGAACTCTTCATGTCCTGCCTGGCCTCGAACCGGGCAATGCAGAATCTCGCCCGCCACTTCAAGGCCGACATCACATTTGAGGCCGACCAGACCACCGGCAAGCTGATCGGCCGCCCGCCGACCCCCTTCACGCTGATGCAGGAAGCCTTCGAGGACACGGCGTCCTTTGCCACGGCTTTTCTGGATTTGCAGAAGCGCTTGTTCACCCCCGCCGCCGATCAGGCAGCATAAAAAAAACCCGGCCTCGAGCCGGGTTTTTCTTCAGCAGCACGTCTGTCGGCAGCCCCGGCTTTAAAACTGGCGCTCCACCATCATTTTCTTGATTTCGGCAATGGCCTTGGCCGGATTGAGCCCCTTGGGGCAGGCCTGCGCGCAATTCATGATCGTGTGGCAGAGGTAGAGCCGGAACGGATCTTCCAGAAAATCAAGACGCTCGCCGGTTGCCTCGTCACGCGAGTCGATGAGCCAGCGGTAGGCCTGCAGCAGAACGGCGGGGCCGAGATACCGGTCGCCGTTCCACCAATAGGACGGGCAGGACGTCGAGCAGCAGGCGCACAGGATGCATTCATACAGGCCGTCGAGCTTGGCGCGGTCGGAATGCGACTGGCGCCATTCCTTTTCCGGCGCTGGCGTCGTTGTATGCAGCCAGGGCTCCACGGAGGCGTGCTGCGCATAAAAACGGGTGAGATCAGGCACCAGATCCTTCACCACCGGCATATGCGGCAGCGGATAGATTTTCACCGCGCCGGAGACCTCATCCATGCCTTTGGTGCAGGCCAGCGTATTGGTTCCGTCGATATTCATGGCGCAGGAGCCGCAGATGCCTTCGCGGCAGGAGCGGCGGAAAGTCAGCGTCGGATCGATTTTCGACTTGATCCAGATGATGCCGTCAAGAATCATCGGGCCGCAATCCTCGCGATCGACCCAATAGGTATCGATGCGCGGGTTTTCCCCCGTATCCGGGTCCCAGCGATAGATGCGGAATTCCTTCAGCTTTGTCGCCTTGGCCGGCTTAGGCCAGACCTTGCCGGGCTTGATCTGGGAATTTTTCGGCAGTGCCAGTTCAACCATTGTGCTTCTCACGTCATGCGCGGGCTTGGGCCGCGTATCCACGCCCAAAGACGGGCCAAAATTCGGTCATGGCCGGAGATCCGGCCATGTCAGTTGCTTAATAGACGCGCGCCTTGGGCTCGATATACGCAATATCATTGCTCATCGTATAGGCGTGCACGGGGCGGTCATCGAGAGTGACGCTGCGCTTGGCCGAATCGACATAGGCCAAAGTATGTTTCATCCAGTTGACGTCGTCGCGGTCAGGATAATCCTCGCGCGCCTGCGCCCCGCGGGATTCCTTGCGGTTGAGCGCGCTTTCCATCGTCACCACAGCCTGAATGATCAGATTGTCGAATTCGAGCGTTTCGAGCAGATCGGAATTCCAGATCAGCGAACGGTCGGTGACGGCGATGTCGTCGGCGCCGGCCCAGACATTATGAATGAGCGTCTTGCCTTCTTCGAGAATGTCCCCGGTGCGGTAGACGGCGCAGTTGCTCTGCATCGTGCGTTGCATCCGGCCGCGCAGTTCGGCGGTCGGCGTGCCGCCTGCGGCATTGCGGAAATGGTCAAGGCGCGAAAGCGCCTGCTCGGCCGAATCCTTTGGCAGCGACGGCTGCTTCTCGCCGGGCTTGACAAGTTCGGCGGCGCGCAGACCCGCCGCACGGCCGAAGACCACGAGATCGGTCAGCGAATTCGAGCCCAGACGATTGGCGCCATGCACCGAGACGCAGGCCGCTTCGCCGATAGCCATGAGGCCGGGCACCACCGTATCGGCATCGCCATTGACCTTGTTGAGCACTTCGCCATGATAATTCGTCGGAATGCCGCCCATGTTGTAATGCACGGTGGGCAGAACCGGGATCGGCTCCTTGGTCACATCGACCCCGGCAAAGATGCGCGCGCTTTCCGAGATGCCGGGCAGGCGCTCGTGCAGGATCGCCGGATCGAGATGGTCGAGATGCAGATAGATGTGATCCTTGTTCTTGCCGACGCCGCGGCCCTCGCGGATTTCCATGGTCATGGACCGCGACACCACGTCGCGCGAGGCAAGATCCTTGGCCGATGGCGCATAACGCTCCATGAAGCGCTCACCCGCCGAATTGGTCAGATAGCCGCCTTCGCCGCGCGCGCCTTCCGTGATCAGGCAGCCGGCGCCGTAAATGCCGGTGGGGTGGAACTGCACGAATTCCATGTCCTGCAGCGGCAGGCCGGCGCGCAGCACCATGGCATTGCCGTCGCCGGTGCAGGTATGCGCGGACGTGGCGGAGAAGTAAGCGCGGCCATAGCCGCCGGTGGCGAGAATCGTCTGCGCCGCCTGAAAACGATGAATGGTGCCGTCGTCCATCTTCAGACAAACAACGCCGAGACAGCGCCCCTCCGGACTCATGATGAGGTCGATGGCGAAATATTCGATGAAGAATTCAGTCTTGTTGCGCAGGGCCTGACCATAAAGCGTGTGCAGCAGTGCGTGGCCGGTGCGGTCAGCGGCGGCGCAGGTGCGCTGGGCGATGCCCTTGCCGAAATCCGTGGTCATGCCGCCGAACGGCCGCTGATAGATTTTTCCTTCCTCAGTGCGGGAGAAGGGCACGCCCCAATGCTCAAGCTCATAGACCGCGGCGGGCGCATTGCGCACGAGATATTCGATCGCATCCTGATCGCCGAGCCAGTCAGAGCCTTTGACGGTGTCATACATGTGGAAGCGCCAGTCGTCCTTCGACATGTTGCCGAGCGAAGCGGCAATGCCGCCCTGCGCGGCAACCGTATGCGAACGCGTGGGGAAAACCTTGGAGATACAGGCCGTGCGCAGCCCCGCTTGGGCGCAGCCCACCGTTGCGCGCAAGCCCGCTCCGCCGGCGCCCACGACGACGACGTCGAACATATGATCGGTGATCGGATAGGCAGTGGTCATTTTCAAACCTTCAGACTGTGAAGCTCAGCTTCAGAATGGCAAGAATGCAGGCCGCCGCGACAAGCGCCGCGAAAAAATTGTTGGCAATCAGCAGCAGCACCTTCTGCCCCTCGGAGGGGACATAATCCTCGATGATAACCTGCATGCCGAGGCGCATGTGATAAACGCCCGAGCCGACGAACAGCACGAGCAGCAAGGCACCCAGCGGGCTGCCGAACGCCGCCCTGACTCCGGCATAATCTTTCGACAGCGAAGACAAAATCAGCCAGATGAAGCCGAGAGCCAGCGGCACATTGGCCAGCGCCGTCAGACGCTGTTGCCAGAAATGGCCGGTTCCTGACCGGGCAGAGCCCAGTCCGGTGACTTTTGCCCTGTCGGTGCGCATGGACGACATGTTCATCAAATTCTCCTATCGCACGATATAGGCCACGATCCAGACCGCGAGGGTCAGGATCACCGAACCGGCAAGCGTGAGCCGCGCCAGCAATTCCCGCGAGGGGCCGTCAAAACCGTAGCCCATGTCCCAGATGAAATGCCGCATCCCGCCGAGCATATGGTGCAGCAGAGCCCAGGTGTAGCCAAACAGGATCAGCCGGCCGATGACCGACGTCATGAAGGCCTGAGCAACCGAAAAGGCATGAGGCCCGGCCGCCAGCGCCAACAACCACCAGACCAGCAGCAACGTGCCGACATAAAGCCCCGCGCCGGTGATGCGGTGCACAATCGACATCATCATCGTAAACAGCGGGCGATAGATCTGCAAATGCGGCGAGAGAGGGCGGCGGGCCGACAATTCCTGCGTTGATGGAAGTTTTGATGCAGTTTCAGTCATGGCGACAAGCCTCGCTTATTATTTTTAATGTCTAACTAGAACATCTCATGCTGCAGGGCAATGCAGGAGCACTCCGACTTTCGGACAAACATGCGCCATATACGCGAATAATCAATGCGACAGATGATACGGCCTTGAATTTACCATAGTCACGCGACATGAGCGCGACACGTCCCGAAAACGCCTCCATCCCCGGGGGCGAAGCCAGCGCAAAGCAGAGCGATTGTATTTGACCCCGCTTGATCCTACAATCTCCCGCTATTGAGACTGTTTATTGCGTAGAAAGATAACCATGCCGCAGATACAACCAAGCTCGATGCCACGCTCTTGCCTGCTTTTTCTTGCCGGAGTTTTATGCTGGATCGTCGCCTCGGCGCTGACCACGCCGGCCCGCGCCGGCGATTTCCGGATCTCGTTCGAAGCCAATGAACATCTGCGGCGCGCCATAGTTTCGGAGCCGAAGCGACTCAAGCACGTGCCCCGCGCGACGATCATCGTATTGCACAGTTCTGAAAACGGCGCAGGCATACGGCGACGGCTGGCGCTTGATCCGCTGGCGGCAAGCTATGGCTATGCCACGGTCTATCCCGATGCCCAGAACGGCGTCTGGCATAATGGACTCGACGGCCAGCCTTCGTCAAAGGACGATATCAACTATCTTCGCGCGCTGATCAGAAAGCTGGTCGGCTACGGCATCACCAATCCCCGCCGCGTTTACATTGTCGGCGTTTCATCCGGCGGCATAATGGCACTGCGCTTTGCCTGCGAAGCCGGGGACATGCTGGCCGGTTCGGTTGCCGTGATGGCGAACCTGCCCAACTCGATGGCCGATTGCAAACCGGCAAAGCCTCTGCCATTGCTGCTGATCAACGGAACCGCCGATCCATACATCCCCTATAATGGCGGCCCGGTCACATTGAACAATTATGCAGGCAGTCTTCTGTCCACCGATGACACGCTCGGCATTTTCGCGCGCAATGCCGGCTGCACCGGCTCTCGCGTGGTGAAAGAACTCAACGACAAGGACAAGAAGGACAATTCTCAGGCCTTCCTCGAAACATATCCGCGCTGCAACCAGCCGGTCGAGCTTCTTCGCATCGAGAACGGAGGCCATGCCATGCCGGGCCGCACGCGCAAGATCGGGCCGTCCGAAGATGCCGGCGCCATCAATCGCGATGTTGAAACCAACAAGGTTGTCTGGGATTTCATCCGGCGTCTGCCGCGCAACTGACGCGGCACAATGGCCCGCCGGCTGACCAGATGCGTCAGAGGCCGTCGCTCTTGCCTGCGCCAAGGATAACCCGGGGCTGGGCCGCGCTGCCCGCCTGCAGCAGAACGGCATAGCCGTCGCCGTCGCCCTTCAACTGCTCCGCGCTGACATCGAAGCGCGCGGGCGCGCCGTTCCAGTCCCCCAGCCGCGTGATGCGCCGCACGACATTGGTATAGGTAACCGTGCGCTGCGCATTCTCGCCGCGCCCGATCGCCACTTCGCGCGCGCGCGCCACCTTCAGCAGCCAGACGGCGCCGGAGCCTGTTCCGGCTCCGACCTCGACATGCACGCCCTGGCCTGTGGCATCAAGCCGCACAGGCACGCTCAGAGCGCCGGCATGACCATAATCTTCGTTTTCCGCCGCCCGGAGGGCCGCCGCGTCGCTTCCCACAACGTGACTCACCCCATCGACGACCGCCTGCGGCGTATAGACCTCGCCATCGCCGCGCACGCCGGCATAGGCCTTCTGCCGCGCCGTGAATGCCGGTTCGGCGAATGTGTCCTTCCAGCCGATATAATCCCAGTAATCGACCGGAAAGGACAGCACGAGCCGGTCCGGCGATCTCGCGATTTCGCCCATCAGGCGGTCTGCCGGGGGGCAGGATGAACAGCCCTGACTGGTGAAAAGCTCCACGACGGAATGCAGGCCTTCGGCGCGCGCCGGCGCCGCAACGAGCAGCGCAAACGAAATGACGCTCAAATATGCACGCATGATCCGACCCTCCGCAATGAGCCTACGCCACAAGAGCGAACACGGGCCAGTCACATTGATGTGAAAGCAACTCTCCAAAACAAAACCCCCCGCCGTTTGGGGCGAGGGGCATCAGAATCAGACCTGTCCGGGCTGCGGCAGATCCGGCAGCAGAAACACTCAGGCTGCGAGTTGGCGCAGGACGTAGTGCAGAATCCCGCCGTTCTTGAAATATTCCAGCTCTTCCAGCGTGGCGATGCGGCAGACCAGAGGCACCTTTTTCACGCTGCCATCCGCGGAGGTAATGACGGCTTCCATCTTCTGGCGCGGCTTGAGATCGGCGCCGAGACCCTTGATCGACACGGTTTCATCACCCTTGAGGCCAAGGCTCTGCCAGCTGGTGCCGTCCTCGAATGTCAGCGGCAGGACGCCCATGCCGACCAGATTGGAGCGGTGAATACGCTCGAAGCTCTGCGCAATGACAGCGCGCACGCCCAGCAGCTTGGTGCCCTTGGCCGCCCAGTCGCGCGACGAACCATTGCCATATTCGGCCCCGGCAAACACCACCAGCGGGGTTTTTTCGACCTCGTATTTCATCGCGGCATCATAGATCGACATGGCTTCGCCATCGGGGAAATGCTTGGTCATTCCGCCTTCCGGCACGGTGCCGTCTGCAGCCTTGTTGATGAAGTTCTTGATGCGGATATTGGCGAATGTGCCGCGCATCATCACTTCATGGTTGCCGCGGCGCGTGCCGTACTGGTTGAAATCGGCCTGAGCGACCTGATGACCGAGCAGATATTTGCCAGCCGGGGACGCGGCTTTGATCGAACCGGCGGGAGAAATATGATCGGTGGTGATCTTGTCGCCGAAGAGCGCAAGAATGCGCGCATTCTCGATTTCCTTGACCGGAACCGGGGTTTTGGTGATCCCGGTGAAATAGGGCGGGTTCTGCACATAAGTCGAGCCCATGTCCCAGCCATAGGTCTGGCCCTGCGGCGCCTGCACGCCCTGCCAGTTGGCATCGCCCTTGAAGACGTCGGCATAGCGCTCGTTGAAAATCTTCCTGGTGACATTCCGGGCGATGAACTCGTGAATTTCCTTCGAAGAGGGCCAGATGTCCTTAAGATAGACCTTCTTGCCGTTCTTGTCCTTGCCGAGCGGCTGCTTGGTCAGGTCTATATTGACCGTTCCTGCAAGCGCATAGGCCACGACGAGCGGCGGCGAAGCAAGATAATTGGCCTGCACGTCCGGCGAGACACGGCCCTCGAAATTGCGGTTGCCGGAAAGGACAGCGGCGGCGATCAGGCCGTTATCGTTGATGGCCTTTGAAATCTCCGGGTTCAGCGGCCCCGAATTGCCGATGCAGGTGGTGCAGCCGAAGCCCACGAGATTGAAGCCGAGGCTGTCCAGTTCCTTCTGCAGACCGGCGCTCGCCAGATATTCGGCAACGACCTGGCTTCCGGGGGCCAGCGAGGTCTTCACCCAGGGCTTGGTGGTGAGGCCGCGCGCCACGGCATTGCGCGCCAGCAGGCCCGCGCCGATCAGCACCGACGGATTCGAGGTGTTGGTGCAGGAGGTGATGGCGGCAATCACCACATCGCCGTGGCCGAGATCGAAATTCTTGCCCTCGACCTTCACCCTCTTCGAAATTTCGGCGATTTTCTTGTAATCCGTCTCCATCGCGCTGACAAAGCCCGCGCCGACAGCTTCCAGATTGACGCGGCCTTCGGGACGCTTGGGCCCGGCCATGGACGGCACCACATCGGCAAGGTTGAGTTCCAGCACATCCGTGAACACCGGGTCCTCGGCATTCCTCGGGCGGAACATGCCCTGTGCCTTGGCGTATTTTTCGACAAGCGCGATCCGCGCTTCGGTGCGGCCGGAATTGGTGAGATAATTCAGCGTTTCGCCGTCAATGGGGAAGAAGCCGCATGTCGCGCCATATTCGGGCGCCATATTGGCAATGGTCGCGCGGTCGGCCAGCGTGAGATTGTTGAGGCCGGGGCCGTAGAACTCAACGAATTTATTGACGACGCCCTTCTTGCGCAGCATCTGCGTGACGGTGAGCACAAGGTCGGTCGCGGTGCGCCCTTCCTTGAGCTTGCCGGTGAGCTTGAAGCCGATGACTTCCGGCAGCAGCATGGATTGCGGCTGGCCGAGCATGGCGGCTTCCGCCTCGATGCCGCCGACGCCCCAGCCCAGAACGGCAAGGCCGTTGACCATGGTCGTGTGCGAATCAGTGCCCACCAGCGTGTCGGGATAGGCAACCTCGATGCTGGTACCCTTGCCGCGGCCCTTGGCGATGGTCTCCGTGCGTGTCCACACCGTCTGGGCGAGATATTCAAGATTGACCTGATGGCAGATGCCGGTGCCGGGCGGCACGACGCGGAAATTGTCGAACGAATCCTGACCCCATTTCAGGAAGCGGTAACGCTCGCCGTTGCGCGCATATTCATGCACCACATTGGCGGCAAAGGCTTTTGAATTGCCGAATTCATCGACAATCACCGAATGGTCGATGACAAGATCGACCGGCACCAGAGGATTGATCTTTTCCGGATCGCCCTTGAGGGTCAGCATGGCATCGCGCATGGCGGCCAGATCGACAACGGCGGGAACGCCGGTAAAATCCTGCATCAGCACGCGCGCCGGACGGAAGGCGATCTCCTTTTCCGTCTTGCCCTTATTGGAGAGCCATTCCACCACGCCCTCGACATCGGCCTTCGTAACGGTGCGGCCATCTTCAAAACGCAGCAGGTTTTCCAGCAGCACCTTCATCGAGAAGGGCAGTCTGGAAATGCCGGTCAGACCATTCTTCTCCGCGGCCTTGAGCGAAAAATAATGATAGGTCTTGTCACCAACCTTGAGTTTCCTGCGGCATTTGAAGCTGTCGAGCGAGGTCATTATCAATCCCTTCACAATCGGGTGAATATCCTGCCGCAAGCCTCATGAGTTGCGGCGCTGAAGGCCTTATAGATAATTTCGATGAAACCCGCTACACGAACAAAAGTCTTGATTGCCGATTGTTTCATCAATCTTTGCGGAGCATGCCTTGCGGATAGTGGCCGAAGAGCTGGAACTTATGCGCAACGACCGCCGGCTGTTTGCCGGGGTCGGCTTCTCGCTTGAAGCCGGCGAGGCGCTGGCGCTGACGGGGCCGAACGGCAGCGGCAAATCCAGCCTGATCCGCGCCGCGCTGGGCTTCCTGCCGTTCACACGCGGCAAAATCCGGCTGGAAGGCGCAAAAGATGCCAATCTGGCAGAATCGACGCATTATATCGGCCATCAGGACGGCATGAAAACCAGCCTCACGGCGGCAGAAAATCTGGATTTCTGGGCCGCGATGCTTGGCGCGGCGCATCTGCCCCCCAAGGCCGCGCTGGCGGAACTTGGCCTTGCCCATGTTGAAAAAGCACCGGTGGCCTATCTCTCTGCGGGGCAGCGTCGGCGCGTGGCTCTGGCGCGGCTTCTTGTCGCGCGCCGTGAGATCTGGATGCTGGATGAGCCGACCACGGCGCTCGATGCCGCGACTCAGGCGCTTTTTGCCGCAATCTGTGGGCGGCATCTGCGTGAAGGCGGGCTGATCATTGCCGCGACTCATCTCGATCTGGGCTTCAGCGCGCGCCAGCTCGCGCTGGGGGGCCAGCCATGAGAGCCGTGCGCGCCCTGTTCATGCATGAACTGCGCGTCGCGAGCCGGATCGGCGGCGGCAGCGCCACCGGTCTGGTTTTTTTCCTGATTCTGGTGAGCATCATCCCCTTCGCGCTTGGGCCGGACATGAACCTGCTGGCCCGAATCGGCCCGGCGCTGATCTGGATAGCGGCGCTGCTTGCCACCCTGCTCGGTCTTGACCGGCTTTTCCAGAGCGACGAGGAGGATGGCACGCTTGACCTGCTGATGACCTCCAGCCTGCCGCTCGAACTTGTCGTCCTCGTCAAATGCGCCGCCCACTGGCTGAGCACGGCCCTGCCGCTCGTGCTGGCCACGCCGCTGTTCGCCCTGATGCTGGCGCAGGACGGCATAGGCCTCGCAAGCCTGCCGCTGACATTGCTTGTCGGCACGCCGGCGCTGACGCTGATCGGTGCCATCGGCGCGGCTCTGACGGTCAGCCTGCGGCGCGGCGGGCTGCTCATGGCCGTTCTTGTGCTGCCGCTGACCATTCCGGTGCTGATCTTCGGTGTTTCAGCGGCGGAGGCCGCGCTTGGCGGCACCATTGCCTTCACCACGCCGCTCGCCATCCTTGGCGCCCTGAGTCTGGCCGCCATCGCCGGCGCGCCGTTCGCCGCTGCCGCAGCGCTGCGCCAGCGCTAGAACATTCCCTGCTCCGTTTGCAAAGCGCATCTGCCGCATTGCATCATAAAGCCAAGCCCGCTAGAACCAGCTTCATGTGGTCGATCGCCAATCCCGCCTTTTTCAACCGTCTCGTCGGCAAAGTGCTGGCGCCGCTGACGGCGGCCACGATTTTGTGCTTCGCCATCGGCCTTTACATGGTCTGGAAGGCGCCGCCCGACTATCAGCAGGGCGAGACCGTCAGCATCATGTATCTGCATGTGCCCGCGGCCTGGCTTGCCTCGTTCATTTATTTCAGCCTGGTGCTGGCGGCGCTGGGCACGCTGGTCTGGCGTCATCCGCTGGCCGATGCGGCACAGAAGGCGGGCGCACCGCTGGGCGCGGGCTTTACGCTGATCTGTCTTGTCACCGGCTCGCTGTGGGGCAAACCGATGTGGGGCACTTACTGGGTCTGGGATGCGCGCCTGACCTCCGTGCTGATTCTCTTCCTGCTCTATCTGGGCCTGATCGCCCTCTGGCAGACCATCGAGGATCAGAACAAGGCGGCGCGTCTTGTATCCATCCTGACGCTGGTGGGCGCCATCAACCTGCCCATCATCAAATTCTCGGTCGATTGGTGGAACACGCTGCACCAGCCCGCATCCGTTTTCCGCATGGGCGGGCCGACCATCGACGTGTCCATGCTCAAGGCGCTGCTTGTGATGGCGCTGGCGTTCACGCTCCTGTTCGTCACGCTGCACCTGATGTCCATTCGCAACGAGATCCTGCGGCGCAAGGTGCGCCGGCTCACGATGCTCGCCGCCAACGGAGACGCGCGTGTCTGATCATTCCGGCTTCATTCTCGCGGCATATCTGTTCACGATTGCGGTGGTGCTGGCAATGATCGCCCGCGTCATTCTCGATTACCGTCATCAGAAGCGCGCGCTCGAAGAGATTTCGGGCGAAACTGAGGAATAAGATGAGTCCTGCCCGCATCCTCCTGCTTTTGCCGCTCGTGATTTTTCTGGCGCTGGCCGGATTGTTTCTGGTGCGGCTCGGCTCCGGTGATCCCTCACGCCTGCCGTCGCCGCTGATCGGGAGGAAAGTGCCGGTGTTCAGCCTGCCGCCGCTTGATCCGGCCGCAGACGGCAACGGCCTCTCCAATACGGATCTCGCCAGCGGCCACGTCTCCGTGCTCAATGTTTTCGCCTCATGGTGCGCGCCATGCCAGGAAGAGCACGCCAGCCTGATGCAGCTTGCCGACGATCCGGAATTGCGCGCGGCCGGCCTGAAAATCTATGGCCTCGCCTATAAGGACAAACCGGCCAACAGCCTGCAGTTTCTCAGCGAAAACGGACGCCCCTACGACAAGGTTGGAAAGGACGAGCCGGGACGCACAGCGATTGATTTTGGCGTATATGGCGTGCCGGAAACCTTTGTGATCAAGGCGGATGGCACGATCAGCTACAAATTCATCGGACCGCTGACACCCGAGAGCCTGAACGCGACCCTGAAGCCGGAAATTTACAAGGCGCTTCACTGATCCTTTTTCGGATCATGCCGCTGGATCATCGGCATCTGCGAGAAAATGAACAGGAACGTCAGGCCCATCGTGCCGTAGACCTTGAAATTCACCCAGAAATTGTCGGATTGCGTGCGCCATACGATTTCGTTCAGCCCGGCGAGAACCAGAAAGAACAAGCCCCAGCGCAATGTCAGCTTGCGCCAGCCTTCATCGGTCAGGTCAAAGGCGCTGTCGAGCACCACCGGCAGGAGCGGGCGCCCGAAGGCCAGCCCGCCCAGCAGGATCAGGCCGAACGCGCCGTCGAGAAATGTTGGTTTCATCTTGATGAATTCGGCATCCTGAAAATAAAAGGTCAGCAGGCCGAACAATGTAACGACAACGGCCGTCACCAGCGGCATGACCGGTACGCGCCGCATGACGATCAGCGATACGACGAAAGCCGCCGCCACGCCGATCATCAGCAGCAGCGTCGCCGTGAAAATGCCGCTTCTGGCGCCGCTGAGCAGCGCCGCAGGCAGCAGCGGTGCGGCGATCGGGGCAAACAGCGCCGGGCGCGCATTGGCCAGCAGGAAAAGGACCAGCGGGCCGATCTCGAGAACCATTTTCAGCGCCGGATGCGGCTTTCGTGCAGTTTTTGTCACGTCAAATCTCTGATTTCAGGACCGGTTTCCGGCATGACCACGCGATTTGCGGATCATCCATCAGCCGGGCCGGGAACATCTTTCGACAAATTTGCGCTTAACGCTGGAAAAATTTGTCAATTTATCGGATAGATACATCAAGACGCACAGGGTTCAATGATTAAATCAAGCATGGCCTACAGAGTTCTGTTTCGATCCGGGCAGGGGCAATGGCGCGCCCTGGCTTTTGTGCTGCCGTTGATTCTGGCGGGCTGCGCCAGCATGAACCCTGCCAGCAAGATGCCAAAACCGGTGCAGCTGCCCGGCAACACGCCGGTCACCACCGGCTTTGAAACTCCCGAGCAGCAGGAGCACCGCCGTCTCGTAACCCTGTATGGCGGGGAATATTCATACGCTCCGACGGAACGGCTGCTCAATGACGTGCTGTACCGGCTGGCCAACGCCAGCGATGTCAAGACCGAGCCCTACAAGCTGACGCTGCTCAATTCGCCGGTTGTCAATGCCTTCGCCCTGCCGTCCGGCCGCATTTACATCACGCGCGGCCTGCTGGCGCTGGCCAATGACACATCGGAAGTGGCTGCGGTCATGGCGCATGAAATTGCCCATGTCACCGCCCATCATGCCGCACAGCGCGCCGAACTTGAAAAGGATTCGGCGCTGGTCAGCCGCGCCGCCGCCGTTATCCAGAATCCCGAAAAGGGACAGGAAGTTCAGGCCAGCCGCCGCCTGTCGCTGGCCAGCTTCTCCCGTGCGCAGGAATTCGAGGCCGACCGGATGGGCATCAACAACATGGCGAAGGCCGGTTATGATCCCTATGGCGCGGTACGCTTCCTGACGGCGCTCGGCCATTCGGCCAGCCTGCGCGCATCGCTGATCGGGCAGACGGCCACCGTCGCCCGGCCCGATATATTGTCCACGCATCCTTCCACGCCGGAGCGCATCCGCGAGGCTATCGCCACGGCGCGTCAGTTCGGCCCGCCCGGCACGGGCGAGGATGGACGCGACGCCTATCTCGCGGCCATCAACGGGATCATCTGGGGCGACGATCCTTCGGAAGGCGTGATCCGCAACAACCGTTTCATCCATCCCAAGCTGAATTTCAGCTTCTCGGCGCCTTCGGGCTTCATATTGGAGAATTCGTCGCAGGCCCTTCTGGGCATGAGCGCCAGCGGCACCGATTCGCTGCGCCTTGACTCAATTCAGGTGCCGGACGGCACAAGTCTCGAAGCCTATGTCCGCTCGGGCTGGGTAGATGGTCTCAACGATGCGTCCGTCACCTCGGGGCGCATCAACGGCCTGCCCGCCGTCTTCGCCACGGCACAGGACAGCGGATGGACGTTCAAACTGGCGGTGATCCGGTTTGACACCGACGTCTATCGCCTGATCTTCGCCACCAGAAAACTGGATAACGACACGGATCAGCGCTTCAGCGCGTCGATGAACAGCTTCCGCCGCATAACCCCGCAGGAAGCCGCCGCCGTGCGGCCGCTGAAAATCACCATCGTCAAAGCGGCGCAGGGCGACAATTTCGCCAGCATGACCGCCAGAATGACCGGCGTCGAAAAGCCTGAAGAGCATTTTCGCCTGCTCAACGGGCTTTATGACATCAATCAGCTGACACCCGGCGCCAGCTACAAGATCATCACGGAATAGTGATCGCATGAGTCTAAAGGCGTATTGATCCGATAAAACCGTTTCGGCGTAAACCATGGCGAGGTGCCGCCATGAAAGCACAATTATCCGATCTCGACCGCCATTTCGTCAAAAATGCAATGAATGCGCCCTATCTGGCGCGTGAGGACGAGCGTGATCTTGCGATGCGCTGGAAAACCAGTCAGGACAAGGACGCCCTGCATCAGATGACCGCCGCGCATAGCCGTCTCGCTATCGCTCTGGCGGCGCGCTACCGCAATTACGGCCTCTCCATGGCCGATCTCGTACAGGAAGCACATATCGGCCTGATGGAAGCGGCCATGCGTTTCGAGCCGTCGCGCGATGTCCGGTTTTCAACCTATGCATCCTGGTGGATCCGTGCATCGATTCAGGATTTCATCCTGAAAAACTGGTCGATCGTGCGCTCGGGCACAAGCTCAAGCCAGAAGGCCTTGTTTTTCAACCTGCGCCGGCTTCGCGCCAAGCTAGAACAGACAGAGCCTGAAAAGGCGCGCTCGGTTTTTGCCACCATCGCCGCGGCGCTGCATGTGCCAGCGCGCGAAGTCGAATCGATGAACGCCCGCCTCTCGGGTTCGGACATCTCGCTCAACGCTCCGGTCTCGGACGAGGACGGCGCCAGCGAGCGCGGTGATTTCATTGTCGATCAGGCGCCTCTGCAGGATGAAGTGCTGGGCGAATCAATGGACGCCGCCCGCCGCCACAAGGCGCTTTATGAAGCGCTGAAGCAGCTCAACCCGCGCGAACTCACCATTCTCAAGCAGCGCCGTTTGCGCGACGAGGCGCCGACGCTGGAAGTGCTGGGCGAGCAGCTCGGCATTTCCAAGGAACGCGTGAGGCAGATCGAGAACCGCGCCGTCGAAAAATTGCGCATGGCGCTCAATCCGGGCGGACACGCCAATTAGGCACTTTCCGTCCGGGCTGAAACAGCGCGGAGGCTGCCTTTCCCCGCCTGCCGGGCGCTTGGCGCGCTGGCCGGAGCCTACAAACTCCGCGCTGATATTTATCTGCGCCGGGTGAAATTGCGACTTAGTTTTGCCGTCTTGCCAAAGACAGTGTAAAAGAAGAAAGGTGCAGGCTGGAAACAGCCGGGCGCAGGCCTTGTTCTGACACAGCAGACGGATGAGTAAATTGAAAACTGGTCTTCGATTCGGATGGCTTGGCATGGTTGGGCTTGGAGCCGCGCTCTGGAGTTCCGCCGCTCTGGCGACGCCTTCCATCGTGATCGACGCCGATACCGGGGCCGTGCTCTCCAGCGAGGAAGCCGGACAGCCCTGGTACCCCGCCTCGCTGACAAAACTAATGACGGTTTATGTGGCGCTGAGCGCCGTGCGCGATGGTTATCTCACCCTCGACACGCCGATGAAAGTTTCGGCCTATGCCAGCCGGATGCCGCCCTCGAAAATGGGTTTCGCACCAGGCACGGAACTTACACTCGGAAATGCGCTGAAAATGCTCATGGTCAAGTCAGCCAATGACATTGCCGTGGTCGTTGCCGAGGCAATTTCGGGTTCAGTCGGCAATTTCGCCGTCGAGATGAACCGCCAGGCGGCGCGCCTCGACCTCAGAAGCACGCATTTCGTCAATCCGAATGGCCTGCAAAACCCGGAACATTATTCCTCGGCGCGCGATCTCGCGATTCTGGCGCGGGCGCTGCTGCATGATTTTCCGCAATATTCCTATCTCTATGACATCGGCGCGATGGATCTCGACGGCAAAGTGATTCCCACCCATAACGGCCTGCTGGGGCGCTATCCGGGTGCGGATGGCATGAAAACCGGCTTCACCTGCGCATCCGGATTCAATGTGGTTGCCACTGCAACTCAGAACGGCCATAAGCTGATCACTGTCGTGCTGGGCTCGCCCACTGCCAAATTACGCACGCAAAAGGCCGCGCGCCTGTTCAACGCCGGTTTCGCCAATGAGGGCAACAGCCAGAGTCTGGTCGGCCAGATTCCCGATCTTGCGGGCACTCCGCCGGATATGCATGGCGTTGCCTGCTCCCGGCGTTCGAAAAATGCCATTCTCGCGGCGGAAACCGAGGATATGGACACACCGATAGCGGTTGCGCAGGGACAGGCAGGTTCGGGAAATCCGCTGCCCAGTGAAATCATGTCGCTGCCGAAACCCGTCTTCACGCCTGTTTCGGTCTATCTGGGTCCGCCGCAAGGCTGGACGGGCGAGGTGCTGTCTGCCGAAAACCCCGCCATTAAGCCCTTACCAAGTACGGCATCAGCCTATGCGCCACCGGCCCCCGACGCGGTTTCCGATTCGCCGCTGCACGTCGATCCGGCCGCCAAGCCGCTGCGCCTGACGGGCGCTGCGCCGGAACCGAAGGCTCGGCCCGTACAGACCAGAACGGCGCATGCCACGGCCGGCAAAAAGGCTGTCAAGATAATCCGCAAGCCCGTTCACAAATTGCCGACGCATTCGTGAACCAATGACCATCGCTGTTCCCGCCCGTAAATCGGAAGGCGTCGCCATGATTGTGGCGGCGGCGGTCTGTTTTGGCCTGAATGTGCCGTTTGCGGGGCTTGCAGGGCGGCTTGGACTGCCGGGGCCGGACGTGGTTGCCGTGCGTGTTCTGTTCACGCTTGTTCTCGCTGGCTCTTATCTGCACTATCGCAAAATTCCCGTGCGGGTGCAGCGCGAGGACTGGAACCGGCTTCTGGCGCTCGGCCTCGTGTCGGCGCTGGTGAGCATCGCCTATCTCTCGTCGATTGCCTTCATTCCTGTCGGGCTGGCGGCAATGGTGTTCTATACATTTCCGCTCGTCATTCTTCTGGCCAGCCCCTTCATCGAAAATGTGCGCCTTAGCCCTCTGCTCTGGTTTGCCTGCGCGCTGACCTTCAGCGGAATCGCCATGGCGGTGGGCCCCAATTTCTCCAATCTCGACTGGCGCGGCCTTGCGCTGGCGGGTTCGGCAAGCCTTGCCGCAGCCAGCCAGTTCTTTCTCGGCGCGCGCGCGCCGGCGGGCGGCGGCCTCAAGATGATTTTCTGGATTCAGGTGATCATGCTGCCTTTCGCCATCGGAACATCGCTCGTGCTGGGCGGACCCGCGCCTTTGCTGCATTTTGAGGCCGCGCTCTGGCCGCTGGGTGCCGCAACGCTGGGCGCAGCCATCGGTATCGTCTTTCAGTTTGTCGGGATGCCACGGCTCGGCGCAACCGCCGCCGGGCTGATCTTCTGCCTCGAGCCGATCATCTCCACGCTCTTTTCCGGCTGGCTGCTGAATGAGATCCTCAGCCTGACCCAATATCTGGGCGGCCTGATGGTTCTGTGCGGCATAATACTCTCGATTCTGACTCCGGCACGGCGCCCCGCATGACACAGCCTCTCCCGCTCATTCTCCTCACTGGCTTTCTCGGCGCGGGCAAGACCACGCTGCTCAACCGCCTGCTGGCCGACGAAAACCTCAGCCGCACGCTCGTCATCATCAACGAATTCGGCGAAGTGCCGCTCGATCATCTGTTCGTCGAAAATCTGAGCGGCGACATGATGCTGCTCTCCTCCGGCTGCCTGTGCTGCACCATCCGCGGCGATCTGGCCGATACGCTGGAAAATCTGGTCGAACGCCGCCGGTCTGGCGAATTGCCAGATCTGGAGCGCATCATTCTGGAGACGACCGGCCTCGCCGATCCCGCGCCCATCCTCCACACCATCATGAGCCATCCGCTTCTCATGCTCAATTTCCGGCTTGATTCGGTGGTGACCGTGATCGATGCCGCCAATGGACTGGAAACGCTGCGCCAGCAGAAGGAAGCCCGCAAGCAGCTTGCCGTCGCCGACCGCATCGTCCTCACCAAGACCGACATCGGCCCCGCCAGCCCCGAACTTATCGCCGAACTCGAAGCGCTCAACCCCGCCGCGCCGCGGCTTGACGCCGCCAGAGGCGAAGCAACGCCGTCCCACCTGTTCGGCGCCGGCCTCTTTGATCCGGACCGGAAAATTCCCGATGTGCGGCGCTGGCTCAATGCCGAAAAGCTGATGCACCCGCATCACCACCACCATGACGTCAACCGCCATAATGCGGAGATCCGCGCCTTCTGCCTCACTTCGGAGAAAGCCATTGATCCGGCCCGGCTCGACATTTTCCTCGAATTGCTACGAGCCCTGCACGGGCCGAATCTGCTGCGCGTCAAGGGCATCATCCGCCTGACGGACAATCCGGATGCGCCGGTGGTCATTCATGGCGTCCAGCATATTTTTCATCCGCCGGTGCGTCTGGCGCAATGGCCGGATGCCGACCGGCGCACGCGCATCGTCTTTATCGTGCAAAATATCGCCGAGGAAACCATCGCCGCGATCTGGGCGGCCTTCAACGACCAGCCGGCAACCGACAGGCCGGATGCCGAGGCCCTGCACAGAAATCCGCTCAATCCGGAAAGCGGCGGCCTTCTGGCCTGATGCAAGCTATTTTGAAACCGCTCCGGTCGCGCTATGATGGCGACGAAGTGAGTTTGATCCAAACATGAGGCCGCCACTTGTCGCTTCTGTCGAGAATTTCAAGCGAATGGGCCTATCTGCGCGGCTTTTCGGGTGCGTTGCGCCGCACCAGACCCATTGTCAGGCACCCTAACCACACGATCCGCGAACTGGCCGAAGAGCTGGCGCAAACCTATGGCGAGCGTCTGGCGCTGATCAGCGAACGCGAGTCCTTCACCTACCGCGACTGGAATGCCCGCGCCAATCTCTACGCCCGCTGGGGCCGCGCGCAAGACCTGCAAAAGGGCGATGTCGTTGCCCTGCTGATGCCCAACCGGCCGGAATATCTCTCCATCTGGCTCGGACTGGCGAAGATCGGCGGCGTAACAGCCCTGCTCAACACCAATCTCGTCGGGCATTCCCTCGCCCATTGCATCAATACGGTCAGAGCGCGGATCGTGATTGTCGCGGCGGAACTGCTGCCCCAGCTTGAAAGCGCCCGTGCGCTGCTGGAGCCGGACGTGCGCATTCTTGTCCATGGAGAAGCAGAGGGCTACCCGCGGATAGAGACAGCTTTAGCCGCTCATTCGGCCGAAAATCTTGCCCCCGGCGAGCGCGTGCCGCTGAACATCAACGACAAATGTCTCTATATCTACACGTCCGGCACCACCGGCCTGCCCAAGGCGGCCAATATCAATCATTACCGGCTGCTGCTGGCCATGCATGGCTATGCCGCCATCATCGGCGCGCGCGCCAGCGACCGCATGTATGACTGCCTGCCGCTTTATCACACCGTTGGCGGCATTACCGCGCCCGGCGCCGTACTCACCATGGGCGGCAGCTGCGTCATCCGCGAGAAATTCTCGGCCCGTGACTTCTGGGCCGATATCGCCCGTCAAAAATGCACGCTTTTCTGTTATATCGGCGAATTGTGCCGCTATCTGCTCAACACTCCGCCCGGCCCGCAGGACAAAGCCCATAATGTCCGGCTGTGCTATGGCAATGGCCTGCGTCCGGATGTGTGGATGCCCTTCCGCAACCGCTTCGCAATATCCGAAATCCGCGAATTCTATGCCGCGACGGAAGGCAATGTCGTTCTATTCAATTTTGATTCGAAGCCGGGCGCGGTAGGGCGTATTCCGGCCTGGCTGAAACGCAAATTCATCATCAAGATCGTTCGTTTCGATGTGGAGCGCGAGCAGCCGCTGCGCGATGCCGCCGGCTTCTGCATCGAATGCGCGCCGGGAGAGGTCGGCGAGATTATCGGCCAGATACTCAATGATCCGGATAAGCCTGCGGCCCGCTTCGAGGGCTATGCCGACTCGGCGGCCTCAGACAAGAAGATCCTGCGCAATGTCTTCAGGCCCGGCGATGCCTGGTTCCGCTCCGGCGATCTGATGAAACAGGACAAGCATGGCTATTTCTATTTCATCGACCGCATCGGCGACACCTATCGCTGGAAAGGCGAGAATGTCGCCACCTCCGAGGTGGCGGAAGCCATAACCAGCTTTCCCGGCATCCGCGAAGCCAATGTCTATGGCGTCAGCGTGCCGGGCATGGACGGGCGCGCCGGCATGGCTCTGCTGGTCACGCAGGATGACTCAGCCTTCGATCCAGCCGCCTTCCACGCCTATCTGGCCCGGAGCCTGCCCGATTATGCCCGGCCGCTGTTCATCCGCCTTGCAGGCCAGGTCGAGGTCACAGGCACGTTCAAGCAACGCAAGGTCGAACTGGTCAGGGAAGGCTTCGATCCGGCCATGATCGCCGACAGGCTTTATGTCAGCAATGGCGCGCAAAAGACCTTCATCCCCCTGACCGGCGAGATTCATGCGCGCATCTGCGCCGGCGAATACAGGCTTTGACCATGACACATGCCATCCGTCGTCCTGATCCGCTCATCAGCGTCACCGACATGCATACGGCGGGCGAGCCGGTGCGGATATTCGGCTCCGGCTACCCGGAACTGGAGGGCGCCACCATTCTCGACAAACGGCGGCAGGCGGCGCAGCGCTATGATTATCTGCGCACCATGCTGATGCATGAGCCGCGCGGACATGCCGGCATGTATGGCGTTATTCCGGTGAGACCGAGCCTGCCCGGCGCGGATGTCGCGGCGCTTTTCTGCCATGCATCGGGCTATTCGACCATGTGCGGCCACGCCACCATCGCCATCGGACGCTGGGCAATCGACGAGGGCCTCGTCCAACATGACGGCAAAAGCGCCCAATTCGGCCTTGAACTGCCGTGCGGACTTGTGCGGGTGGATGCGACGCTCAGCAACGGGATTGTCACCCATACGGCGTTCGAGAGCGTCGCAGCCTTTATTGATAAGGCCGATCTGGAGCTTTTCGTGGCAGGCTTTGGCAAGATCACCTGTGATATCGCCTTCGGCGGCGCCTATTATGCCATTTTGCCGGCGGCGCAGCTTGGCCTGAGTTTTGAAATGGAACTGCCCGTGTTGGTGAAGGCCGCGCAGGCGGTCTTTGCGGCGGCGCGCGCCGCCTGCACGCCGACCCATCCCACCGATCCCGATCTCTCGTTCCTTTATGGTGTCATCCTCACCGATGACGCGGCCCCGCACGAGCCTTCACGCAATCTCTGCCTGTTCGGCGAAACGCAGATCGACCGCTCGCCCACAGGTTCCGGCGTCACGGCCCGCATGGCTCTGGATATGTTCAAAGGCCGCATAAAGACCGGCGAACCACGCGTCATATTTGGTCCGACAGGCGAGGGCTTCACCGGCACGATTACCCGGCAGGCTGATTTTCACGGGATTCCCGCCGTGCATGTGCGGGTGGAAGGGCGCGCCTTCTACAGCGGCACGGCGCAGTTTATCGTTGAGGAGCAGGATCCGCTCAAACACGGCTTCCTGATCAATATCTAGGCCTGTTCGCGCAAAAGACGGCGGATGACCTTACCGCTGGTGGTCAGCGGCAGACTATCCACAAAGCTGATCTCGCGCGGATATTCATGCGCGGACAGGCGCTCGCGCACGAAGGCGCGAATATCCTCCGCCAGCTCTGGCGACGGGGTGAATCCGTCGCGCAGAATGCAGAATGCCTTGACGATCTCGGTGCGCAATGCATCAGGCTTGCCGACAACCGCGGCCATGAGCACGCCCGGATGGCGCATCAGGCAATCCTCGATCTCGCCGGGGCCGATACGATAACCGGCAGAAGTGATCACGTCGTCGTCACGGCCGAAAAACCGCACATAGCCGTCCGCATCCTGCCGGCCCTGATCGCCAGTCACCAGCCAGTCGCCGATGAATTTGGCGCGTGTGGCCTGCTCCTGCCGCCAATAGCCGAGGAACATCACCGGGTCCGGCCGCCGGATAGCTATGATGCCGGGTTCGTCCGGCGCGCAGAGCGAACCATCCAAGCGGATGACGGCCACATCATGCCCCGGCAGGGCCTTGCCGATTGCGCCCGGCCTGACGATGCCCATGGCGCCGCAGGAACCGAGCACATAATTGCATTCGGTCTGGCCGTAAAATTCATTGATGGTGAGCCCAAGCGCCTCGCGCCCCCAGATGAGCGGCTCGGCGCCGAGGCTTTCTCCGGCTGAGCCGATGCTGCGCAAAGACAAATCATATTTCTCGCGGGGGCGCTCGACGGCCCGCATCATCCGCACTGCGGTTGGCGGAATGAAGGCGTTGCGCACGCCAAGGCGCTCCATCAGCGCAAAAGCCTCTTCCGGGTCGAACTTATCGAATTTGCGGGCAACGACAGTCACGCCAAAATGCAGCGAGGGCAGCAGCGCATTGAGCAGGCCGCCGGCCCAGGCCCAGTCTGCCGGGGTCCACATCAGATCGTTCTTTTGCGGAAAGCCCTCATGGCTCACCTGAAAGCCCGGCAAATGGCCGAGCAGGACCCGGTGCCCGTGCAGTGCGCCCTTGGGCTGGCCCGTGGTTCCGGATGTGTAGATCATCAGGGCCGGATCATCGGCCAGAGTCCGCACCGGCGAAAAAGAATCGCTCTCGGTGGCCATGATCTCGTCGAGACCTTCCACACCGGCGGCATGATCGGGCCCATCCGTTGAAATGATAATTTCCAGTTCGGGAAGGCGCGCCCGCAGTTGCCGCAGCTTCGCGGCGCCCGACGCATGCGTGATGACGGCCCGCACGCCGGCATCCGCCAGCCGGAATTCCAGCGCGTCAACACCAAAAACGGAGGCCAGCGGCACGGCAATGGCGCCAAGCTTATAAATGGCGAAATGCGCGACCGCCGCCGCCTGCGTCTGCGGCAGCAGAATCGCCACCCGCTCGCCCTGCCGCAGATTGCGGCGGCGCAGCGCTGCCGCAAGACGATTGGACCGGGCTCTGAGTTCAAAATAGCTATGAACTTTCACCGCGCCAGCAGCATCCACCTCGATGATGGCCGGACGCTCCGGCTCCGTTTCGGCCCAGGAATCGCAGCTATCGACGGCGATATTGTAAAATTTCGGGATCTGCCAGACAAATTGCTCGCGCAGTTTGATAAAATCCGATTGAGTCCGGAGCATAAAAATCTCATTCTGACCATCTATTGCCACTATGAGGTCATGGTGCATCGCGCGCCCTATTGCAACCCCAATGTGATGCTCAACACTAAAGCCGCGAATCAGCTACGAGGACGCCACGGGATGAGACTGAAAATTTGCATTGGCCTGATACTTTGCATGATTTCGGCCAGCGTCTTTGCCCAGACCGCGCCCGACCCCGTCCAGAACCGTATCGATACCGCACGCCTCGCCATCGAGCAGATCGAGGCAAGCCTGCAACGCAAGGATCTCTCCGACACCGAGCTTGCCAATCTGCGCACCCAGATTGACGCGCCCGCCGCCAAGATACAAAGCGTTATCGAGGAACTGACCCCGAAACTGGCTGCCATAAAATCCCGGCTCGACCAGCTGGGGCCCAAGCCCGGCGAGAAAGACCCGCCCGAAAGCCCCGGCGTCACCGCTGAACGCAACGATCAGGAAAAGCTGTTCAACCAGATCGACGAAACCGTGCGCAAGAGCCGCTTGCTCGAGGTGCAGGCCGAGCAGCTTAAAGCCCAGATCGGGGTGCGGCGTCACAATCTGTTCACCTATGCGCTGCTGGCGCGCAATTCCAGCATATTAAGCCCCAACCTGTGGCTGCGCGTGGCCAAGGAATTGCCGCTGGACATTGTCGCTTTCAAGACAGTGAGTTCGGACTGGGCCAGCACCGCACTCGGGCGGCTCTCCTTCATAGAACTGATTTTTCTGGCTGCGCTGATCATAGCGGCCATTGTGATATACCGGCCACTGATGCGGGTGGCGGCGCATGTGGTCAACCGGGATGCTGATGCGACCAATCCCTCCCGCCTGCGAAAAGTGACAGCCGCGCTGGGCATCGCCATTGTCACCGCGGCCGTGCCGATAGGGCTGGTGAGCGGGCTTCTGCTGATTTTTGACGTTTATGAATTGCTGACTCCCCGGATCATGCCGATCAGCCGTAGCCTGTATGAAGGCGTGACGCGCATCGCCATCACCTTCGCCATGGCGCGGGCGCTGCTTGCGCCCAAACGGCCGAACTGGCGGCTGCTGGATCTGTCCAGCGCCAACAGCCTGCGCATTGCCCAGCTTGCCGCCATTGTGGCGGCCATCGTTTCCAGTGCCAAGATGCTGGAGGCCATAAACGACGTGATTGCCGCAACCCTGCCGCTTTCGGTGGCGACGCGCGCCTGCGGCGCGGTGGCCGTAACCCTGTCCATGGCCGCGACGCTGCGCAGCATCGCGCCGCAGGGCAACGAACTCAACGAGAAAAACGGAACAGCCGGTCCGGACCGCGACTATTACGGCCTGCTGCGGCTTCTGGCATGGACGATGATTGCAACCGTCCTTCTGGCGGTTGTTGTCGGCTATGTCGCCTTCGCTGCTTTTCTGATCGATCAGGTCGTCTGGATCAGCGGTATCGGCAGCATGCTCTATCTGATTCTTGCGCTGATCGATGAAGGCATAAGCGCGGCGGCACAATCCGAATCGCGCGTCAGCCGGTCGATCATTGCCAGTGTCGGCATCCGCCGCGACAGCCTTGACCAGATCGCCATCCTTCTGGCCGGATTGCTGCGCGTCACGGTCATGGCCACAGCCGGAATGCTGGTGCTGGCGCCCTGGGGCATCCAGTCGGACGACATGGTAGGCTATCTTCGCGCCGCCTTCTTCGGCTTCAAGGTGGGCGACGTCAATATTTCGCTTTCCACCATTATTGTCGCCATCCTGCTGTTTCTGATCGGCTTTGTGGCCACGCGCGCCGTGCAGCGCTGGCTGGATGCCAAATTCCTGCCTCACACCCAACTCGACATCGGCCTGCGCAATTCCATCCGCACCAGCCTCGGCTATGTGGGGGTGACCATAGCCGCCGCTGTTGCGCTCTCGCATATCGGGCTCAGCTTCGACAAATTTGCCATTGTTGCCGGTGCCTTGTCTGTGGGTATCGGTTTCGGCCTGCAATCCATCGTCAGCAATTTCGTCTCCGGCCTCATTCTGCTGTGGGAGCGGGCCATCCGCGTCGGCGACTGGATCGTCGTGGGCGAGGAACAGGGCTTCGTCCGGCGCATCAATGTCCGGTCAACCGAAATTGAAACCTTCGACCGCGCCACGGTCATCATGCCCAATTCCAATATTGTTTCAGGTGTCGTCAAGAACTGGGTGCGCACCGACAGGGTGGGGCGCATCACCATCGATGTAAACGCACCCTATGACTGCGATCCGGAACAGGTCCGCGCGCTGCTCATTTCCTGCGCCAAGGATCACGACATGGTGCTGGCCATTCCGGTGCCGCTGGTGATGTTTGCCAGATTTGGCGATTCGGCGCTGCATTTCCAGCTGATCTGCTTCGTCGACGACGTGCTGACCGCGGCTCTGGTCAAGAGCGACCTGCACTACACCATATTCAACCGGATGCGGGAGGCCGGCATCGCCATACCTTTTGCACAGCGCGATGTCACGATCCGCGGGCTGGAGGAATTGGCCATCGCCCTTCGCCCCCGCGAAAAATCTTAGGCCCCGGCCCCGGCGGGCGCGCCGAGCCAATGTGCAAGAAAAGCCCGGCTCCAGCGCGCCACAGCAGCGTCATGCACAAACCAATCGGCGAGATGCTGCTGGGCCGGCTTGGCCAGCGGGCTTGAAAGCCGCGCACCGCCCATCACCACCCACCGGCACATCATGGCATAGGTGACTTCCGGGTGAAACTGCAGCCCGAACGCCTTTGCGCCATATTGAAAAGCCTGATTGGGAAATTCATCGCCGCGCGCCAGCAGACTCGCGCCCTGCGGCACGCTGAAGCCCTCGCCATGCCAGTGATAAACATGATCCGGCAAAGCCGCGCCGCAATCGCGCGCCAGTTCCTCGCCCGCTTCTGTCGAATAGATGGGATAATATCCGGCCTCCACCGCATTATCCTTGTGCGGGCCGACGCGCTCGCCCAGATGGCGTGCCAGCATCTGCGCCCCAAGACAGATGCCGAGAAAGGGCTTGTTTTCGCGCAGCGGCACGCCGATCCAGTCGATCTCCCGGCGCAGATATTCGTCGCGGTCGTTCACGCTCATCGGCCCGCCGAAAATAATGGCGCCGGCATGATGCGCGAGACTTTGCGGCAGCGGATCGCCAAAACGCGGGCAACGCATGTCCAGACAGTGACCCATGCCCGCAAGCAGCCGTCCCAGCCGTCCGGCGCTGGAATTTTCCTGATGCACAACAACGAGTATCGGCGCCGCCATGAAAACCACCCTATCCCTTCAATCGGCCTGACTGCAGCCGGCCAACCAGCCTCGCGCTCCATTGGCGGGGCAGGAACCGCACCAGTCTCACGGCCTGCCGGTTGACGAAACCGGGAATGACCAGAAGACGGCCGCTGCGCAAGCCGCGGACAGCCTGGCTGGCAACGTCAAAGGATGTCAAATTATGGTAAATTTTTGGTAACGCTGCAGAAAATCCGGCCCGTGCCTGAAATTCGGTATGGACAGGCCCGGGACAGAGCACACAGACGCGCACATTCTGGTGGCGCAGTTCATGCGCGAGCCCTTCGGAAAAGGACAGGACAAAGGCCTTGCTGGCATAATAAACCGCCATGCCGGGGCCGGGCACGAAGGCGGCAACAGAGGCAACATTCAAGATCTCACCCCGTTTTTCGATAAGATCAGGAAGAAATATCAGCGTCAGGTCGGTCAGCGCACGGATATTGACATCGATCATCTCCAGTTGCTCGTCACGGTCGAGGCGGGCGGCCGAGCCAAGCAGGCCAAAACCGGCATTGTTCACCAGCAGATCGATCTTCAGCCCCGATGCCGCTACCTGCGCCCGTATTTCCGCGGCCGCACCCGCCTGCGCCAGATCGACGGCGATCACCAGCACCGGTGTGAAGGCAAGTTCGCGGGCAAGCCCCTCAAGTGCATTGCGGCGGCGCGCCACGAGCACCAGATGATAGCCCGATTTTGCCAGCACCCGCGCTATATCGGCACCGATGCCGCCGGATGCGCCGGTGATCAGGGCAACGCGTTTCTGCATGGTCAAATTCCTGTCTGCGGCGCAGCGCCTCGTTGCAGCCGGTCAAATATGATGGCACAGATCATATGAAACAATTTCCGAGGTCACATGCAAAATCGGCGCGAATCCGTCTCTTCCACCTGCGATATAGCTATTGGCGGCGCGGGCATTGCCGGATTGACTCTTGCCCTCGCCGTCAAGAGCGCGCTGGGACCGGCGGTCGATGTCCGGATATTCGATCCGCGCCTGAATCAGGCAGCTCACGACGACACGGGACGCGCATCCGCGCTGGCGGCAGGCCCTCGCAGAATGATGGAAGCGCTGCATGTCTGGCCGCTTCTGACGGATGTACAGCCCATCTTGCAGATGGTCTGCACCGATTCGCGCCTTGATGATCCGGTGCGCCCGGTTTTCCTGCAGTTTGACGCGCCACAGGGGGATGAGCCCTTCGCCTGCATGATCCGCAACGACGAATTGCGGGACGCGCTGCTCGCCCGTTGCCGGGAGGAAGGCGTGATTCTGGTCGCGCAGAAATTGCGGCAATTCACCGCTAAGCCGGAATTCATCGAAATTGAAACGGAGAGCGGGGTGATCAGCGCCCGGCTTCTTATCGCGGCCGATGGCGCCGCCTCACGCCTGCGCGAGTTCGCCCGCATCCCTGTGACCCGTCACAGCTACGACCAGACGGGCATTGTCGCCACCATCGCGCTCGAACGCCCGCATGAAGGCCGCGCAGAAGAGCATTTCCTGCCCGACGGACCCTTTGCCATCCTGCCGCTGACCGGCAACCGAGCCTCCATTGTCTGGAGCGACCGGCGTGCCCATGCGCGCGCGCTCCTCGCACTGGATGCAGAAGATTTCATGGCCGAACTCGAGCGCAGGTTCACGCTGCGCTTTGGCGCACTCAGGCTGGCGGAACGGCCAAAGGCTTTCCCGCTCAATCTGCAATGGGCCAGATCGTTCATTGCGCCGCGCCTTGCTCTTGTCGGCGATGCCGCCCATGTCATCCACCCCATTGCCGGACAGGGTCTCAATCTCGGCCTCAGGGATGTGGCCTGCCTTGCCGAACTGATAGTCGCCAGAATGCGGCTCGGTCTTGATCCCGGCAGTGCCGATATTCTGGCCGCCTATCAACAGGCGCGGCGCTTCGATGCAGTGCGGATGGGCACGGCCTGCGACCTGATCTACCGCCTGTTTTCCAATGATATCCTGCCGGTGCGCCTCATACGGGATCTGGGTCTCGGGCTTGTCAACCGGATGCCCAGACTGAAGCGCGCATTCATCAGTCAGGCCGCGGGCCTGACCGGCGATGTGCCGGCGTTGCTGCGCGGGGAACCGCTTTGACGCAAGGCGTCATGAGACGCGAAACATCAGAGTCCCGCCGTCCTAGCCCTCAAGAACGCGGGCCTCGGCGGGAATCATGATCGGGATGCCGTCGCGGATGGGATAAGCGAGGCGCGCCCGCGGCGAAACAAGCTCCTGACGCACCGGATCATATTTCAGGACATCGCCGCTCAGCGGACAGACCAGAATTTCCAGCAGGCGGGGATCAATGCCCGTCTCCGGCGTGGTGGGGGGCAGGTCTGTCATTGCCGGATCTGTCATTGCATTGTCGAATGCGGTGTCGTGCCGCGTGCCAGATCCATTTCCGTAATGGCGATCAGCACATCGGCGCGGGTTTTCAGATCTCCGGCCTCAAGCAGGGCCTGCTTTTCCTTGATGCCGAAAGGGCTCATCATCGCCAGCGCATTGACCAGCGCTTCGTTCGGCGCCTCGTTGATGTCCTTCCAGTCGATACGCAGACGATTGGCTTTGGCAAACTGCCGCAACGCACGCAAAACACCGTCGCGATCGACAAGAGTGTCATCCGCCTCCTGAAAATCGCCCGAGAACGAGGTATAATCCACACGGCCCTGACGATAGGGTGTCAAAGCCGCCATTTCCTCGCGCAACTGAAACCGGGCCACGCCCGTGAGCGTCAGATTGTAGCGGCCATCGCCCGTTTCCTGAAGCTGGGTTATACGCCCCACACATCCTGTTTCATAAAGACCCGAACCACCCTCGTCATCCTGCGGCTGGATCATGCCGATCAGACGATGCGAGCGCAGCACGTCGTCGACCATGGTCATGTAGCGTGGTTCAAAGACATTCAGCGGCAATTGTCCGCGCGGCAGAAGCAAGGCTCCCCCCAGCGGAAACAAGGGGATCACATCCGGCAGATCCTGCGGGCCCTGATATGGAACGTTGATCATGAGTGAACCCCAGCTTCCAACATGCTCAGGAAAAAAGAACCACGGAAAGCTTGCGCCGCCCGGCGACCGAAGCGGGATCCATGGGACCCCAGCTCTCGAAGAACTGGATCAGCTGCTTGCGCGCGCCATCCTCGTTCCAGCTGCGGTCGCGCCGGATGATATGGAGGAGATGATCCACGGCCTCGTCACGGCGCCCCAGCGCGTTCAGGCCAAGCGCCAGATCGAACCGCGCCTGATAATTGTCCGGATTGGCGGCAATTTCCCGCTCCAAACCGGCAAGGTCGCCAAGTTCAGCAGCTTTGGCCGCCAGATCAAGTGCCGCTTTGACAGCCGTGATCAGGGGATCGTTCTCCTTCCCCGCAGGTACAAGCTTGAGCACATTGGCTGCCTGTTCAGGCTCGCCCATGGCGATATAGGTACGCGCAAGACCGCCCAGCGCCTTGATATTGGCTTCGTCCTCGACCAATACGCCGCTGTATTTTTCGCCAGCCTGTGCCAGATCGCCGGACGCCAGCGCAGCATCAGCCTCTGCCAGCAGCGCATCGACATCGGCGGAGAGCGGGCCGACTAGACGTTCGATGAACGCCCTGACCTGACTTTCCGGCAGGGCGCCCATGAAACCATCCACCGGCTGGCCCTTCTGAAACGCAAATACCGCCGGAATGGACTGCACGCCAAGCTGTCCGGCAATCTGCGGATGCTCGTCGATATTCATGGTCACCAGCTTGACCTTGCCGCCGGCAGCCTGGACAACGCGCTCCAGAACAGGCGTCAGCTGCTTGCACGGGCCACACCATGGCGCCCAGAAATCAACCAGGACAGGCTGCTTCATCGACTCGGTCAGAACATCAGCACGAAAGGCGGCTGTTGTCGTGGCTTTGACATGACCATTGGCCGGAGCGGGAAAATCCGTCATTTCATACCTTTCACACCGGCGCTTTGGCAGCGCCTCTCTTCTTTAAGATGGAACGGCACCACCGAAATCTCAAGCCTCGGCGGTAATTTCTGCATCGGCAAAAGCCAGAATCATCGGCTCATGTCCGGTTGCGCGGGCAAATCTGACAAGATCGGCGCGGGCAATCCCCGTCGTCATCGTATTGACGAGCGGATGGAAATTGAGCCGCTCGTGCTGCATCATGCTGGCTTCAAGCACCAGCGTCACCTGATGATCCTTATCATTGATCACGCCAAATGGCGTCACCGATCCCGGCTGGACGCCAAGAAGCTCATTCATCACTTCGGCACTGCAAAAGGACACGCGGCCGGAAGCGCCGATCTTTTCATGGATCGTCTTGAGGTTGATGCGCGCATCGGCATCGGCAACCAGCAGAAAAATCCGGCTTTTCTTGTCCTTGACCAGCAGGTTTTTGCTGTGTCCGCCCGGCATGGCCGCGTGAACGGCGCGGGAATCCTCCACAGTGAAGAGCGGCTCGTGCGCGATTGTCTCATGGACGATGTGCAATTCATCGAGGAATTTGAAAAGATCCTGTGTGTTGGCCGGCATGGGAGCCCCTTGAAAATACGTTATTTTCTGATGCTTTAGCGGTAAGGCCTCAGGCCCCGCAACAAAAACTTTATAAAAATCATTTCGAACTGTTGCAATCTGCGAGGAGTTGCGGCATATAGCTGCGCAGTTGCCGTCAGGCAGCCGGATGCGGGTGTAGCTCAGTGGTAGAGCACGACCTTGCCAAGGTCGGGGTCGAGGGTTCGAGCCCCTTCGCCCGCTCCAATTTTCAGATGAAAATGCCGCATCCCTTAACGCCGCCTCCGGCGGGCGTGAGGATTATTTCATTTGCCGCGCAGCAAATCATTGACATCATCGGTTAAACGGCTCATAGCCAAGCGTGCCTTATAAAGGCGGTCCGGGCCGCGTGACGGAAACGAAGGTTTCTGCCAGCCCGCATGCGTTGCACGCCCTCACGACGTTTCCTCACGCAGAATTCGTCACTGACCGAGAATCCGGACAGATTCTTGGATCGGGGATGGTTTTGGCGCGTCCTTGTCCATGCACGCTCACAAGAAGAGAATATTTTGAAAAATTTTGATACGATCGGCCTGATAGCCCCCATCCTCAAGGCTCTGGCCGGAGAATCCTACACCACGCCCACCCCCATCCAGGCACAGGCCATTCCGGAAATACTCAAGGGCCGCGACCTCCTCGGTCTGGCCCAGACCGGCACCGGCAAGACTGCCGCCTTTGCTCTGCCCATCCTCAATCACATGAGCGTCAAACCGCGCCGTGCCGGGCCAAAGGCCTGCCGCGCCCTGATTCTCTCGCCGACGCGCGAACTGGCTAGCCAGATCGAGGCCAGCTTCCGCACCTATGGCCGCCACCTGCCGCTGACGGCTGCCGTGATCTTCGGCGGAATGCCGATCGGCCGCCAGATCCGCCAGATGCAGAACGGCGTCGATATCGTCGTCGCGACGCCCGGACGCCTGCTTGATCTGGTCAATCAGCGCGCTGTCAACCTGAGCGAGGTTGAGATCTTCGTGCTCGACGAAGCCGACCAGATGCTCGACATGGGCTTCATCCATGATATCCGCAAATTGCTCACCCACCTGCCCAAGCAGCGCCAGAACCTGTTCTTCTCGGCCACAATGCCGCGCGAAATGGCCGATCTTTCAGGCCAGTTGCTGAAAGACCCGGCCCGCGTCACGGTGACACCCGTCTCCTCGACAGTGGAGCGCATCGACCAGAGCGTGATATTCTGCGAGCAGGGCCATAAGCAGACGCTTCTGCATCATCTGCTGGGCGCGATAGACATGCCGCGCACGCTCGTCTTCAGCCGCACCAAGCACGGCGCCGACCGCATCGTGCGCAATCTCAATGCCGCCGGCCACCCGGCCGACGCCATTCACGGCAATAAATCGCAAAATCAGCGGGAACGCGCGCTGCTGGCCTTTCGCAACGGCCAGTCGCGCCTGCTCGTGGCTACGGATATTGCCGCGCGCGGCATCGATATCGACGGCGTGACGCATATCGTCAACTTCGATCTGCCGAATGTGCCTGAATCCTATGTCCACCGCATCGGCCGCACGGCGCGCGCTGGCGCCGATGGCCAGGCCATTTCCTTCTGCAGCCGCGACGAGCGCGCCTATCTGCGTGATATCGAGCGCCTGACACGACAGAGCGTCCCCGTGGTGGAAAATCCGCTGGGGCCGTCCGCCGCCGCATCGGCGCCCGCTGATGCCTCGCCCAAGCCCGCGCACAAGCCGGGCCGCCCGAGCGGCCATGCCAAACGGCCGGACCAGCGCCCGAGACAGCAGCAACCGCGCGACCAGAAGCCGCTCGACCGTACACAGAAGACGAAAGCCTCTGGTCATCGTCATTCCAGCCGCTAGATTGGCGCAATGACAATATGATCTGGAGCCGGACGAAATCTGATGTCGCTGTTTGACTTTTGCCTGCTGGCCGTTGCGGGAGCACTGGCCGGCACTCTCAACGCCATAGCCGGCGGGGGCACATTTTTCACCTTCGCGGCACTGGTTTTCACCGGAGTCCCGCCGCTGGTCGCCAACGCGACCAGCGCCGTCGGCCTTTCTCCCGCCAATATCGCCAGCGTGGCCGGTTATCTGCCGGAAGTGCGGCAGAACTGGCGCCGCTATGCCCTGCTCGGTGTGGCCGGATCGATAGGCGGAGCGGCAGGCGCGCTGCTTCTTGTCATGACGCCAGCCAGCGCCTTCAAGGCCTTGGTGCCTTATTTTCTTGGTCTGGCCACGCTTCTGTTTGCCTTTTCGCCGCAGATTCGGCATTTCAGCCATAATATGACCAAGGGCGCCCATCACATGGGGCTTGTCTCGCGCATTCTGGAGGCTGTTGTCTCCATCTATGGCGGCTATTTCGGCGCGGGCATGGGCGTGATGATGCTGGCCTCGCTGTCGCTTTCCGAGCCGGACGACTATCACTTCATCAATGCGGCGAAAAATGTCTGGGCCGGTTTCGTGCAGCTGTTTTCGGTGGTTCTGTTCATCATCTGGGGCATCACGCTGTGGAAAAGCGCGCTGGTGATCATGGTTTCGTCCAGCATTGCCGGATATTACGGCGTCGTATTGGCCCGCCTCATTCCACAATATATCATCCGCATTTTCGTGATCGTTGCCGGCGCGGCGCTGACGGTCAAATTTCTTTTGGGCTGAGGCTGCAAAAGAGCACTTGCAAAAAGTGGCAGGACCGAACTACCATTCTGTTATGGTCGCCTCCGTTACCATCATCCGGCGCGCCCGGCTCAAGGACGCGGAAGATATCGCCACCGTACATGATGCGGCCTGGCGGGAGGCTTACTCGGGCATAATTCCGGGCCGCGAACTTGAAAAAATGCTGGCGCGGCGCGGACCCAACTGGTGGTATTCCGCCATCGCGCAGGGCTCCCGTATCAGTGTTTTGGATTTTGACGAAACCATCTGCGGTTACGCCTCATATGGCCGCAACCGGCTTGGCGGAACGCCGTTCACGGGAGAAATCTTCGAGCTTTATCTCGCGCCCGAATTTCAGGGGCTCGGTTTTGGGCGCCGCCTTTTCGAAATGACCCGGCGCGACCTTGCCGACAACGGGCTGGATAATTTTATTGTCTGGGCCCTCGCCGACAACGAGCGCGCTATCGGCTTCTATCTCCACATGGGCGGACAGATTGTCCAGAAAGCTCATGAAATGTTCGCTGGCGAACGTCGTCTGCGCCTTGCCTTTGCATTCAATCCGCCCTGAAACCTGCTTCTCAACCAGCCAAAATGCGATTCCTGCCTCAAGGCAACCGTCTTAGTCCCTTGTTGGGGTTGCATGAATCAATAACGGTCGCTACTCATCTCGCATCTGATCATCCCCGGAGCTGGTAATGAACCTCAATGCACTGTCGATCGGCAAGAATGCGCCGCAAGAAGTCAATGTCGTGATTGAAGTGCCGATCGGCGGCGAGCCGATCAAATATGAAATGGACAAGGAATCCGGCGCGCTGGTCGTCGACCGCTTTCTCTACACGTCCATGCGCTATCCCGGCAATTATGGCTTTATCCCGCACACACTGTCGGATGACGGCGACCCCTGCGACGTGATCATCGCCAACACGCGCGCCATCGTGCCGGGCGCGGTGATGAGTTGCCGTATCGTCGGCGTGCTGCTGATGGAAGATGAATCGGGCGGCGACGAAAAGCTGGTGGCCGTACCCTCCAGCAAGCTGACCAGACGCTATGAAAACGTCAACAACTACACCGACCTGCCGGAAATCACCCTCAAGCAGATCGAACATTTCTTCGAGCATTACAAGGATCTCGAGCCCAACAAATGGGTGAAGCTCAAAGGCTGGCGCGACGCGGCCTATGCCCAGAAGCTGGTGCTGGAAGGCATGGCGCGCGCCAAAAAGCCCTGAGATCAGGCTGCGGAAATGGCCTCGGCAATGGAAAGTACCCGCTGGGCCATATCCGCATGCAGCCGTTCAACCATCCGCCCGTTGAGCTGAACAGCGCCCTTGCTGGCGTTTTCCGGCAGGTCGAACACCGAGATGATGTCGCGCGCGCGCGCCACGTCTTCCGGCGAAGGTGCAAAAACCGCGTTGCACGGGCCGATCTGATTGGGATGAATCAGGGTTTTTCCATCCATGCCGAGATCGCGGCCCTGTTCGCATTCGGCTAAATAGCCGGCTTCGTCCGCTAGATCATTGAAGACGCCATCAAGCACATCAAGCCCATGTGCCCGGGCTGCGGCCAGCACAGTCTGCAGCCAGGGCAGCATCGGCGCCCGGCCCGGCATCAGCCTGGCCCGGGTTTCTTTGGCAAGATCATTGGTGCCAAGCACAAAAACACTGAGGCGAGATTGCGGATCCTGTGCCACGGCAGCAATGGCGCCGGCATTGAGCATCGCGAGCGGTGTCTCCATCATGGCCCATAGCCGCAGACTTTCCGGCGCGCCCTGTTCGCGCAGCAGGCGGGCGCAGACCATGACATCGCCCGGTATGGAAACCTTGGGCACGAGAATGGCCGCTGCGCCGCATTGCGCTGCAGCGGCAAGATCAGCGGCTCCCCATGGTCCGGACAGGGCGTTGATGCGCACGACCACCTCGCGCCGCCCAAAGCCGCCAGCCTTCACCGCCGCACAGACCTGCGCCCGGGCCAATTCCTTTGAATCCGGCGCAACAGCATCCTCCAGATCGAGAATCACGACATCCGCGTCAAGCGTACGGGCTTTTTCTAGCGCGCGCGCATTGGAGCCGGGCATATAAAGAGCCGAGCGGCGGGGACGATGAACCATCATTTACTCCTTGCCTCAAACCGGATTGCAACTTAATCACTTTTGCAGTGCAGCACCATAGGTCCTTTGGCGCAAGCTGATCCGGCTAATCAGAAAGGAGAGGTTGATGACCGAGCAAACCTTCCCGCAACGTCTTATCGAGGGATATCAGTCATTTCTCGGCTCCAGCTTTTCCCGGGAGCAGCAGCGTTTCCGCGAACTGGCCGAAAGTGGACAAAAGCCGCGCATCATGCTCGTCGGCTGCTGCGATTCACGTGTTTCGCCGGAAGTCATCTTCGATGTGCATCCCGGCGAACTGTTCGTGGTGCGCAATGTCGCCAACATCATGCCGCCCTATGCCCCGAACGATGATTATCACGGCACATCGGCTGCATTGGAATTCGCCGTCATGGGTCTGCGCGTCGAGCATATCGTGGTCATGGGCCACGGCAAATGCGGCGGCGTGAAAGCCTATGTGGAAAGCGACCTCGATCCCTATCAGCGGCCGCTGTCGCCGGGCGATTTCATCGGCAAATGGATGACTCTGATCAGTTCCACCGCCAAGGCCATGCCGATGCGCGACGGCGAGGCGATGGAGGAATATGTGGAGCGCCTCGGCGAGGCGTCCGTGCGCCAGACGCTCGAAAATCTTCTCACCTTCCCATGCGTGCGCACCCTGAACGAGCGCGGACGGTTGCATCTGCACGGAGCTTACTTTGACGTCATGACCGGGCGACTGCGGGTTCTTGACCCCGAAACCGGTAAATTCTCGCCCGTTGCGGCGGATGAGCACGCCAGAGCACTGGCCAATCCGCGGTTCTGACAAAATAAAAACCCCGCCTGTGAAGCGGGGTTTTTCTATTCAGGCAGGCCCGCCAGCTATTGCAGAACAATACCGGTGAAGACATAGGCGTAAAGCATCACCACCAGCCCGACGAGGCAGGCCAGAATGATGGAGTGCTTGAACACGAAGCGCAGAATGGTGCCTTCGTGGCCGTACCAGCCGGTCGCGGTTGAAGCCACGACGATGGACTGCGCATCGATCATCTTGCCCATGACGCCGCCTGCAGAGTTGGCGGCCCCCATCAGGATGGGCGAAAGGCCCAGCTGCTGCGACGTGACCTTCTGCAATCCGCCGAACAGCACGTTGGATGCCGTATCGGAACCTGTCAGCGCCACGCCGAGCCAGCCAAGCAACGTCCCGAAGAACGGATAGAGCACGCCGGTCTGCGCGAAAGCCAGGCCGAGCGTCGCGTCAAGCCCCGAATAACGGGTGAGATAGCCGATGGCCAGCATGGCCGCGATGGTGATCAGCGAGTTGCGCACCACCCAGATGGTTTCAACATAGGCTTTCACAAGACGGATGGGCGAGAAGCGCATGATGACGCCGGCGATAATCGCCGCGAGCAAGATGCCCGTTCCTGTCATGGTGAGAATATTAAACAGGAAAACCGCGCCTTCCGTGCTGGCCTTGGCCACGACCGGCGGCACTTTTTCCACCATGTTGTGTAGACCCTCGATCGGATATTTCGGGAATTTGCCGCCCGGATAGACCATATCCTTGAAGGTCTGTGTGCCCCATACGAAGGCGCAGAGGCTGAGGACGATCCAGGGCAGCCACGCCTGCGTTACCGAAGCATCCGCCACTTTCGAAGGCACGGGCACCGGAGCGGTTGAATGCGAGGTGTCATGGTCGCCAAGCGAAGGCGAAAGCCAGAGTTCTGACGGCTGCCAGATCTGCAGGAAGCCGATAAGGCAGGCCATTGAAATCAGCGAGGCGACAATATCCACCAGAGTCGGACCATGGAAATTCGACATCACGAACTGCGGAATGGCGAAGGATATGCCCGCAACCAGAACAGCCGGCCAGATCTGAATCATGCCGCGGAAACCGGCAAAAGCCCAGATCAGCCAGAACGGCACGATCAGAGAGAAGATCGGCAGGATGCGGCCAACCATGGCGCCCAGCACGAAGGGATCATAACCCGTCACCTGCGCAAGGCCCGCAATCGGCGCGCCCAGTGCACCATAGGCCACCGGCGCGGTATTGGCGATGAGCGAGAGACCCGCAGCCGCCAGAGGCGAGAAGCCAAGACCCATCAGAATGGCGCCGGTCACAGCCACCGGTGTACCGAAGCCCGAGGCTCCTTCGAAAAATGCGCCGAAACTGAACGCGATAAGCAGCAGTTGCAGGCGCCGGTCAGGCGTAATGCCGCCGATGGAGCGCTGCAGAATATCGAACCAGCCTTTTTCCACCGTCAGCCGGTACAGGAAAATGACGTTCAGAATGATCCAGCCGATCGGAAACAGACCGCTGATCGCGCCCAGACCTGCGGCGCGGAACGCCAGACCGGCGGGCATGGTGAAAATCACAGTCGCGACGACAAGACCGACAGCCAGCGCGATCAGGGCCGCGATATGCGCCTGAATCTTTCCGGAAGCGATGAGAATCAGAAGACAGACGACAGGAATGGCCGCTGCTATCGTTGATAGAAGCGGGCTTCCCAAGGGATTATAAACCTGAGACCACATGAAATCCTCCCAAACCCGGTGCCGGACTTTTCGTCCTTTTTGTACAGAAGAAGTGTATACGTCAATATTTCGGATATCTAGCGTGTAAAATCGGGAAAAACGAGCGGCGATCCGCAATAGACGAAAAAACTAGACGAAAGTATAAACAAAAATCCGCGAGCTAGTTGCGCAAGGCCCGCAGGATCAGCATTCCGGGATGACCGGTAATATCCATTCCATTTTTCGATTGATAATCGGAAATAGCCTGCCGGGTTTTAGCGCCAATCGTGCCATCAGGATTGCCGACATCGTAACCGGCGCGGCTGAGCAGGATCTGAAGCTCCTTGCGCTGGGCACGCGACAGTCCCGGATCATCGGTTGGCCAGGGTGTGACAAACCCGCCGCCGCCGCGCAACCTGTCCGAAAGATGCGCAATGGCGAGCGCATAGGATTCGGAGGCGTTGTAGGAATATATGGCGTCAAAATTCTTGGTTACGAGAAAGGCCGGGCCATCGGAGCCAGCCGGAAGCAGCAGCCCGGCCATGCCCGTGCCCAGTGGTCTGTGATCGGCGCGGCGCAATCCCTTGTGCTTCCAGTACGCCATTGAATGTTTATGACCTCGCCCGCTCGGCCCATGATATGTCTTTGGCAAAATCACCTCGAAACCCCAGGGCAGATGCGGGTTCCAACCGGATTTATGCAGATAATTGGCGGTTGAGCCCAGGGCATCGGGCACCGAGGCGACAATGTCCTTGTGCCCCTTGCCCTCCATGTCGACGGCCATGCGCAGAAAGGTCGAGGGCATGAACTGAGTCTGCCCGAATGCGCCGGCCCATGAGCCGGTCAGCTGCGCCGGCTCCATGCCGCCCTGATCGAGAATACGCAGCAAGGCAATGAATTCGGTGCGGAAATACGATTGCCGCCGGCCGAAGCAGGCGAGCGTCGCCAGCGATTGCACAAGCGGGCGCTTGCCCATGGCACGGCCAAAATCCGACTCTACCCCCCATACAGCGGTGACGACATATTTGCTCACGCCGAAACGGCGCTGCGCCCGGTTCAGCGTACCGGCCCATTTATGCATCATCTCCTTGCCGTCGCGCACCCGCTCGTCATCGACGAGGCCGGCAAGGTAATCCCAGACGGGAATCTTGAATTCAGGCTGGGCATCGAGATTATCCAGCACCTTCATATCGGGCTGCAGCGTCTGAGTGGCAGCATCGAATGTTGCCGCGCTGACATGCTTGCTCTCGGCCTCGGGCCTGAGATCCTGCAGGCAGTTTTGAAACTCGTCCGCTGCCGCCACGCCGGGCAGCAACAGGAATAGGCAGAGAATCACCTGTTTCATGACAGGAGCTTACGCGATTTTTGCAAATTTCACATAAAACTTTGCGGATCGACATCCAGCGCCACCCGCACCGAGCCGCGCGGCTTTGGCGCCGACGCCAGCACAGCGCGCAAAAAGCCCTGCACATCGGCCTTGCGCGTCGCCTTGACCAGAAGGCGGAAGCGGTGACGCCCGCGCACAATCGCCACCATCGCCTCCGCCGGGCCGAAGACCTCGACATGCGCCGGGTCTTTGGGCGCATGGCTCCAGCCCGCCTGATCCGGCAGGCCGGACGCCGCGAGCGCCAGCGCCTTGGCGTGGCTTTCAGTTGCGGAACGATCCTCGCCCGAGACAATAATGGCCGCCAGCCGCCCGAAAGGCGGCAAACCGCCGGCAAGACGGATCTGCGTCTCAGCGGCATAAAAGCCTTCGCGGTCGCCGTGCAGAATGGCCTGCAGAACCGGGTGATCGGGCTGCATGGTCTGAATGAAACCGCGCCCGGCCAGAGCGCCGCGCCCGGCGCGGCCGGTCACCTGCGCGAGAATCTGAAATGTGCGCTCGGCAGCACGCGGATCGCCATTGGCAAGACCGACATCGGCATCGACGACGCCCACCAGCGTAAGCAACGGAAAATTATGGCCTTTTGCCACAAGCTGCGTACCGATGATGAGATCGAAGCTGCCCGCCGCGATATCGGCCATTTCCTGACGCAGACGCTCGACGCCGCCGGCAATGTCGGACGACATCACCAATATCCGCGCCTGCGGAAAATGGCTGGCTGCTTCCTCCGCCAGCCGCTCGACGCCCGGCCCGCAGGCGGCAAGCGAATCGGCGGCATCGCATTCCGGACAAATATCCGGTCGCCGCTCGACATGGCCGCAATGATGACACATCAGCGCCCGGCGGAAGCGGTGTTCCACAAGCCAGGCCGAGCATTGCGGGCATTGAAAGCGGTGGCCGCAGGCGCGGCACAAGGTGAGCGGCGCATAACCGCGCCGGTTAAGATAGAGCAGCGCCTGTTCGCCGCGTGCGATGGCCGCACTGATTTCGGCCGCAAGACGCGGCGCGATCCACTGGCCACGGGCAGGCCCCTCCCTGCGCAGGTCGATGGCCGAGAGCTGCGGCAGAAGACGCCCGCCAAAGCGGCTTTCCAGCTTCAGATGATCGTAGCGGCTCTGCCGGGCATTGACCTGCGTTTCCAGCGAGGGCGTCGCGGAGGCCAGAATGACCAGAGCCTGTTCGATGCGCCCGCGCACCACCGCCATGTCGCGCGCATGATAGGAAACGCCGTCCTCCTGCTTGTAGGCCGATTCATGCTCCTCATCGACGATGATGAGGCGCAGATCGGGAAAGGGCAGGAACAGCGCAGAGCGCGCACCGACAACAACACGAGCCTCCCCGGCCGCCACCCTCGACCATATCCGCGCCCGCCGCCGCGCCGGAATGCCTGAATGCCATTCCACAGGCGGCGCGCCAAACCTCTGCATGAACCGGTTGAGAAACTGCGACGTCAGCGCGATTTCCGGCATCAGGATCAGCACCTGTCCGCCTTCGGCAATGATACGCGCCACCGCCTCGAAATAGACCTCCGTCTTGCCCGAACCGGTGATGCCCTCCAGCAGGGTGACGGAAAATTTGCGTTCCGCCACGCGCCGCAGCAGATGATCGGCGGCCTGCTGCTGCGCCGGCTCAAGCACCGGCTGGGCAAAACCCGCATCCGGCTCCTCAACGCCGGATTCCGGCATCGGCAACGGCAGGAGCGTGCCTTCATCGATCAGGCCATCGATAACAGCCGCCGAACATCCCGCCTGCTGCACGAGATCAGCCTTGGCGATCAGCGCATCGGCGGTGAAACATTCAAGCACCTTCTGGCGCGCGGCGGTGAGGCGTCTGGGCGACGGCCCGGCGAGGCGCAGGCCAAGGCGCACCCGTTCCGGCGCAGCATGGTCGAGCACGCGGATCGCCATGCGCAGCGCCAAGCCGCGCGGCGCGAGCGTCCAGTTGGCCACCCATTCGATGAAGGCGCGCAGAGACTGCGGCAGCGGCGGATAATCGTGGCGCGCAAGGACGGCCTTCAGATTATCGCCGCGCCCCTGCCGCAAGGTCCAGACAATGCCGGTCGCCTCGCGAGGCCCCAGCGGCACGCGGACAAAATCACCGGCAGACAGATCAAGTCCTGCCGGAACGCGGTAGGAATAGGCATTATCCACCGCGACCGGCACCAGAATATCGGCGATATGCTCTTCAGCCTGCATAGCCAAGGCCTATCGCAGCCCGCCGGAAATGTCGCCAAAAAAATCAGTTCTCCAGCAGGCGGCGGGCAATGACCTGCGCCTGAATTTCCCCGGCGCCTTCGAAAATATTGAGAATGCGCGCGTCGCACAACACACGCGATACCGGATATTCCAGCGCAAAGCCGTTGCCGCCGTGAATTTGCAGCGCATTGTCGGCAGCGGCCCAGGCGACGCGCGCCGCCAGCAATTTCGCCATGCCCGCCTCGATATCGCAGCGCCGGCCCTCGTCCTTGGCTTTTCCGGCGAAATAGGTGATCTGCCGGGCGATGTGGATTTCCACCGCCATCATCGCCAGTTTGTCGGCAACGCGCGGAAAATTGATCAGCGCCTTGCCGAACTGCACGCGCTCACGGGCATATTTCAGGCCGAGGTCCAGAGCCGATTGGGCCACGCCGACCGCGCGCGCCGCCGTCTGGATGCGCGCCGATTCGAACGTCTGCATCAGTTGCTTGAAACCTTGCCCCTCGACGCCGCCCAGCACATTCTGCGCCGCGACACGGAAACCGTCGAAGGCGATTTCATATTCCTTCATTCCACGGTAACCAAGCACCTCAATCTCGCCGCCGCTCATGCCCTCGGCCGGAAATGGGTCAGCATCGCTGCCGCGCGGCTTTTCCGCCAGAAACATGGTCAGACCCTTGTAGCCCGGCTCATCCGGATTGGTGCGCGCCAGCAAGGTCATCAGATCGGCGCGGACAGGATGGGTGATCCAGGTCTTGTTGCCGTAAATCTTGTAGCTGTCGCCCTCGCGCACCGCGCGGGTGCGCAGACTCGCTAGATCAGAGCCGGTATTGGGCTCGGTGAACACCGCCGTCGGCAGGAGTTTGCCCGATGCGATCTGCGGCAGATATTTGTTTTTCTGCTCCTGCGTGCCGCCGCACAGAATGAGTTCAGCGGCAATCTCCGAGCGGGTACCCAGCGAACCAACGCCGATAAACGCCCGCGACAATTCCTCGGAGACCACGCACATAGCCACCTTGCCAAGGCCCATGCCGCCATATTCCTCGGGAATGGTCAGGCCGAATATGCCAAGATCGGACAGGGCGGAAATCACGTGAAGCGGAATATATTCATTGGCAAGATGCCATTCATGCGCGTGCGGCAGCACTTCGGCGAGCGCAAACCGGCGCATCTCCTCGCGTATGGCCTCCATGGTCTCATCGAGACCCGAATCGCCGATGGTCGTATTGGCATTATGCGCATCGATGAGCGCCGCAAGCCGGGCGCGGTTTTCCGGCTCGTTGCCGGTGCGGATCAATTCGGCGATGGCATCATTCTGAAAGGCAGCCACCTGCGCCGGCGTCAACCCAAAATCCGCCAGACGGATGATCTCGCCCTGATTCATCGCGATGCCGCCGATGATCTGCGCCAGATATTCGCCCATGCCGATCCGGGTGAGCAGAGTTTCAACCTCGCCAAACCGCCCCTCGGCACGCATGCGCCCGGCATAGGCCAGCATTTCACGCAGCGCCTGCACATAGGTCGCCAGCCAGGCGAGGCCGTGAACGGCATGCTGTTCGGCGTCCATCCGGTCGCCGGACAATTGCCCGCCAGCCATGAGACGCGCCTTGACCGCCGCACGCGCCTGTTCCAGCAGGCCTTCCGCCCGGGTGACGGCAATTTTCCCCAGTTCCAGCAGATCACTCATCATTGCGTTCCCCTTGCTGCGCCGTACCAGCTTAACCGATCCTTGCTGCGGCGCAACATAAGCGAAAGTCGCAATTTATTTTCTGATTGCCAGAGCGACGCCTGTCGCGGTCACCACCATGCCCAGCCATTGCATCGGCGCCAGATTTTCTCCGATCAGAAAATAGGCCTGAACGGCTGCGGTCGGCGGTACAAGAAAGATCAGCACCGCTGCGCGCGACACCGCCCCATGGCGGATAAGCAGCAGCAGCAGGAAGACGGCGCCGAGCGACAGGGCCAGAACCGACCAGATCATGGTCAGCGTCAGCGTCAGCGTCCAATCGATGCGCATCGGCTCGAGCAGGAAGGCAAAAGGCAGGGTAAAACCCAGCGCGCCCATATATTGCAGCGTTGTCATGACCCGCAGGTCGGCATTCCTGACGAAACGCTTCTGATAAAATGTGCCCAGCGTCACCGAGACCATGCCAAGGCAATTGACAAGAATGGGAAAGCGGAGCGCCGAAAAATCAATGCCGGATAACCCCAGTAATTTGGGCGAAAGCACGATCAGCAAGCCGAAAAAGCCGAGAATCACCCCGAACCAGCGCAGAAGACCAACCTTTTCCCGCTGGAGAACCGGCGCAAGCAAGGTGGACAAAATGGGCTGCACCGCCGCCAGCAGAGCGGAAATGGTCGCAGGCACGCCCTGCCGCACCGCCCACCAGACGGACGAGAGATAAAGCGCGTGAATCAAGACGCCGCACACACAATTATGCAGCCATTGGCCCGCATTGACCGGCCATCTGGCGCCAGCCGCCAGCGCCATGAGAAAGAGGATGACAGCCGCAAAGCCGAAGCGAAAACTCAGAAAGGTCAGCGGATCAGCATGAAGCGCGCCAAATTTCGCGGAGATCCAGCCAGTGGACCAGATGAAGACAAAAAGCCAGGGGGCGAAGCGGTCAAATATTTTCGAGGACATGGCGGCAAGATGACCGCAATGACGGCCATAGGCAAGCCGTCAAAGCGCTTCTTGTCCGACGAGGCGCATGTTAGACACACCCCATGTCCATTGCCGATCCCGCCGCCTTCATTCAGAGCCATACCCACATCGAAACCGTGCCGCATGCGCCGGAGATTCGCCTGCATCTGGCGCATGAGGCGACGGAGCTCTGGCAGAAAACCGAGGACGAACTGGGAGAAATCGGCCTGCCGCCGCCATTCTGGGCCTTTGCCTGGGCCGGAGGACAGGCTCTGGCCCGTTACATTCTCGATCATCCCGAAATCGTGCGCGGACGAGTCGTGCTCGATTTTGCCTCGGGCTCGGGCCTTGTCGCCATTGCCGCAAAAATGGCGGGCGCAGCACGGGTATATGCCTGCGACATCGATGAATTCGCCATACAGGCGATACATCTCAATGCCCGGCTCAACAAGGTTGTCATCGAAGCTGGATGCGCCGATCTCATCGGGTCCGATCAGGGCTGGGATGTGGTGCTGGCCGGGGATGTATCCTATGAGCGGGACATGGCGGAACGCGTCACCGGCTGGCTCGAAGGGTTGCACCGGCGCGGCGCGCAGGTGCTGATCGGCGATCCGGGGCGCAGCTATCTGGCGCGCGGCAAATTGCACGCCATTGCTCAATATCAGGTGCCTGTCACCCGCGCCCTGGAAGATGCCGAGATCAAGACCACCTCAGTCTGGGCCTTTTGAACTCAGACCAGCGTTTCCTTGAGCTGCAAGGTGCCGCGCTTGCCGATATCGTCGTAATATTTGGCAATGAACGCCTTGCCAGCGCGTTGTCCTATGCCGAACAGCTTGAGCAGAAAATCATAATCGGCGTTCATTTTCGATTCTGCGCCCAATGCCTTCAATTCGTCGTCGGCCTCGATCAGATGCATCCGGATCTTCTTGTAGTGCGTGCCTTTCAGCCGCCCCTGATCGATCAGCCGCGCAACAAAATCCACCGCGCGGAATTCCTGCAAAAGAGCCGAATTGAAGGTGATCTCGTTCATACGGTCCATGATTTCCGTGACCGTCTGCGGCGTCTGATCGCGTGAAATGGGGTTGATCTGCACCAGCACAACGTCCTGTGTCTCAGTTTCCGTAAAAAACGGAAACAGCACCGGATTGCCCATGAAGCCGCCGTCCCAATAGGGCACGCCGTCAATTTCCACCGCCTTGAACATCATCGGCAGGCAGGCCGAGGCCATGACCATGTCGATCGTCAGTTCGGGGCGCCGAAACACGCGCACCTTGCCCGTGTGCACATTGGTGGCGGCAATGAACAATTTGAGCGAATCCGTATTGCGCAACGCCTCGAAATCCACGCTCTTCGCAAGAACATCGCGCAGAGGGTTGAGATTGAACGGGTTGGAATTATAGGGCGAGATGAACTGACTGGCGGCATCGAACAGGGTTGCCGTCATCTGGCCGAGTCCGCCCCAATAGCTGGTGACGAAATCGGCCATTTCCCGCTGACCATCTGGCAGGCCGCCATCAATGCTGATCGCCCGCCAGAAGGTTGCCAGTTGCTTGCGCGCGGCTTCAGCGCCGCCGCGACGCAGGCCATCGGCCAGATTGACGGCGTTCATCGCGCCGGCGGAGGTGCCGCTGATCCCGTCAAAGGTGAAGCGCGCATCCTCCAGCAGGGCATCCAGCACGCCCCAGGTATAGGCCCCGTGCGACCCGCCCCCCTGCAAGGCGAGATTGATGCGTTTTGTCATGCTGCAGTCCAGCCGCCATCCATCGACAGATTGGCGCCCGTGATCTGCGAGGCCGAATCCGAACACAGAAAGACCGCCAGCGCGGCCACCTGCTCGGATGTGACAAACTGCTTGGTCGGCTGCGCCAGCAGCATCACATCATTGATGACCTGCTCCTTTGTCATGTGGCGCGCTTCCATCGTTGCCGGAATCTGCTTTTCCACCAGCGGCGTCCAGACATAGCCCGGCGAAATGCAGTTCACCGTCACGCCGAATGTGGCAAGTTCCAGCGCGGCTGTCTTGGTCAGGCCCGCAATGCCGTGCTTGGCCGCGACATAAGCCGATTTGAACGGCGAGGCCACCAGCGAATGCGCCGAAGCCGTATTGATGATTCGGCCCCATTTGCGCGCCTTCATGCCCGGTACGGCGGCGCGGATGGTGTGAAAGGCCGAGGACAGATTGATCGCGATGATCTGATCCCATTTCTCGACGGGAAAATCCTCAATCGGCGCAACATGCTGGATACCGGCATTGTTGACCAGAATATCGACGGAACCAAGGCTGGCCTCCGCCTCATGGATCATCGCGGCAATTTCCGCAGGCTTGGTCATATCCGCGGGCGAATAGAGACATCTGACCTTGAAGTCAGCCTCGATCCGCGCGCGCTCGGCCTCGATGGCGGCCGCTTCGCCAAAACCGTTGATGACGATATGCGCGCCTTCGGCGGCAAAGGCCCGCGCATAGGCCAGACCTATGCCGGATGTGGAACCGGTGATGACGGCAATACGTGATGTGAGTGTCATGAAACCTCTCTTGAGTGACAAATAGGCTGCGATTCTGTTTATTGTGCGGCGCACCATGGAGAAGCGCAAGATTCTAATGTCCGCAGATGACTTTCATCTCATCTTGACCTATTTAACAGCGTGAAAGGGAACATTTTTATGACCGATTTCGCCAAAAACCACATTGAAGCCGCGGCAAAGGCCAGACATCTCACCGTTCCGGTGATGATCGGCTCAGTAAAAGTGGGGGGTGGCGCGCCGATCGTCGTACAAAGCATGACCAATACCGACACGGCCGATATCGAAGGCACGGCGCGGCAGGTGGCGGCGCTGGCGCGGGCTGGCTCGGAACTTGTGCGCATCACCGTTGACCGCGATGAAGCTGCGCGCGCTGTGCCGCATATCCGCGATCGGCTGGCCCAGATGAATGTTCAGGTGCCGCTCATCGGCGATTTTCATTATATCGGCCATAAATTGCTCGCCGAAAACCCCGCCTGCGCCGAAGCGCTCGACAAATATCGCATCAATCCCGGCAATGTCGGCTTCAAGGACAAGAAAGACCGGCAATTTTCAACCATCATCGAACTCGCCGCCAGATATGACAAGGCGGTGCGCATCGGCGCCAACTGGGGCTCGCTTGACGGCGAACTGCTCACAAAGCTGATGGATGAAAATGCCGCTTCGGCAGAACCGATCGACGCCCGGGCCGTGACCCGCGAGGCCATGGTTCAGTCCGCCCTGCTCTCTGCCGAACGCGCCGAGGAAATCGGCCTGCCCAGATCGAAGATCGTTCTCTCGGCCAAGGTTTCGGCGGTGCAGGATCTTATCGCCGTTTACCGCATGCTGGCGCGGCGCAGCGATTATGCGCTGCATCTTGGACTGACGGAGGCCGGCATGGGCTCGAAGGGCATTGTCGCCTCCTCGGCGGCGCTGGGCGTGCTGATGCAGGACGGCATCGGCGACACGATCCGCATCTCGCTCACTCCGGAGCCCAACGGCGATCGCACTCTGGAAGTGAAAGTGGCGCAGGAACTGCTACAGACCATGGGCTTTCGCACTTTCGTCCCGCTGGTTGCCGCCTGCCCCGGCTGCGGACGCACAACCTCAACCGTCTTTCAGGAACTGGCGCGCGACATCCAGGACTATATCCGCGACTCGATGCCAGAATGGAAGGGCAGATATGCCGGCGTTGAAAATCTCAACGTCGCGGTGATGGGCTGCATCGTCAACGGCCCCGGCGAATCCAAACATGCCGATATCGGCATTTCCCTGCCCGGCACCGGTGAGGCGCCAAGCGCGCCGGTCTTTATCGACGGGCAGAAGGCCATGACCCTGCGCGGACCCAATATCGGCAGCGAATTCAAGACCATCGTGCAGAATTATATTGAACGGCGCTTTGGTTCAGCCCGCTAATCCCGCACCAATATTCATCAGCAGGCTGATGATGGCCGTATTGAAAAAGAATGAGATGATCGAATGAATCGTCGCTGTGCGCCGGATGGACGATGACCAGATTTCAACATCCGAAGTGGCAGCCGCCGAAGCAATAACGAAAGAAAAATAGAGAAAGTCTGAAAATTTCGGCTTCGGCGCTCCGGGAAAGCGCAAGCCTCCGGTCGATTCCAGTGAATCGCGCTCGACATAATCCTTCTTCAGCAGAAAGAGGTGCGCATAATGCTGGGCAAACATGAAATGAATGAACAGCCATGCGCTGACGATGGTCCCGACAACCAGCCCGATATGCATCAAGCGCAATTCACCGTGAACATCCTTCAGATTGGCGAGTTGGGCGAATATGGCCGCCATGGAGAAGAACGAGGCAAAAACCGCTGCGGACAGGATGACGAACTGGCTTTCATCGCTGGCAATGGCGGCAGAACGACGATGCTCCTCCGGAAGGCCGATCATGTACCGAACGGTCACGCCAAGATAGAGCCATGCGGCAATGTTCCAGCCCAGAAGCAGCCGCGTCGCCAGATGCCAGGCCGCCGGCATGGACCAAACAGCCGCTATACCGATCAGAACACTGGCCAGCAGCCTCGGTCGCAACCAGAGGTGCCTCAGGAAACGGCTTCGTCGCAGCAGGGAAAGAAAGGACATAACTCAGGACTGGCGTGAAATTACAAAGTCAACAGCCTGAAGAAGCACAGTTTTATCACCGGGGCAAGAGAGGCCCTGCAAGGCTTTCTTCGCGCGTTTGGCCAGCGTTGCGCAGATATTGCGGCTCTCTTCCAGCCCCAGCAGGGAAACCAGCGTCGCCTTGTTGCGGCCACTGTCCTTGCCGACCTTCTTGCCGACAACGGCTTCGTCGCCGGTTTCATCGAGTATATCATCAGCCACCTGAAAGGCAGCGCCGAGAAGACGGCCAAATTCGGAAAGGGTCTGCTGGTTCTTTTCGCTGCACTGCGCCAGAATACCGCCAACCTGCACCGCATAATGAATCAGTGCGCCGGTCTTCATGGCCTGCAGCTGCTCGATATCCTCACGCTCCAGCGGCACCTCCGCCGCCTCCGCCAGCAGATCGAACATCTGGCCGCCGACCATGCCACCCAGCCCGGCGCTGCGCGCCATATCCATCACCAGACGGGTGCGGATATGCGCGTCGGCGTGGGTTGCTGGATCAGCCAGAACATCAAACGCATAGGTAAGCAGGGCGTCCCCCGCAAGAATTGCTGTTGCTTCGTCAAATGCCTTGTGCAGGGATAATTTGCCGCGACGCAGATCGTCATTGTCCATTGCGGGGAGATCGTCATGAATCAGGGAATAGCAATGGATCATTTCCAGCGCTGCAGCCACCCTTACGACGCCGGGTTCATCGATGCCGAACAGACGAGCCGACTCAATCACCAGAAACGGCCGGAACCGCTTGCCCGCGTTCAGGCTGGAATAGCGCATGGCATCAAGCAAGCGCTGCGGGCGGCTGATTTCTCCGTCCAGCACTTGCGGTTTCAGCAAATCCTTCAGGCTCTTGTCGACCGCGAGCGTTGTATTCGCCAAAGCGGACTGGAATGGCTGCATGTTATCCCCTGCCATATATGCGCTCCAGAAATTCGCAAGGCAGCCGGATTTGCCTTTGCATCTTGTTCCGATCACGATTGAATATTGAAATCAATGTCCAAAACCAAATAGAAGATATCTGATTTTGTATATTTTTCTACACTATATTAAAAGGTTATTCATCTTCGGAATGCTCATTGCGATGATATTCTGGGGTTTAACCTTAATTGGGGGATTTCTGTTCCGCCCCGTGTCCACACTGATGTGGGCGGGAATGATCCGATCCGAGCCTGTTATACGTGATTATGTACCTCTGGATCAGATTTCGCCCAATGTCATCCGCGCCGTCATTATGTCGGAAGACGGCCAGTTCTGCCAGCATCACGGCATAGACTGGACAGCGCTGGAACTCGTGCTTGACCACAGGCATGGCCCCAACCGCGGCGCTTCAACGCTGACCATGCAGGTTGCAAAAAATATGATGCTCTGGCCGGGGCGCTCCTATCTGCGCAAGCTGCTCGAAATGCCGCTGGCGCTCATTCTCGATTTCGTCTGGGGAAAACGCCGCATTCTTGAGATTTATCTCAATATTGCCGAATGGGGCGACCATATTTACGGCATCGAGGCGGCGGCGCGTCACGAATTTCATGTCTCCGCCCGCACCCTGACGCCGCGCCAGGCCGCGCTGCTGGCCACGAGCCTGCCCAACCCGTTGCAGCGCCACGCCAGCCGACCCAGCCGGCATCAGGTTATTCTGGCCGGCATCGTTGAGGCGCGCATGCGCCATGCCAGCGAATGGCTCGATTGCACGCATTAGGGTGCGGGCCTGCCTCTTTCGCCAAAAATGGCGCTGCCGACACGCACATGGGTCGCGCCAAGCTGGATCGCCAGTTCAAAATCCGCGCTCATGCCCATCGACAGAACCGGCAGATTGTGACGCTGCGCCATCATCCGCAGCATGGCAAAATGCGGGGAGGCCAGTTCATAGACCGGCGGTATGCACATCAGCCCGTCTATATTCAGGTTCAGGGCGCGGCATGTTTCGAGAAATGCATCAAGCTCCTGCGGCAAAATTCCGGCCTTCTGCGGCTCGGCGCCGGTGTTCACCTGAACATAAAGCCGCGGCATACGCCCCTGCCGCCGACCTTCTTCAGCCAGCGCCTGCGCCAGCTTCGGCCTGTCGAGCGTTTCTATGACATCGAAAAGGCTCACCGCTGCGGCAACCTTGTTGGTTTGCAGCGGACCAATGAGATGCAGTTCGATATCCGGATAATCGGCCCGCAGCTCCGGCCATTTGGCCTGCGCCTCCTGGACGCGGTTCTCGCCAAAAATACGTTGTCCGGCTTCCAGAACAGGCCGGATCGCCTCTGTGGGATGTGTCTTCGAAACACAGACGAGCTGCACGTCTGAGGACCGGCGTCCGCAATCGGCGGCGGCACGGTCTATCTGGTCGCGAACCTTCTGCCAGCGCGCGCGCGGCGTGGTTGCTTGGGGCGGGGACACATCCGTATCACTCATCACATAGCCTCAATTTCGCAAAATATGCGGCAAAACATTTGACCATTGGCCCAATTTGATGCCAAGTGCTGCACAATTCCACCCTTGTTTAGTTCATTCCAGAGCGCGATGAAAGCTATGAAATCCGAGCGTTACAATGCCCGTGAAGCCGAACAGAAATGGCAGGCCTATTGGAGCGGAAACCAGACATTTCTGACCCGGAACGACGATCCTCGTCCTAAATATTACGTACTGGAAATGTTTCCCTATCCGTCCGGCCGCATTCACATGGGCCATGTGCGCAATTATGCCATGGGCGATGTCGTGGCGCGTTTCAAGCGCGCGCGGGGCTTCAACGTGCTGCATCCGATGGGTTGGGATGCGTTCGGCATGCCGGCTGAAAACGCCGCCATGCAGAATAAGTCGCATCCCGCAAAATGGACCTATGCCAATATCGCCACCATGCGCAACCAGCTCAAAAGCATGGGGCTTTCGCTGGACTGGTCACGGGAAATCGCAACCTGCGACCCAAGCTATTACAAGCATCAGCAGCGCATGTTCCTCGATTTTCTGGAAGCCGGGCTCATCGACCGCAAGAAATCAAAGGTTAACTGGGATCCGGTCGATCAGACCGTGCTCGCCAATGAACAGGTGATCGATGGCCGCGGCTGGCGTTCTGGCGCGGTGGTGGAACAGCGCGAACTGACGCAGTGGTTCCTGAAAATCAGCGACTATTCCGAAGAATTGCTTAGCGCGCTGGATGATCTCGACCGCTGGCCGGAAAAAGTCCGGCTGATGCAGAAGAACTGGATCGGCAAATCCGAGGGGCTGCTTGTTCGTTTCGCTCTCGAATCGAATGCGGCGGCGCGCGAAATCGAAGTCTACACCACCCGGCCGGACACGCTGTTCGGCGCGAAATTTATCGCGGTCGCCGCCGATCATCCGATCGCCCGGGCCGTTGCCGAACAAAATGAACAGGCCCGTCTCTTCGTCGAGGAATGCAAACGCATCGGCACATCCGTGGCCGCCGTTGAAACCGCTGAAAAGAAGGGCTTCGACACCGGCCTGCGCGTGCGCCATCCCTTTGATGAAAACTGGAGCCTGCCGGTCTATATCGCCAATTTCGTGCTGATGGATTATGGCACCGGTGCAATTTTTGGCTGCCCGGCGCATGATCAGCGCGATCTGGACTTCGCCAATCTCTACGGGCTTGGCAATGTGCCTGTCGTCTGCCCGCCGGATCAGGACCCCGCGAGCTATGTCATCACCGACACCGCCTATGACGGCGACGGGCTCATCATCAATTCACGCTTTCTTGACGGCTTAAGCCCGGATGCCGCATTCGCCGATGTCGCCAACAGGCTTGAAGCACGCATGCTGTTTGGCGAACCGCAGGCCAGACGCAAGGTCAATTACCGGCTGCGCGACTGGGGCATATCGCGCCAGCGCTATTGGGGATGCCCCATCCCCGTCATACATTGCGACGCCTGCGGCACCGTGCCTGTACCCAAAAGTCAGCTACCCGTGACGCTGCCGGAAGATGTTACCTTCGACGTGCCGGGAAACCCGCTCGACCGGCATCCGACATGGAAACACGTGGCGTGCCCGCACTGCGGCAAGGCGGCGCGCCGAGAAACCGACACGATGGACACATTCGTCGATTCCTCGTGGTATTTCGCCCGCTTCACCGACCCGACCAACGCAACATCGCCGACCACTCCCGGGGCTGTCGATCATTGGCTTCCGGTCGATCAATATATCGGCGGCATCGAACACGCGATTTTGCATCTGCTCTATTCGCGCTTTTTCACCCGCGCCATGAAAAAAGTCGGATTGACCCGTGTCAGCGAGCCCTTTGCCGGGTTGTTCACGCAGGGCATGGTGGTGCATGAAACCTACCGCTCCGCTTCCGGCCAATATTACTCGCCGGCAGAAGTGCGCATTGAGGCTGCCGGGACGCAAAGACGGGCATTTGCACTTGATTCGGGCGAGGAAGTGAGCATCGGTTCGATCGAGAAAATGTCGAAATCCAAGCGTAATACCGTGGACCCGGACGATATCATCGGCACCTATGGCGCCGATACGGCGCGCTGGTTCATGCTTTCAGATTCGCCGCCGGAACGCGACGTGATCTGGACCGAGGAAGGCGTGCAGGGCGCCAGCCGTTTCGTGCAGCGTCTGTGGCGGCTGATCGGCGAACTTGCGGACGTAAAAGCGCCCGCAGCGCCGCCGGCGGATTTCTCGGCCGACGCCAAACTCATCCGGAAGGCCGCACATCAGGCGCTCAAGCGCGTCTCTGACGACATTGAGCGTCTGCGCTTCAACCGTTGCATCGCGCATATCTATGAACTGACCAATTATCTGGCGGCGATTGACCTGAGCGGCCGGAGCGAGGATGTCAATTTTGCCTTGCGTGAAGCGGCCTGCCTGCTGGTTCAGCTGTTCGCGCCTATGATGCCGCATCTGGCCGAGGAATGCTGGCAGGCGCTGGGGCAGCCCGGAATGGTGGCTGAAACCGCGCTGCCTCTTGCCGACGAGAGCCTTCTCGTTCAGGATGAGATCACGCTTCCGGTTCAGATAAACGGCAAAAAGCGTGGAGATCTGACAATTCCGGCCCAGGCCGATGCGGCCTTGACGGAAAAGCTGCTTCTGGAACAAGATTTCGTGCAGAGGATTCTGGAAGGACGCCCGGTCAAAAAGCTGATCATTGTTCCGCAGAGGATTATCAATGTCGTGGTCTGAGTCTTCATTTCGGCGTCGAATCTGTGCCGCAGGGGCGGTTTTACTCCTATCCCTGACGCTTTCCGGCTGTTTCACGCCCGTTTACATGGATGACAGCAACACGGGCGTCATGAGCAAGCTGCGTGAAATTGAAGTGGCGCCGCTGCCTGAGCGGTTAGGGCATTATCTCGATACCGAACTGATTTTCCAGCTCAATGGCAGTGGCGAAGCCAAGACGCCAAAATATCGCCTCACCATAACAGCGGATGAATCCAACAAGACGCTGGTTATCGACAGCCTGACAGGCCGGGCCGATTCGGCCAGCGTCTATGTCAATGCCAATTATCGTCTGACCGAAATAGCCACGGGCAAGGAAATCACACACGGAACCGTGACGTCCACGGCGCCATATGATCGCTCAAGCCAGCGTTATGCCAATATTCGCGCGGCGCGCGACAGCGAAATCCGCGTTGCGGAATCTCTCGCGCGCGACATTAAGACCAGGCTCTCAGCCTTTTTTGCCAACCAGGGTGGATCTTCCGCGCTTTGATCATCAAGTCCGACGAATTTGAGCGGTGGGCGGGCAAGGTTCCGCCACAAATGTTCATTTTCCTGTTTCACGGCACGGATACAGGACTGATACATGAACGCGCCAAACGCATGGCGCAGCTCAGCCTCTCAGGTGGCAGAGACGCTCCTCAGATTGTCCGCATCCATGGCGATATGCTTGCTGCCGACCGCGGCCGGCTCGCCGATGAAACCGGCTCCATTGGTCTCTTTGGCGATGAGCGCGTCATATGGATTGAAGCGGGCGGCAAGAGTTTTACCGATCAGCTCCTGTATCAGATCGAAAATCCGCCCGAGAAGTGCCGTATTGTCATTGAGGGCGGCAATCTCAAGCCTGCCGCGCCATTGCGCAAATTGCTTGATGCGGCGAAGGCCGCGGCCAGCGTCGGCTGCTATCCGGACACAACGGACGACCTTAAACGGCTTGTCGAGTCTACAATGCGGCTCAATAATCTCTCCATCGACACCGAAACACGCGATTATCTGGTATCGCGACTGGGCAATGACCGCCTGATCACACGTAGCGAACTTGAAAAATTATGCCTGTTCTGTCTCGGTGCGCCCAAGGTAACGATCGGCCATATCAACGAAATCATGGATGACGCCTCAGCCATGGCCATGGATCAGGCCATAGACGCGGCCTTTGCCGGACAGCGCAGCAAGGTCGAGCAGAATTGCTCCCGCGTATTCGAGACGGGCGGCGATGCAACTTATCTTTTGACGGCTACGCTCAGCCATGCCCTGCGGCTGCACCAGATCAAACTTGAACTGGCAAATGGCGGCAATATGGATGCGCTGATGACCAGATCGGGCATATTTTATCAAAGAAAACAGATAGTTACTGCTTATCTGGCCAGATGGAGCACGGAGGCGCTCCTGCTTGCCATCAAGGCATTGCAGGAATGTATCAGCCGTACGCGCCAGCATCCCCGCCTAAGCGAAATCCTCGCCATCCGGGTTTTGTGGTCCATCACGGGGATGGTCTCCGCCGGCCGCCGCTGATCAGTTGCGCAAACGCTGGCAGAGCAGATCGAGTTGTTCGAGATTCTTGTAACGGATGCGCAATTCACCCTTTTCGCCGCGATGGTCAATCACCACAGACAGGCCCAGAACATCGCTCAGAGCCTGTTCGAGTGAGCGTGTATCGGCGTCCTTTTCCCGCGCGGCGCGCGCCACTCCGGATTTGGGTTCTTCCAGGCTGCGGGCTTCGCGCTGAACGATACGCTCGACATCACGCACACTCAATCCTTGCTCGACAATGGCATCAGCCACCTGTTGCGGATGCGAAACAGAAAGCAATGCACGCGCATGGCCTGCCGACAGGCGGCCGTCTATCACCATGTCCTGCACGGACTGCGGCAGTTTCGTCAATCGCAAAGTATTCGCGACGTGACTGCGGCTTTTGCCGATTATACGGCCAAGGTCTTGTTGGGAATAATTAAATTCCGCGATAAGCTGTTGATATCCCAGTGCTTCTTCAACAGCGTTCAAATCAGAACGTTGTACGTTCTCGATAATTGCAATTTCCAGAGCTTCCTTGTCGCCAATGTCGAGAAGCAGGACCGGCACCTCATGCAAGCCGGCGCGCTGCGCTGCGCGCCAACGGCGTTCACCAGCAATAATTTCATAAACGCCGCGCAACTGCGGGAGACTGCGGGCGATGATCGGCTGAATAATCCCCTTTTCACGAATGGAATTGGTCAGATCGTCCAGATCTTCCTCGCGAAAATCCTTGCGAGGATTGCGCGGATTTGGCCGCAGGAATTCGATTGGTACTTTACGCGTCTGATTTTGCGCGGCCGGCTCTTCATTCGTATTGCCGATCAGAGCAGCAAGACCTCTGCCAAGGCGTGGACTTTTGAAATCTTCAACCAATGTCGTCACTCCCTGTCGATCAAGCCAGCAAACGTCTTTCACGCTGAATCACCTCAGACGCCAATTTAAGATAAGCTTGCGAACCGGCGCATTTCAAATCATACAAAAGCACGGGCTTGCCGTGAGATGGCGCCTCCGAGACACGCACATTGCGCGGAATGATGGTGTCATATACTTTCTCACCCATGAACGAGCGCACATCCGAAACAACCTGCATGGCAAGATTATTGCGCGGATCGAACATCGTCAGAACAACACCATGAATTGTCAGTGCTGAATTGAGTGATTTTCTCACCTGTTCCACTGTCGTCAACAGCTGCGAGAGACCCTCAAGCGCAAAAAACTCGCATTGCAGCGGCACTAAAATCGCATCCGCAGCGGCCATGGCATTAACGGTGAGCAGATTCAGCGAAGGCGGGCAATCAATCAAAACGTATGAGAAACGATTACCGTGTGCAGCAGCCAAACTCTCTGCCATAGTCTCAATCGCCTGCCGCAGCTTGAAAGCCCGGTCCGAATCTCCGGCTATTTCAAGTTCTATTCCGAGCAGATCCAGCGTGGAGGGCGCAACATGCAGCCGGGGAACCGCCGTTGGACGCACAACATCCGCCAGCGATGCTTCGCCATTCAGTACATGATAGGTCGATACATGGCGATCGCGATGATCGATCCCCAATCCTGTCGAGGCGTTGCCCTGCGGATCAAGATCAATAATGAGCACATTTTCGCCAATGGCAGCGAGCGCTGTACCCAGATTAATGGCCGTTGTTGTCTTGCCGACACCGCCCTTCTGGTTGGCAAGCACCAAAACACGCATCTGGGCGCGCGCCTGACCAGGGATCTCGCTCTTGGAAACAGAAGTGGGGACTGAATTCATTGTCACGCCGTCGTCCGCCCTTGTTCAATGGCTGGATTTGACCAAATTTCCAAAATTGATCCATCACTTTGAATCTGACTGGGCCAAATATGATAAGAATATCTAAAGAGATCAGGAATCGCGGTCAATTCCTGTTTTAAATCTTTCCCCTTTAAAAAATAGGCCTTTGCCCCGCGCGCGATATATACCCTCACCATTGACAGCAGAATCGGCAGTGGTGCCAGAGCGCGCGCACTGAATGCCTCGATCGGATGGTCGAACTCAGGCAAGATGTCTTCGATACGGCCACACAGAACACGGGCCGGCGCCGACGTGGCGCGGATGACTTCACGAAGAAACGCGCATTTGCGCTGGTCGCTTTCAATCAACGTGATAAATCCTGCACCGGCATGTTTCAGGCATATGGCCGTCACCAAGCCGGGAAATCCGCCTCCGGAGCCCAGATCAACCCAATGACGCACATCAGGTGCGAGGCGAAAAATCTGCAGGGAATCGGCTATATGGCGCGACCAGACGTCCGGCAATGTTTTTGGCGAAACCAAATTGAGCATTCGCTGCCAGCGAAACAGTAAGTCTACATAAATTTGCAGATCCTGAAAAGTTTCACGTGAAACACCGAGCGCTTCTGCCGATGATGGAGCAATCAGCGAGTCCATATCAACGCACCGCTCCCGATCCGCGTCTGATATGCGCCGCGAGTAAAACGAGAGCCGAAGGCGTTATGCCCTCGATACGTCCGGCCTGGCCAATGTTCTGCGGGCGTATGTCCATAAGTTTGGCGCGCACTTCATTTGAAAGTCCGACAACCATCTGATAATCAAAATCAGCGGGCAAATCTGCCTGTTCCAAAGCCTTGAAGCTGGCAATGTCACGATTTTGCCGATCAAGATAGACAGAATATTTCGCATCCGACTCAATTTTACTGGCCATTTGCGGATCAATGTCAGCCAGTTCGGGCCAGATGGTACTTAGCCGCTCGATATCGATATCCGCATAAGACAAAAGTTCAAAAGCACTGCGCTTCTGGCCATCCAGATTAACCACCAATTCATGACGGCGTGCTTCTGAAGGCGACAGCACGAGATCAGCCATACGCGATCGCCATAGCGCATATTGGTTTGCCCGATCTTCGAAAAGACGCCGCCGCTCGGACGTGACGCAACCAAGCTCGATTCCCTTGGCCGTCAACCGGTCATCGGCATTGTCTGAGCGCAAACTCAGGCGATATTCCGCCCGCGATGTAAAGACCCGGTAGGGCTCGGTGACGCCTTTCGTAATGAGATCGTCAATCATCACCCCAATATAAGCTTCAGACCGGTCAAGAATAAAAGGCGCTTTGCCCTGAACACGTCCCGCTGCATTAATCCCGGCCATCAAGCCCTGTGCAGCGGCTTCCTCATAGCCTGTTGTGCCGTTGATCTGACCGGCAAGGAAAAGGCCCTGCACCTTCTTCGTCTCCAGCGTAGCTTTCAACTCACGGGGATCAATATAATCATATTCAATCGCATAACCGTAACGCAGAATGCGGACATCCTCCAAGCCGGGTATCGAGCGCAAAAACGCGTCCTGGACGTCTTCAGGCAAGGACGTTGATATGCCATTGGGATAAATTGTATCGTCGTCGAAACCTTCTGGCTCGAGAAAGATCTGATGACCATCTCTGTCGCCAAAACGCACGACCTTATCCTCGATCGACGGACAATAGCGGGGACCGCGGCCTTGGATCGCGCCGGTATAGAGCGGGGCACGGCCCATGTTCTCGTGAATGATCCGATGCGTCTCCGGCGTCGTGCGCGTTATTCCGCACTGTACCTGCTGACGTTCAATGCCCGGCGTCATGAAAGAAAATGGCTCAGGCACCACATCTCCGGCCTGCATCTCTAATACCGACCAATTAATCGTCTTGCCATCCAGCCGCGCTGGCGTTCCCGTCTTAAGCCGCCCGAGCACAAAATTGAACCGCTCGAACACCAATGACAAACGACTGGCGGGCTCTTCACCAATTCTGCCCGCCGGAATGCGCTTATCTCCAATGTGAATTAAACCGCGAAGGAAAGTGCCCGTGGTGATGACAATCGAACCGCAGCCGAATCGAATCCCGTCCTTGGTCACCAACCCTCTGACGACACCATCGTCAATGACCAGATCTGCCGCTTCTCCCTCGATAATGGTCAGGTTTTGCTGCGCTAAGAGGCTGGCTTGCATGGCGTGGCGATATAATTTTCGATCAATCTGCGCCCGCGGACCGCGAACAGCAGGTCCCTTCTTTCTATTCAGAACCCGAAACTGAATACCCGCTGCGTCGGCCATGCGGCCAATAAGGCCGTCAAGCGCATCCACCTCCCGGACAAGATGCCCCTTTCCGAGACCACCAATGGCAGGATTGCAGGACATTTCACCGATCGTTGCAAATTTGTGCGTCAACAGGGCGGTCTTCGCACCAAGACGCGCCGAGGCTGCCGCAGCCTCGCAGCCGGCATGGCCGCCGCCAACCACGATCACGTCAAAATCTTGCATGAGGCAGTCCGTATTCAATGATTTACCTTGTTCGCTGTTTCACGTGAAACGACCTATTTGCCAATGCAGAAGGTCGAAAATATTGTTCCCAATACATCCTCGACGCCGTAATGTCCAACAATTCGGCCCAACTCGAAAGCGGCAGCTCGTAAATCTTCCGAGACAAGTTCCGGCAGTATGTCGCTCGGACACGCCACTATATCGCTCAGAGCCTGCCTGCAGGTCTGAAGCGCCAGCACATGCCGCTCGCGGGTGATCAGACCCGAGCCTTGCGGCACAGAATCCAGATATTGCCTTAAGCGATCCTTCAGTTCCTCCAGACCGAACCCGGTCTGCACCGAAATCATCAGATCCATATTCTCATGGCGATGGGGCTGCATATCTTGCTTTGTCTGAACGCGCAGCACAGGCACCTTCAGACCCCCGATCGGACTCTCGTGCGTCCCGTCCGTGAGATAAAGCACCAGATCAGCCTCCGCCGCCGCCTTTTGTGCACGCTCTATCCCCAATTTTTCCACATGTAGTTCGGTCTCTCTTATTCCGGCGGTATCCGTCAGAATAACAGGAATTTGTTCAATATTCAGAGTAACTTGGACAAGATCACGGGTAGTTCCGGCTTCGTCGGAAACGATGGCGGCCTCTCTGCCGGCCAGATAATTCAACAGGCTCGACTTACCCACATTGGGGGCGCCGATAATAGCAATCTGAAAGCCATTTTGAATATATCGGGCACGCTGATAACCGGCCAGGGCCTGATCAATCTCGCCGATAAGTTTCGCCGCCGAATCCTTCAGGTGGCGCAGCGGGAGGGCATTGACGTCGCCTTCATCGGAAAAATCCAGTTCTGCTTCTACCAATGCGCGCAAATGCAACAGCTCATCCTGCCAGCGCATCAGCGCCTTGCCCAAAACACCTTCCAGCTGGCGCACGGCCTGCCTGCGCTGTCCTTCCGTCTCCGAATCGATAAGATCGGCCAACCCTTCCGCCTGGGCAAGATCCATCTTTCCATTGAGAAACGCCCGTCGGCTGAATTCGCCGGGCTCGGCGAGCCTCAGACCTTCAACCTGTCCCAGAGCCCCGAGAACCGCCGAAATGGTGCTGCGGGCTCCATGGATCTGAAACTCGGCGCAATCCTCGCCAGTGAAGCTCTGTGGCCCGGGAAACCAGAGAACCAGTCCATAGTCGAGCGTAGCATCTTGAGCATCGCGCAAACGAGCATATTCAGCGTGGCGCGGCGGAGGAATTTTCCCGGCGAGACGGCGGACAGCGTCTGCCGCCCGGGGCCCGGAAACGCGGATTACCGCGACCGCGGCACGGCCAGCCGAAGTCGCCAATGCATAGATCGTCTGAGCCACAACACAGACCCGCTGGTTTGTTACTGATCCGAATCGAGTTGATTCACGTGAAACGTCACGTGTTCATCTTCTCGAAGAATTCAGCATTGACCTTGGTTTCACGCAATTTTCCAAGCAGGAACTCGATCGCATCAACCGTACCCATCGGGTTGAGAATACGACGCAGCACATACATCTTCTTGAGCGTGTCGGCAGGAACGAGCAACTCTTCCTTGCGCGTGCCAGAACGGGTGATATCGAGCGACGGAAACACCCTTTTGTCGGAAACCTTGCGGTCGAGAATGATTTCCGAATTGCCGGTGCCTTTGAATTCTTCGAAGATCACCTCATCCATGCGCGAGCCGGTATCGATCAGGGCTGTCGCGATGATAGTAAGCGAACCGCCCTCTTCGATGTTGCGCGCCGCGCCGAAGAAGCGCTTGGGCCGCTGCAGCGCATTGGCATCCACGCCGCCCGTTAAAACCTTGCCGGACGAAGGAACCGTCGTGTTATAGGCGCGGCCAAGGCGCGTGATCGAATCCAGCAAAATAACCACGTCGCGGCCATGCTCCACAAGCCGCTTGGCCTTTTCAATCACCATTTCGGCCACCTGCACATGGCGCGCCGCCGGTTCATCGAAGGTTGACGAAACCACCTCGCCCTTCACGGAACGCTTCATGTCCGTGACTTCCTCCGGACGCTCGTCGATCAGAAGGACGATAAGATAACATTCGGGATGATTCGTGGTGATAGATTGCGCGATATTCTGCAGCAGCACGGTTTTGCCGGTCCGCGGCGGTGCCACGATCAGCGCGCGCTGGCCCTTGCCGATCGGCGCGACAATATCGATGAGGCGGGCAGAAATGTCCTTGCGGGTCGGGTCCTCGATCTCAAGCTTAAGCCGTTCATTGGGATAAAGCGGCGTGAGGTTGTCAAAGTGAACCTTATGCCGGGCCTTATCAGGATCCTCGAAATTGATGGTATTGACTTTGAGAAGCGCAAAATACCGTTCGCCTTCCTTGGGGCTGCGGATCATTCCCTCAACTGTGTCGCCTGTACGCAAGCCAAATCTGCGGATCTGGGAAGGGGAAATATAAATATCGTCCGGGCCCGGCAGATAATTGGCATCGGGCGAACGCAGGAAACCAAAGCCGTCAAGCAGGACCTCAACAACACCCTGGCCGATGATTTCGATGTCGCGGCTGGCCAGTTGCTTCAATATGGCAAACATCAGTTCCTGTTTGCGCATGGTCGAAGCATTTTCGACCTCATGTTCTTCGGCGAAGGCCAGCAATTCGGTGGGCGTTTTGGTTTTTAAATCTTGGAGTTTAATTTCCCGCATGGAAATTCCTTAGCGATGGCAGCGCCAGAATGTATGAAAAAGGCGGCAGGTGTGTTTTCAGCCTGCGAAGAGAAGCGGCGAAGCGCTTCATTTAGTTTCGCCTTGGAGGAGGGACCTTTCCTCTAGCAAGATTCGATGATGACAGCAAGTGCCATGAAATGGCGCCCTGCTGATTCACGTGAAACATTCAATCGCGCCGAAGGGCCGTCACTTCGATTTCGATTTTCATTTCCGGCTGCAGCAATCCCGCGATAAGCAAAGTAGCGGCTGGCCGGATTTCTTCCAAATATGAACCGGTGATGCTGAACAATGGACCCGCATTGTCCCGATCCGGCAAAATGTAGTGGATACGGACAATATCCTTCATGGAAAAGCCGGCTTCACCCAGCGCCAGCGAAATATTTCTAAAACACTGATGCACCTGCGCCTCAAATTCCAAAGGCAGATGCATCCGCTGATAATCATATCCTGTCGTGCCGGAAACAAAAGCCCACGGCTCCTGAACAACAACACGGGAATAGCCGGCCTGAATTTCAAAGGTCGAACCCGTTGAGATCAGCCGGCGCGTCATCAGAACGGCTTGACCACGACGAGAATGACAATGAAAATCATCAGTACTGTCGGGACTTCATTGAGGATGCGATAGAAACCGGCAGGTCTCTCATTCAGATCCATTGCAAAAACCCGCACAGTCTTGGCCAGATAGCCGTGCACCGCGGACATGAGAATCACTAGCAAGAATTTCACGCTCATCCAGCCGGTGTTAAAAAACTGGCCGTTCCACGCCAGCCAGAGACCGGCAAGCCAGGCGACAATCATTGCCGGATTGATGATACCCTTGAGCAGGCGCCGCTCCATGACCTTGAACGTTTCCGACATCTGAGAACCGGGCGCTGCGTCACAATGGTAAACAAACAGCCGCGGCAGATAGAGCATCCCGGCCATCCAGGAAATCACGGCCAATATATGCAGCGCCTTCACCCAAAGTTCCATGTCCGTCCCCTCTAAGTCCGTACCAATTGCAGCAGATGCTCAACATGCGCCACCGGCGTTTGCGGCAGAATGCCATGGCCCAGATTGAAAATATACGCGCCATCGGCAAAAGCCGACTTGATCTGCGCGACATGATGCACAAGAGCATCTCCGCCCGCAAGCAGAACCAAAGGATCGAGATTGCCCTGCACGACCCGGTGAATCTGGACATGTTCCGCCGCCCAGAACGGATCAGCAGATGTATCGAGGCCAATCACATGAGCGGAACCTGACAAAGCCAGACCGGCCAGATGCGTGCCTGCGCCGCGAGGAAAAGCAATGATTTTGATAGCCGGATATCGGTTTCGAACTGCGGCACAAATTTTTTCGACCGGCTCCGCGCACCAGCGCAAAAATTCATCACGCGGCAGCACGCCCGCCCAGGAGTCAAAAATCTGAACCACCTGCACGCCAGCTTCAATCTGGGCAAAGAGATAGTCTATCGATGCATTGACCAGCAGATTGATCAATGCCTGAAAATAATCCGGATGCCGGTAGGCAAACAACCGTGCCGGTGCCTGATCTGGCGTGCCATGGCCGGCGATCATATAGGACGCCACTGTCCAGGGCGCGCCGCAAAAGCCGATGAAAGCTGTTTCCTCCGGCAAGGCTGTCTTGACACGATCAATTGTTTCCAGAACAGGCGCCAGACGTTCGATATCGAGCTTTTCATCCAGCGCCATGATATCCGAGAGAGTCTGCAGCGGTTTCAGACGCGGGCCCTCGCCCTGCTCAAAACTCACGCTCTGGCCAAGTGCATCCGGCACGACCAGAATATCTGAAAACAAAATAGCGGCATCGAAGCCAAAACGACGAATGGGCTGCAAAGTCGCTTCACTGGCCAATTTGGGATTGTAACAAAAATCGAGAAAGGTCGGCACGCTGGCGCGGATCTCACGATATTCGGGAAGATAGCGTCCTGCTTGCCGCATCAGCCAGATGGGAGGAATCGCACTTTTCTCTCCATCGCAAGCCTTAATGAATTTTTTACCCTTCACGTGGATGATTCCCTGATGAGATTTTCTCAGCTCACTAAATCAGCTTTGAACAATAATTTATAGAATCTTTCTGATTTTAATTTTTATAGAGGTCGATTCTGCGACACGCACAGCCATCCTCTGTTCATGAACAGGCAACATACCTTTCCAGTTTTATCAGCATATTATTTCCGGCTGTGGATAGGTTAAAATTTCGTTAATCAGTTCAGGACCTAATATCCGGTTCCTCATTTGAATCGGCAGAGGATGAATTTGCGGATCATTTCGCTGCGTCATGTCGTATTGAATTGTCCATCGTTAATACATTGTTAATGATTTGGTCTTGTCTCGCTGGAAAAAGCGGACAAAATGCCTTGCCGTCTCTGAGGAAGCTTGTTGTCCACAGAGGCCGGCCAGCGCTCTGTATAAAAGGCCAAATCATTGACCCGGAACTATTTTCACCTCCATCTGGTCTCCGACGCCACCGGAGAGACGCTGATTGCCGCGTCTCGCGCCGCGGCTGCGCAATATCAGGGCGTAACTTCGATCGAACATGTCTATCCGCTGATTCGCACCCGCGCCCAACTCGAAAAAGTCATTCTCGATATAGAAGCCGCGCCGGGAATTGTTCTCTTCACGCTTGTCGATGTTGCTCTGAGCGAACATCTTGAAAAGGCCTGCGCTGAAATCGGTTGTCCGGCACTTTCCGTTCTGACGCCGATTCTCGGGTTGTTCCAGTCCTATCTTGGCGCTGTTTCTGTTGCGAGGCCCGGCGCCCAGCACATGCTGAACGCCGATTATTTCCGCCGCATCGATGCCCTGAATTTCACCATGATGCAGGATGACGGACAGGCTCCGGAAAATCTGGAACAGGCGGATGTCATCCTGCTTGGCGTCAGCCGCACGTCAAAAACACCCACCTCGATCTATCTGGCCAATCGTGGCATCAAGGCTGCCAATATTCCGCTGGTGCCCAATGTGCCTCCGCCCGCGCAGCTTGATCACCTGTCCAAGCCGCTGATTGTCGGTCTCGTCGCCTCGCCAGACCGCATCATCCAGATCCGTCAGAACCGCCTTCTGGCCCTCAATGCCGAATATGAGACACCTTATGTCGACAGGGTTTCGGTGGTTGAAGAACTTGCTGCCTCCCGCCGGCTCTTCGCGCAGCGCGGCTGGCCGATGATCGATGTCAGCCGCCGCTCGATTGAAGAAACGGCTGCAGCGATTATTGACCTTTACAAAGAGCACCGGATGAAATTTATCACCGAATAATGCAGAATATCCCCGGCTCTTTCTGGCTTCATCCGCATCCGTTCGTTCTGGCCTCCCGCAGCCGGATTCGCCGACACATGTTTGAAGAGCTTGGATTAGCTCCTGTGGGGGCCGAAGCAGCCCTTGACGAGCGCAGCGCCGAACAAGGCTTGCGCGCCGAAGAGATCAGTCTTCATCTGGCCAGAGAAAAGGCATTGGCCGTTTCTGCCCGCCACCCCGGACATGTCGTGCTTGGCGCAGACCAGACTTTGCTGTTTGAGGGCGCAGCGCTGCATAAGCCGGAAAATTACGATCAGGCGCGGCGGCAACTGCGGCTTCTGTCCGGCAAAAGCCATGCATTGCGCAGTTCTGCAGCTCTGGCGCAGGATGGAAAAATTCTGTTTTCAGTAACCGATACAGCGCTTTTGCACATACGTGATCTCTCAGCGGAATTCATCGATTTTTATCTTGGCCAGATCGGCGATGCGGCATTTCATTCACCAGGCTCCTATCAGGTAGAGTCGCGCGGTCTCCATCTGTTTCAGTCGATCGAAGGAGATCACTTCACGATCCTCGGCTGCCCTTTGCTGCCTGTGCTCGATTATCTGCGAAATATGGGATGGGTCAGATGAATACCAATCAAAATGCAACGCGCGCCTGCGTCATTGGCTGGCCGGTCAAACATTCACGCTCGCCGCTGATCCATAATTACTGGCTCCGGCAGCTGCATCTGGCAGGTTCATACGAACTGGCGGAGGTCGCGCCAGAAAATTTGCAGGCTTTCGTCAGATCCATGCCGGAAAACGGCTTTTGCGGAGCAAATGTCACCATCCCGCATAAAGAAGCGGTGATGCCCCTGTGCGATCATCTGACCGCGCGCGCCAAAGCCATTGGCGCGGTCAATACCTTATGGTTCGCGGAAGATGGCCTGCATGGCGACAATACCGATGCGCTCGGCTTTGCTGCAAATCTCGATGAATTTGCCCCGGCATGGCGCAAGGCCAGGACAATCATGGTGCTGGGCGCGGGCGGCGCGGCGCGGGCCATTGTCCATGCGCTGAATGATACGGCGATGGACAGGCTTATCATCGTCAACCGCAGCATCGCGCGCGCGCAGGGTCTGGCGCAGCTTTGCCAGCGGCCTTGCCTGTGCATCGGCTGGCACGACCTCGGCAGATATTTCGGCGAGATCGATCTTCTTATCAACACGACGTCGCTCGGCATGAATGATCAGCCCATGCCGGAATTGCCCTGGGCCAAGGCCAGGCCGTCGCTCATCGTCCATGATATTGTCTATGTGCCGCTGGAGACAGCGCTGCTTGCCGGTGCCAGAGCGCATCATCTTGTTGCCGTCGATGGCCTTGGCATGCTGCTGCATCAGGCGCGCCCCGGCTTCATCCACTGGTTTGGCGGCGCGCCGCAGGTCACGGACGAATTGCGTCAGCTCATCATTGCGGAAATAAACAGAAAATGATCGTCCTTGGCCTGACAGGCTCAATCGGCATGGGCAAGAGCACGACGGCACAGATGTTCCGCGCCGCCGGCGTGCCCGTGCATGATGCCGATGCGGCGGTTCATGCGCTTTACGCGGGAGCAGCGGCGCCCCTGATCGAGGCCGCCTTTCCCGGCGTCCTGCGTCAGGGCGTCATCGACCGGCAGGCGCTGGGCCGTATCGTCCTGCCCGATCCCGACAAGATGAAAAAGCTGGAGTCGATCATTCATCCTTTGGTGATGGCCGAACGGCGCAAATTTATCGACCGGCACAGAGCAGAGGGAGCGCCGGTTGTCGTTCTCGATATTCCGCTTCTGTTTGAAACGGGCGCAGATCGTGATGTCGATTACAGGGTGGTTGTCTCCGCGCCCGAACCGGTGCAGCGCCAGCGCGTGCTGGAGCGCCCCGGCATGACCGAAGAACGCCTCGCCGCCATTCTGGCCAGGCAGATTCCCGATGCACAGAAGCGCGCCCGCGCCGATTATGTTATTCATACCGATGCAGGCCTTGCTGCTGCCGAATCGCAGGTCATGGCGCTGCTGAAGCATGTGACGGAACGGGAAAATCATGCGTGAAATTGTTCTGGATACCGAAACCACCGGCCTCGATCCGGCGCAGGGCCATCGTATCGTTGAGATAGGCTGCGTCGAACTGCTGAATTCCATTCCCACCGGTCAGGTGTTTCACGTTTATATTAATCCCGAGCGGGATATGCCGGAGGAAGCGCGCCGCGTGCATGGTCTTTCTGCGGAATTTCTGGCCGACAAGCCGCGCTTTGCTGAAATCGTCGACGATTTTCTGATGTTTATCGGTGGCGACAGGCTGGTGATTCATAATGCCGAATTCGACATGCGGTTTCTGAACGCCGAACTGAAACGCCATGCCAGACCCGCGCTGCTCTTTGACCGCGTGGTCGATACGCTGGCGCTGGCGCGCCGGCGCAATCCCGGCGGCTCCAATTCGCTTGATGCCTTATGCGCGCGCTTCAATATCGATAATTCACGCCGTACCAAACACGGCGCGCTGCTGGATTCGGAGATTCTGGCGGAAGTCTATGCCGAATTGCTCGGCGGGCGGCAAAGCAATCTCGGTTTTGGCGAAGCCAGCAGAACAAGAGCCAGGCTTACAGCAAAAACCGCGCGTCCCCGGCCTGAACCTTTGCCGCCGCGTCTGAGCGCCGAGGAACTGGCCGCGCACGACGCCTTTATCGGCAAGATGGGCGACAAGGCTGTCTGGAACCTTTATCGCGCCGCAGCAGAAGAAAAGCCGCAGCCCTGAAGGGTGCGGCTTCTGATCAGTTTGGCAAATGCAATCCGGATCAGGCCTGCGCCTGTGCAGCGCGCTGCTGATAGAGCGCGGCAAAGTCGATCGGATCGATGTAAAGCGGCGGAAAACCACCATTGCGGACGGCTTCAGCCACGATCTGCCGGGCGAAGGGGAACAGCAGACGCGGGCATTCCACCATCACCAGCGGATGCAGATGCTCCTGCGGCATGTTGCGGATCTTGAACACGCCGGAATAGGTCAGTTCAAACTTGAACAGGGTGATGTCTGCCGTTGTTGCGGTGCCTTCCAGCAACACATCCACCTCGAAATCCTCTTCGGAGAGCGGGCGTGCATTGACATTGACCTGAATGGAAATATTCGGGCTTGTCTCCTGCGGGCCGAGCGAACGCGGCGCATTCGGATTTTCAAAGGAAAAATCCTTGGTATATTGCACGAGAATATTGAGCGATGGTGCTTCCGCGCCGTTGCCGTTTCCGTCGGCCATGTATGTTTCTCCTGTCGCAAATTGCACTACGCTGCTAACATGGAATGAGCAATGCGACAAGTAATCAGCCGTTTCGGCTCTGCTTTACTTCTTGGTTCTGGTGTCGGGGTCATCGACGCGCCGCCAGTCGGTTTCGGCGAGATCTATGATCCGCTGATCCTGCGTCGGGCCGTTCCGTGAAACATTTATCTGCGCAAAGCGCAGTGCCAGCCAGCCGCGCAGCGAGGGCGACAGCAGGGCAAGCCCGGCAATATCCGAGAGAAAACCCGGTAAAATCAGAAAGATAGCGCCAATAGCATAAAGAAGATGGTCGAGCGCTATGCCAGCCCGCTCAGACGGGCTGCGCATCTGCTGGCGCAATTCGACAATCCCCGTGCGGCCCAGTTTCTGCAGGGCGCGCAGCCCCAGCACTTCGGTGCCAAGACCGATCAGGAAAGCACCTAGAATGCCCACCAGTCCGACGACATAAAAAAAGGCGACATATTCCCCGACAAGCCAGAGAATCAGGATCAAGCCGAGGGGAATGGGACGGGACATCGTTAACTCTGAAACAGATTTAGGAACAGGGCGCAGTTTCGGCTGTTTGCCGGGTCAAGACAAGCGTCTTATATGGGTTGCCCGTCCCGATTATGCCAGAAGCCAGTCTTACAAAGGCTTGACTCAGGCCCCATATAAGACTTCAAGAACACTTCAATTTCGCTGAGATTTAACATGCACGATCCGTTTGACCTCACAACTATCATTTTTGTGCTGCTGGCGATTTTCGTGGTGTGGAAGCTGCGCTCCGTGCTGGGCGAGCGAAATCCCGATGAGCCGCAGGGCCCGCCGCAATCGGCGGACATGTTCCGTCCGGCGCCGCGCGCCAATGGCGACAATGTCGCGCGTCTGCCCGGTCCCGCAGGCGAAAGCCTGTCCAGACCTCCGGTCGACCAGTGGCAGGATTTTGCCGCGCCCGGTTCCGATCTTTGGAACGGGTTGTCCTCCATCCGCCAGAAGGACGCGAATTTCGATCCCGGCGCCTTTCTCAATGGCGCGGTCAAGGCGCATGAAATGATCCTGCTGGCCTTTGCCTCGGGCGATGTGAAAACGTTGAAAATGCTTCTGGGGACCGATGTGCTGGCCAATTTCAGTTCGGCCATCGAAGGGCGCCAGTCCCGCGGGGAGACCATGGAGACAACTCTGGTTTCCGAAGAAAAGTCCTCATTCGAATCCGTGCAGCTTGTCGGCAATGAAGCGCGCTTGACGGTCCGGTTCCATTGCAAAATGATCACGTGGACAAAGAACGGGGCTGGTGAAGTCATCGAAGGCAATATGCAGCAGGTCATTGACGTGCAGGATGTCTGGACCTTCGCCCGAGATCTTACGTCGCGCGATCCGAACTGGAAACTGATCGCCATTCTGGATGCCTGAGCCATGCGGCTCGCGCCGGTAGAATTTGCCAGCCTCGTTGGCGAGACGGATGGCTTTGCTGAAACCTTTGCCTTGTTTCAGCAAACTGCGCGCCATGCGCTGGCGCAAAAGCCGCCGCTTCGGGCAGCCAGAGCGCCGGATGCCGCGCTGATGTCCATGTTCCGCCTCGCTCTGCAACAAGGCAATCTGACCGAAGCGCCGTCACGCGCCTTTTTCGAGCGGCATTTCCAGCCCTTCGCCGTTCATGCCGAGGCTCCGGGGTTTGTCACCGGCTATTATGAGCCGGAAGTGGAGGGCGCGTTACAAGTCTCGGCTGATTTTTCGGCTCCCGTTCTGGCCCGGCCGGATGATCTCATCACGCTTTCCGAGCCCTCGGCAGCGCATGGCGGCGTCATGGCGCTGCGGCGCGGCGCGGACGGCGTCCTCAGTGTCTATCCTTCGCGGGCTGAAATAGAATCCGGCGTGGTGCGCGGCCTGCGGCCGCTGGTCTATCTGCGCGATGCGGTTGAGGTTTTTCTCATTCAGGTGCAGGGGTCGGCCCGCGTGCGCCTGCCCGGCGGCAAGCTGCTCCGGCTGCGCTATGATGGGCGTAACGGGCGCACCTACACCTCCATTGGCCGAATCCTGATTGAGAATGGCCATATCCGGGAGGAGGATATGTCGCTTGCGGCGCTGAAAGCCTGGCTGAGGTCGCATGGTCTGGCGCCGGGAGGTCTGGCACGGGAGATCATGCAGCGCAACGAATCCTATGTGTTTTTTGCCATGGATGACTCTCTGTCCGCCGATGAGGGCCCCATCGGTGGTGCCGGCCTGCCGCTGACACCTTTGCGCTCGCTCGCCATAGACCGCACGATATGGTCTTATGGCCTGCCCTTCTGGATATCGGCGTCCCTGCCCTGGAAAGGTAACGGAACCGAATCGTTCGGGCGACTGATGCTGGCTCAGGATACGGGCTCGGCTATTGTCGGCGCGGCGCGCGCGGATATATTCTTTGGAACCGGCGAGAGCGCCGGATATCATGCCGGCAATATCCGTCATCCCGCCCGCTTTACAGTCTTGTTGCCAAAATCATGAATATGAAAGATTTTTTCCCGGATCTTCCGCCGCGCGCAGAGCGGCGCAAGCGTCAGTTGAGCGAAGAAGAGCTCAATCTGTGGAATGAGATCGGCCATACGGTGCAGCGGCATGCGCCCGTGCCGCATATCCCGAAGGCGCGGCCGCTCAAAAGGCCCATCGAACCGCTGCATGTCGCGCCCGAATTGCATTTTCATACCGCGCCGCTCTCGCCGCTGGAGCGCCGCTTGCGGCAAAAACTGACGCGCGGCCGGCTGCAGCCGGAAGCAACACTGGATCTGCATGGGCTGCGGCAGGCCGAAGCTCATGCCATTCTCATCAATTTTCTCATCGAGGCGCAACGGCGGCAGCACCGGGTTGTGCTGGTCATTACCGGCAAGGGCCGCTCGGGCGAAGAACCGGGCTTGTCGCCCGAGTCCATGACAGGCGTTCTGCGCCGTTCCCTGCCGCATTGGCTCCGTGCCGCCAATTTGCGCAGTCTCGTCATCGGGTTCGAGGAGGCCGGTCAGGTTCATGGCGGAAGCGGCGCGTTTTACGTGCGCATCCGTCGTCTGGAGCGGCTGAAATGACGCCGTTCGGCCGCCGATTACGCAAGCTCCGGGAAGATCGCGGCCTGTCGCTCAAGACAATGGCCTATGATATCGGGGTTTCTGCTGCCTATCTCTCCGCGCTGGAGCATGGCCGGCGCGGCACGCCGACATGGACATTGGTGCAGCGGATCATCACCTATTTCAACATTATCTGGGACGAGGCCGAGGAGCTCGTGCAACTCGCGCAGATTTCCGATCCGCGCGTCGTGATCGAGACAGGCGGCCTCAGCCCGGAAGCGACAGAACTGGCCAATGTGCTGTCCCGCCAGATCGCCGATCTGGGTCCCGGCGACATTGCCATGATGCTCGGCTTTCTGAAATCGGCGCGGACGAAGCCCAATCGCGGCGGCTGAGGCTTGACCCTTATGGGTTGAAATGGCACATCACGCGCAGCGATTTGGGTGGGGCTTATGGCGAAATTTGAAATTCTGGGAATCGGCAATGCGATTGTCGATGTGATTGCATCGACCGATGACGCCTTTCTGCACCGCAAAGCCATCATCAAGGGCGCGATGAATCTGATCGATGAAGCCCGGGCCGACGATCTTTATGCCAGCATGAGCGAAGCCACCATCATTTCCGGCGGATCGGCAGCCAACACGACGGTCGGCATCGCCAATCTCGGCGCTTCCGCCGCCTTTATCGGCAAGGTCAAGGATGATGCGGTCGGTGCGCTGTTCTGCGAGGATCTGCGGCGCACCGGCGTGTATTTTGACGTGCCTTTCGCTGTCGACGGCCCGGCCAGCGCCCGCTCGTTCATTTTTGTCACCGACGACGGCGAGCGCTCGATGAACACCTATCTCGGCGCCTGCCAGAACCTGACGCCTGAGGATATCGAGCCCGAACTCGTGCAAAACAGCGATATCACCTATCTCGAAGGCTATTTGTGGGACAAGCCTGCCGCCAAACAGGCTTTTCTGAAGGCCTCGGCCATTGCACACGCGGCGGGAAACCGTGTCGCGATCACGCTTTCGGATTCGTTTTGCGTGGAGCGCTTCCGCGGCGAATTTATTGATCTGGTGCGGTCTGGAACCGTCGATATTATTTTTGCCAATGAAGCCGAACTGACCTCGTTCTATCAGACGTCCAATTTTGATCTGGCCTTGCAGGAAGCTGCGAAAGAACAGGTTCTTGCGGTCGTCACCCGCTCCGAACTTGGCGCCGTGGTGCTGGATCGCGGCGAAATAAGCGCCGTGCCGGCTTATCCGATCCGCGCGCTCGTTGATTCAACCGGCGCTGGCGATCTCTTTGCTGCCGGATTTCTCACCGGTCTGGTGCGTGGCAAGCCGCATGAGGTCAGTGCGCGTCTAGGAGCGCTCGCAGCGGCCGAGATCATCCAGCATGTTGGCGCGCGCCCGCTCGATGACCTGCGCCGTCTGGCCCGTGCGCATGACCTGCCGCTCTGAGGAGCAGGCACCGTTTGCGTTGAACTGCCCGGTTTATCCGGACGGTTCTCGCCTTAAAGCTTGCGCAGCGCCACTTTTTCGATGCGGTGGCTGGCGCCCTTGGTCAGCACCAGGCTGGCGCGCGGGCGTGTCGGCAATATGTTTTCGTGCAGATTGGGCAGGTTGATCCGGTTCCACAATCCTTTTGCGGTTGAAACGGCCTGTTCGTCGGTCAGATCGGCATATTTGGTGAAAAAACTGCGCGGGTCCCGGAAGGCCGTCTCACGCAGACGCATGAAGCGCTCGACATACCATTTTTCCAGCAGCTTTTCATCGGCATCGAGATAGACCGAAAAATCGAAGAAATCCGACACGAACGGTATTTCCTCACCATCGCGCGACAGGCGGTTTGGCAATAATACGTTCAGTCCCTCGACGATGAGAATGTCAGGGCGATCGACAATGGCATACTCGCCGGGCACGACATCATAGACGAGATGGGAATAGACCGGCGCGCGCACATTGCTCTTGCCTGCCTTCACGTCCGAAAGAAACTGAATCAGAGCCTTACCGTCGTAGCTTTCGGGAAAGCCCTTGCGCTCCATCAGCCCCTGCCGCATCAGTTCGGCATTATTGTGCAGAAATCCGTCGGTGGTGATGAGATCCACCTTCGGCGTATTGGGCCAGCGCGACAGCAGCGCGCGCAACACGCGGGCGGTGGTGGATTTACCGGCTGAAACCGAACCGGCAATGCCGATGATATAGGGCACCTTGCTGCCGTCCTCAGCGCCGAGAAAGCGCTGCGTGGCCTTGTAGAGCCCCTGCGTTGCCGCGACATAGAGCACCAGCAGGCGCGAAAGCGGCAGGTAGATCGCCACAACCTCTTCAAGGGAGATGGGATCATGCAGACTTTGCAGCCGCAGCAGGTCATCGAGATTAAGGGTGAGAGGGGTGTCGGCACGCAATTCCGCCCATTCATCACGGGTGAAATGCCGATAGGGCGACATATCGGACTGTGTCTTCATTTTCTCCCCTTGGCCCGTCGCGGAGCCCTTATGTTCCGGGTGCGCGGGATGCTTTTTCCTGCAATCCGGATTGATGGGTGCGCCGGCCCAGTTCCTCGACGACATCCTGCAACGGCACGCCGCCGATTTGAAGCACGACTAAAAGATGATAGAGCAGGTCAGCCGCTTCCATCTTCAGGGCCTTCGGGTCGTTTTGGAGAGCGGCAATCACGCATTCCACCGCCTCCTCGCCAAGCTTCTTGCCGGCTTTCGCCGGCCCGCCGTCGATCAGGCTGCGGGTATAGGACGTATCGCCGGACGCGGCAGCCCGGCTGGCAATGAGACGCGCGAGATCTTCCAGTGTGAACATGTCAGGCTTCCAGACGCATGGGCAATCCGGCGCGGGCCATGTGCTGCTTGGCTTCGCCGATGGTGAATGTGCCGAAATGGAAGATGGATGCCGCCAGAACCGCGCTGGCATGGCCCTGACGTACCCCATCCACGAGATGATCCAGCGAACCGACGCCGCCGGAGGCGATCACCGGCACGCTCACGACATCGGCAACCCGGCGGGTGAGATCATTGTCAAATCCCGCCTTGGTGCCGTCGCGGTCCATCGAGGTGAGCAGAATCTCGCCCGCGCCGAGCGCCACAACTTCCTGTGCGAAGGCGATGGCGTCGATTCCGGTTTCCTTGCGCCCGCCATGGGTGAATATTTCCCATTTGCCAGCACCTGTCCGCTTGGCGTCGATAGCGACGACAATGCACTGGCTGCCGAATTTTTCCGCAGCCTCGCGCACGAATTCGCGCCGCGCCACGGCGGCGGAATTGATCGAAACCTTATCGGCCCCGGCGAGCAGCAGATTGCGGATATCATCAAGTTTGCGTACGCCGCCGCCCACCGTCAGCGGCATGAAGCAATGTTCGGCCGTGCGCTGCACCACATCGAGCAGGATGCTGCGGTTGTCCGAAGTGGCGGTGATGTCGAGAAAGCACAGCTCGTCGGCCCCGGCCTTGTCATAGGCAATGGCGCATTGCACCGGATCGCCGGCATCGACAAGATCGACGAAATTCACGCCCTTGACCACACGGCCATCCTTGACGTCGAGGCAGGGGATGACGCGGACTTTAAGCATGGGAAGCCTGCCTGATGAGCGCGAGCGCTTCTTTTGGATCGATGCGGCCGTCATAGAGTGCCCTGCCCGTTATGGCGCCCTCCAGAATGGCGCAATCGTCCTGCAGCAGGCGGCGGATGTCATCCAGCGAGGCGAGCCCGCCCGAGGCGATGACTGGAATGGACACAGCGCGCGCCAGGTCCAGCGTCGCTTCGATATTCAGGCCCTTGAGGACGCCATCCCTCGCGATGTCGGTGTAGATGATGGCGCAGACGCCGGCATCCTCGAATCTCTGGCCGAGATCCTGCGCCGTGATCTGCGAGGTCTTGGCCCAGCCGTCCACCGCCACCAGACCGTCGCGCGCATCAATGCCGACAGCGACGCGGCCCGGAAAGAGGCGGGCCGCCTCGCGCACCAGCGCGGGGTCGCGCACTGCGGCGGTGCCGATGATCACCCGGCTGACACCCTGAGTGAGCCAGCCCTCTATGGTTCGCAGGTCGCGGATGCCGCCGCCGAGTTGCACCGGCATTTTGACCCGCGCCAGAATGTTGCGCACGGCGGCCGCGTTCATCGGTTTGCCGGCAAAGGCGCCGTCGAGATCCACGACATGCAGATAGGCGAAGCCCTGTTCTTCGAACGCGGCGGCCTGCGCCGCCGGATCGGTGTTGAACACGGTGGCCTGATCCATGTCGCCATGGATAAGGCGGACGCATTCGCCCTCTTTCAGATCAATTGCAGGAAACAGAATCACGGACGCCACCTCAGAAACTGGCTTATGAGCGCTAGCCCGAGGCTTTGGCTCTTTTCAGGGTGAAACTGGGTGCCGATCATATTGTCGCGCCCGATCATCGCGGTAATGGGGCCGCCATAATCGGTCGTGGCCAGACAATCCTGATCATTTTCCAGTTTCATATGGTAGGAATGCACGAAATAGGCATGCAGGCCGGCGGGGATGTCGTTCAGCACGGCATGTTCGCGCCGTTCGAGATCGTTCCAGCCCATATGCGGAATTTTCAGCTGCGGATCGTCAGGCGTGATGGCGACGACATCGCCCTTGATCCAGTCCAGCCCGGACGTGATCTTGTGTTCAAGCCCGCGCGTGGCCATGAGCTGCATGCCGACGCAAATTCCGAAAAAGGGGCGTCCCTTGTCCATCACGGCAAATTCAAGCGCTTCCACCATGCCGTCAACGGCTTCAAGGCCGCTGCGGCAATCGGCAAAGGCACCAACGCCGGGCAGCACGATCTGATCTGCGCGCGAGACAAAATCCGCATCGCTGGAAACGTGGATCTTCGCCTCGAGGCCGCGTTCACGCGCGGCGCGCTCGAACGCCTTGTGGGCCGAGTGCAGGTTTCCCGATCCATAATCGACTATGGCGACGATCATCTCACATGCCCTTTTGCGGAAACAGGCCGAGAATGTCGGTGCCGGGGAAGGATACGGCGTGCTGCAAGGGCTGTGCCGGCGGCGTGTCAGTACGTGCGGCGGCGCGCGGCCAGCGCGAAAAGAAAATGCGTTCCGCAGATTCGAGGTTCTTGCTGCTGACGACATCGGCATAAAGCCAGCCCCGGCGCTGCAATGCGTTTCGGCGCAGCTGGTTGCCCTCCCAGCCCAGATAGAACATGAGCAGCATTTCCATTGCGCCGCCTGCCCAATCCGGCAGCTGCAGCAGGTAGGCAAGCGTCGAAATGAGACTGAAAAGCGCAGCAAATACAAGAAATTCCAGCCAAAGGCGATGCGCCAGCAGCCAGAGCGGTCCAAAGATGAAGGCCGGGATGCTGAAGCCCTCGCGGATGAAGCGGGCCTCGGCTCCGGTCTCGTCGCCGCTTTTGACGTGGATGGTGTAGACTGACATGGATTACAAGGATCCCTTGGTCGAGGGGACGCGGTCTTTTTGTCCCGCGTCAATGCTGATGGCGGTGCGCAGCGCGCGCGCCAGCGCCTTGAAGCAGCTTTCCGCTATATGGTGATTGTTCGTGCCATATAAGGTCTCGACATGGCAGGTCATGCCTGAATTCATGGCTATCGCCTGAAAGAACTCGCGCACCAGCTCCGTATCGAAGGTTCCGATCTTTGCAGCGGAAAATTCGGTGCGGAAGACCAGAAAGGGCCGGCCTGAAATATCGATCGCGACACGGGTCAGCGTCTCGTCCATCGGCAGATGCACGTCGGCATAACGCGTGATTCCCTTGAGATCGCCCAGCGCCTTGCGGATGGCCTGTCCAAGCGCGATGCCGACATCCTCCACCGTGTGGTGGTCGTCGACATGAAGGTCGCCCTTGGCCCGTACCGTGATGTTCATCAGCGAATGGCGGGCAAGCTGATCCAGCATATGATCGAAGAAACCGATGCCGGTGGCCATATCGGCGATGCCGCTGCCATCCAGCTCAACCTTGACGGAAATATCGGTTTCCTTGGTGGCGCGGGTAATTTCTGCCTGACGCATGATGCTGCTCTTATCGTGAGTTGACATGCGCTTCTAGCAAGCCGCAGGCCAAAATACCACCCCTTTGCTGCTCAGCTGGCATTTGCCCCTTGTAACGGGCCCCGCCGCTTCATAGATGCTGCTCAGTCTGTTTATGATAAGTTGCATTTGATCGGGATTTTTCATGAGTGAAAATCAAACCATGCATGCCACCACCATTCTCATGGTGCGCAAAGGTGGCCGCACTGTTATTGGCGGCGACGGGCAGGTCAGTCTGGGCGCCACCATCATCAAGGGCAATGCGAAAAAGGTGCGCCGCCTTGGCAAGGGCGACGTGATCGCCGGTTTTGCCGGTGCCACCGCCGATGCCTTCACGCTGTTTGAGCGGCTTGAATCCAAGCTTGAGCAATATCCCGGCCAGCTTACCCGCGCCTGCGTCGAACTGGCCAAGGACTGGCGCACGGACCGCTATCTGCGCCGCCTCGAAGCCATGATGCTTGTTGCCGACCGGCAGGCCGGCCTTGTGCTTACCGGTACCGGCGATGTGCTTGAGCCCACCGCGTCCGAACACGGCGCCGTCATGGGTATCGGCTCGGGCGGCAATTATGCGCTTGCGGCGGCCCGCGCGCTGCTTCCCGTCGAGATGGATGCCGAGGAAATCGTGCGCCGCTCCATGGCCATTGCCGCCGATATCTGCGTTTACACCAACAGCAATCTGGTGATCGAAAGTCTTTGAGACATGCCTGATTTTTCTCCCCGCGAAATTGTTTCCGAACTCGACCGCCATATTGTCGGTCAGCAGGCCGCCAAGCGCGCGGTGGCCATCGCCCTGCGCAACCGCTGGCGGCGTTTGCAGCTCACCCCGCCGATGCGGGACGAGGTGCTGCCGAAAAATATTCTGATGATCGGCCCCACCGGCTGCGGTAAGACGGAGATATCCCGTCGTCTGGCGCGGCTGGCCAACGCGCCGTTCATCAAGATCGAGGCGACAAAATTTACCGAAGTCGGTTATGTGGGCCGTGATGTCGAGCAGATCATCCGCGATCTTCTCGAAATAGGCATTGCGCAGGTCAAGGAAGGCAAGCGCAAGATGGTGCTGGCAAAGGCCGAGCTTGCCGCCGAGGAGCGGGTGCTTGATGGCCTTGTCGGACCCGGCGCCAGCCCCAACACGCGCGAATCCTTCCGCAAGAAATTGCGCGCAGGCGAGCTCGACGACAAGGAAATCGAGATAGAACTTGCACAATCGGGCGGCGGCATGCCCATGTTCGAGCTGCCCAATATGCCGGGCGCTTCGATTGGCGCGATCAATCTGTCCGACATGTTCGGCAAAGGCTTTGGCGGACGCAAGCAGACGCGCCGTCTCACTGTGCACGATGCCTATGCGCCGCTGATTGCGGAAGAATCGGATAAGCTGATCGATGGCGACGCCACTGTGGCCGAGGCGATCCGCGAGGTCGAGAACAACGGCATTGTCTTCCTTGATGAGATCGACAAAATCTGCGCGCGGGAGGGGCGCGGCGGCGCGGATGTCTCGCGCGAGGGCGTGCAGCGCGATCTGCTGCCCCTGATCGAGGGTACGACGGTGTCCACCAAGCACGGCTCGGTCAAGACAGATCATATCCTGTTCATCGCCTCAGGTGCGTTCCATGTGGCCAAGCCGTCCGACCTGCTTCCCGAATTACAGGGGCGCCTGCCGATCCGCGTCGAATTGTCCTCGCTCAATGAGGAGGATTTCAAGCGGATTCTCTCCGACACAGAAGCCAGTCTGGTCAAACAATATGTGGCCCTGCTGGAAACCGAAGGCGTCGAACTGGTTTTCGAGGCCGATTCGATCGACGCTCTGGCGCGCATTGCGGTGCAGGTGAATGATTCGGTCGAGAATATCGGCGCCCGCCGCCTGCAGACGGTGATGGAGCGCGTCCTCGACGAGGTCAGCTTCACTGCGCCGGACCGCAGGGGCGAGAAGATCATCATCGATGGTGCATTCGTTGAAAAGCATGTCGGTGATCTGGCGCGCAATGCGGATCTGAGCCGGTTCATTCTCTGACGGGACCACACGGATGTCCCTTGCACGCAATTTTCTCACGGTCGGAAGCGGCACGGCCGCTTCTCGGCTGCTGGGTTTTGTGCGTGACGTGCTGATCGCGGCCAGTTTGGGCGCCGGGCCTGTCGCCGATGCCTTTGTCGTGGCCTTTCGCCTGCCCAATCTTTTTCGGCGTCTGTTTTCGGAGGGTGCGTTCAATGCCGGATTCGTGCCGATCTTTATCCGGATGCGCAATCAGTCCGGAGAAGAGGCGGCGCGGAATTTTGCCGGGCAGGTTCTTGCCGGCCTGACGGTGCTGGGCGTCCTGCTGGTTCTGCTGGCCGAATGGGGGATGCGCCCGCTGATCTTCGCGCTGGCGCCGGGTCTGTTTCATGACGGCGGCACTGCCGGCCTTGCAATCATCATGGGGCGTATTGCCGCGCCCTTTCTGGCTTTTTCGCTGATATCGGCATTTTATTCGGCCCTGCTCAATATCTGCGGCCGCTATTTCATCGCCGCCTATGCGCCGGTCATTCTCAACATCGTGCTGATCATGGCGCTGGTTCTGGCCGATGCACTGGGGCTGGCCGGTACTGGCCGCGCTGCTATGGCGCTTTGCCTTGGCGTGAGTCTCGCCGGCCTCTTGCAGGCATTGTGGTGCTGGCGCGGGCTGATCCGCGCCGGTTATGCGCCACGTTTCATGCGTCCGCGCCTCGATGGCGCTACCCGGCGGCTGGTTCTTGTCCTTGTTCCCGGACTTCTGGCAGGCGGTATCACGCAGATCAATGCCTTCATCGGGTCGTTCGTTGGTTCGGCTGTGCCGGGCGTTGTTGCGCATCTTTATTATGCCGACCGCGTCTATCAGTTGCCGCTGGGCATTGTCGGCGTGGCGCTGGGTCAGATTTTGCTTGCGCCGCTGGCCGCGCATCTGGCCAGTGGCGATGAACCTGCCGCGCGCCGGATGCAGTTTCTGGCGCTCGAACTGGCGCTTTTTCTGATTTTGCCGGCAACGGCGGGGCTTGTCGTTCTGGCAGTTCCTGTTGTCAATGTCCTGTTCGAGCATGGCGCGTTCGGCGCCGGGTCGACACAGGCCACCGCGCAGGCCCTGCGAATCTATGCGCTCGGGCTTCCGGCCTTCATCATCGCCAAAAGCCTGCAGCCGAACTTTTTTGCCGCGCATCAGATGCGCGCGCCGCTCATTCTGGCTCTTGCCGGGGCGCTGCTGGATTTTCTCATCGCTTATTTCAGCTTTCCCAGCCTCTCGCAGACGGGCATCGCCCTCGCTGCGGCACTGGCCGGCTGGTTCAACGCTCTTGGCCTTGGATGGCTGTTGTGGCGTGAACAACGGCTCGCGTTCAGCATGCCGCAATGGACGCGCCTGCTGCGCCTGCTCTTTGCCAGCGTCCTGATAGCGCTGCTTTTATGGTTTGCGCTGCGCTATGCCGGCCTGTCCTTTGCCGCTGCAACGCCCTTCACGACACGCATTGGCCTATTGGCCGGGCTTATCGGCGCGGGGCTTCTGACCTATGTCGGTGCTTGCGCCCTGCTGGGATGTCTGAATTGGCGCGAATGGCGGTCCGCCGCCTAAAATCCCGCTTGCGCTGAGCGAGCCCTGTTGCCATAAACGCGCAGAAATTCGAGGGTCTTATCAATGAGCTTTGCGCCGCGCGTTTTTTCGGGGGTTCAGCCAACCGGCAATCTGCATCTGGGCAATTATCTTGGCGCCATCACCAAGTTCGTGGCCCTGCAGGAGAATTTCGAGTGCATCTATTGCGTCGTCGATCTGCATGCAGTGACCGTGCCGCAGGATCCCGTCGAACTGACGCGAACCATCCGGGAAGTGACCGCGGCATTCATTGCCGCAGGCGTTGATCCGCAGAAACACATCATCTTCAACCAGAGCCAGGTTTCGGCTCATGCGGAACTTGCCTGGATCTTTAACTGCGTTGCCCGCATCGGCTGGCTCAACCGCATGACCCAGTTCAAGGAAAAGGCCGGCAAGGATCGCGAAAAGGCTTCTATCGGCCTCTATGATTATCCGGTCCTGATGGCGGCGGACATTCTGGCCTACCGTGCCACCCATGTGCCGGTGGGCGAAGACCAGAAACAGCATCTGGAGCTTTCGCGCGACATCGCGCAGAAGTTCAATTTCGATTATGCCGCCCGCATTGCCGGGCTTGGCCTTGGCGTTGGCGCCGAGGGCGGTTACTTCCCGCTGCCTGAGCCGGTGATTCAAGGTCCGGCCACCCGCGTGATGAGCCTGCGCGACGGCACGAAGAAAATGTCGAAGTCGGACCCGTCCGACCTGTCGCGCATCAATCTCACCGACGATGCCGACGCCATAGCCTCCAAGGTGCGCAAGGCAAAAACCGATTCGGAGCCTCTGCCGTCGGAAATTGCCGGGCTGGCCAGCCGCCCCGAGGCCGATAATCTCGTCGGCATCTATGCGGCGCTCAACGACCAGAGCCGCGAAGATGTGCTCGGTGCTTTTGGCGGAGCGCAATTCTCCAGCTTCAAGGCGGCTCTGGTTGATCTTGCCGTGGCCAAGCTCAGCCCTATCGCCACGGAAATGAAGCGCCTGCAGCAGGATACCGGATATATCGACGGGGTGCTGCGCCATGGCGCTGAACGCGCCCGGGCCATAGCCGCGCCGATCATGAATGATGTCAAGGACATCATGGGCTTCGTGCGCTGACTTTTCTCCATTCGTGCACGCTTCCCTCATCCTGAGCTTGTTGAAGGATGAGGGCAAGCTGCAAGGTGCGCCTAGCCGCCATCAGCGACGAGGCCAGCCGCCGCAATAGCGGCGCTGGCGGCGGCTTCGTCATTATCCGAAGTGTCGCCGGAAACACCGACAGCGCCGAGAATGTTCTTTTCGCTGTCGCGGATCAACACCCCGCCCGGCACCGGCACCAGACCATTGGCCGAAAGCTCCGCCGCAGCATTGATGAAATGCGGCCGCTCCACGGCGAGATTATGCTGGCGGCGGCCGCCCATGCCCAGTGCCACGCAGCCGGCGGCTTTGCCCAGCGCAATGCGCCAGCGCATCGGCGGACAGCCGTCCTCCGCCTGCAAACCAAGGACAGCGCCGCGCGCATCAAGCACGGCGACGGCCATCGGATTGAAATTCTTCTCCCGGCAGACTTTCAGCGTCTCGGCGATGATCTGCTGTGCGAGGGCGGACGTGAGGGACATGCGAACTCCTTTTATGTGAATGATCTGCTCTGGCCGGTGCGGCTCAGGGCATGGTTTGCGTCTGGCTGGTGGATACGCCCACGGCAAAGCCAATGCTGGAGTTGGCGCCAAGCTGGTAATCCGCGCCGAAACCGGCGGTTACGCTGTTGCGCGAGAAGGGTGAGGCGGCAAATTGCGGGTTCAGCAGCGGTGCCGCGCCAAATGCGCTGGCAGGACCGGAGGAAAGCCCGGAGAAGACGAAGGGCTTGAAACTGCCCATGTCATAGGAAAGCTTGGTCTGTGAGCCGGTAAAGCCTGCCGAGGGCAGAGCGAAGCCGAATTGCGGCAGACCAGAGCCATTGGTTCCGCTGACTTCGAGCTTCCAGCCGCCGCCGATGGGGGCGCTGAAGGATTTGGCTCCGATCCCGTCGGTGGAGAGGCCGCCGGCCTCGAACCCGGCCGTCCAGGGAGAGGCCGAGGGGTCCTGTGCCAGTGTCGGCAGCTGGATGATTTCGGTGGCGAAAGCAGGCCCCGCCGTGCAGAGCATCAACGATAGGCAAAGACTGATTCGCATGGTTGCTCCTCCTTTGCTGTCGGCAGACTGATCAGGAATCGATTTTCAGCGCGGCAATGAAGGCTTCCTGCGGAATTTCCACCTTGCCGAACTGGCGCATCTTCTTTTTACCAGCCTTCTGCTTGTCGAGCAATTTACGCTTGCGCGTCGCATCGCCGCCGTAGCACTTGGCGGTGACGTCCTTGCGCAGCGCCCGGATTGTCTCGCGTGCGATGATCTTGCCGCCGATGGCCGCCTGCACCGGAATCTGGAACATATGCGGCGGAATCAGTTCCTTGAGCTTTTCCACCATCGCACGTCCGCGCATGTCGGCCCGGTCGCGGTGCACCAGCATCGAGAGCGCGTCCACCGGCTCGGCATTGACGAGGATCGACATTTTCACCAGATCGCCGGGGCGATAGTCGATGAGATGATAATCGAAGCTGGCATAGCCCTTGGAAATGCTTTTCAGGCGGTCATAAAAATCGAAGACCACCTCGTTGAGCGGCAGCTCGTAGGTCACCATGGCCCGCTTGCCGACATAATTGAGATCGATCTGCACGCCGCGCCGTTCCTGGCAGAGCTTGAGAACGCCGCCGAGATAATCGTCCGGCGTGAGGATCGTCGCCTTGATCCATGGCTCGGCAATGGTCTCGATCTGCATGATATCCGGCATGTCGACCGGATTGTGCAGTTCGATCTCCTCGCCATTGCGCAGCGCCAGCTTGTAGATGACGGAGGGCGCGGTGGCGATGAGATCAAGGTTGAATTCGCGCTCCAGCCGCTCCTGAATGATTTCAAGGTGCAACAGGCCGAGAAAGCCGCAACGAAAGCCGAAGCCCAGCGCCGCAGAGCTTTCCATTTCAAACGAGAAGCTCGCATCATTGAGCCGCAGCTTGCCCATGGCGGAGCGCAGATCTTCGAAATCGGCCGCATCCACCGGAAAGAGGCCGCAGAACACCACCGGCTGGGCGGGCTTGAAGCCCGGCATCATGCCGGAGCAGGGGCGGCGCTCATCGGTGATCGTGTCGCCGACGCGCGTGTCGGCCACCTGTTTGATCTGGGCGGTGATGAAGCCGATCTCGCCCGGGCCGAGCTGGTCGCGGTCATTCATCTTGGGCGTGAAGACACCAATTTTTTCAACTGTGTAATGGGCGTCCGTGCCCATCATCTTGATCTTCTGATGCCGCTTCATCACGCCATCGACGATGCGCACCAGCACGACGACGCCGAGATAGGCGTCATACCAGCTGTCCACCAGCAGGGCTTTCAGCGGCGCGTTTTCGTCGCCTTTGGGCGGCGGCAGGCGATTGACAATGGCCTCGAGCACGAGGTCGATGCCGATGCCGGTCTTGGCGGAGATCGGCACGGCGTCGGAGGCATCGAGCCCGATCACTTCCTCGATCTGCTGCTTGATGCGCTCCGGCTCGGCGGCGGGCAGATCGATCTTGTTGAGCACCGGCACGATCTCGTGGCCCGCATCGAGCGCGTGATAGACATTGGCCAGAGTTTGCGCCTCGACGCCCTGAGAGGCGTCCACCACGAGCAACGATCCTTCGCAGGCGGCCAGCGAGCGCGAGACCTCATAGGCGAAGTCGACGTGGCCGGGCGTGTCCATCAGGTTGAGAATATAGGTCTTGCCGTCCAGCGCCTTATATTCGAGGCGCACGGTCTGGGCCTTGATGGTGATGCCGCGTTCCTTCTCGATATCCATCGAATCGAGAATCTGCTCTTCCATGTCGCGGGCGGCCACTGTTCCGGTTTGCTGGATCAGGCGGTCGGCGAGGGTGGACTTGCCATGGTCGATATGAGCGACAATGGAGAAATTGCGGATATTATCAATGCTGTGCGTGGTCATGACAGCCTGATAGCAGGGGCGCGGGACTTTGTTAAGGACGAAGTGAAAAAGGCAATGAGAATTGCGCGCCGCTGGCCAGTAACGACACTCTTAAAAGCGCCAGGGCGGCAGGCAATGACCTGCCCTAGTTTGCCTTTTAGACGCTGTTGCGATTTTTGTGTTCAATCCCTCTCCCCTCATTCTTCGACAAGCTCAGGATGAGGGGAGAGCGAGCGCTGACAGCCGTTTCCGCCACAATGCAAAAGGCGCTGAGATAGCTCTAACCGCTGTTTCTCAGGCCCGCCGAAATGCCGTTGATGGTGAGCTGGATGCCGGTGAGGGTTTCCTCGTTCATGCCGTCGGCGCGGTGCTTTTTGAGCAGTTCCACCTGAATATGGTTCAGCGGGTCGAGATAGGGGAAGCGGTTGCGGATTGAGCGCTCCAGCAGCGGGTTTTTCTCGAGCAGGCTGCTCTGGCCCATGATCGCCAGCAGATGTTTGATCGTCTCGTGATATTCGGCGCTGATGCGGCCGAATATGGCTGTGCGCAGCTCTTCATCCGCGACAAGCTCGGCATAGCGCGAGGCAATGGCGAGGCTGCTCTTGGCCAGCACCATGTCCATGTTGGACAGCAGCGTGCGAAAGAACGGCCATTCCCTGTACATGGCCTGCAGGTGCGCAAGCCCGTCGTCATGCGCGGCGAGATAGGCCGTGACGGCACTGCCGAAACCAAACCAGCCCGGCAGCATCAGGCGGCATTGCGCCCATGAGAATACCCAGGGAATGGCGCGCAGATCCTCGATCCGCCGCGTCTTGGTGCGCGAGGCCGGACGCGAGCCGATATTGAGCGTGGCGATCTCGGTGATCACCGTGCTGGCCCAGAAATAGTCCTCGAAGCGTGGCGTTTCATAGACAAGGCCCCGGTAGGCGGCATAGGCCACATCGGACAATTCGGCCATGGCTTCCAGATAGGAGGCCTGCGGCGCCGGATGATCCGGCTGCAGCAGGCTTGCCTCCAGTGTCGCGGCGGCGAGAATTTCGAGATTGCGGTGCCCCACTTCCGCATTGGAATATTTCGACGAGATAATCTCGCCCTGTTCGGTGATGCGGATCTGTCCGTTCACTGCGCCGCCCGGCTGCGCCAGAATGGCGTCATAGCTCGGCCCGCCGCCGCGCCCCACCGAGCCGCCGCGCCCGTGAAACAGGCGGATGCCCACCTTGTGCCGGCTGAACACCTCGACCAGCCCGATTTCCGCCTTGTAAAGCTCCCATCCGGACGTGACAAAACCGCCATCCTTGTTGGAATCGGAATAGCCGAGCATCACTTCCTGCACATTGCCGCGGCTGGCGACGAGCGAGCGGTATTCGGGCAGGGAGAACAGCGCGTCCATCACATCGATGCAGGCGCGCAGGTCCTCGATGGTCTCGAACAGCGGCACGAGATGCACTGCGCTGGAGCCTTCGGCCCGCACCAGTCCCACTTCTTTGAGCAGCACGGCCAGCTCCAGCATGTCCGAGACGCCCTCGGCCTTGGAGATGATGCAGGTGGTGATCACCTGCGGGCCAAAGCGCTGATGCGCCTCGGCGGCGGTGCGGAATACGGACAGTTCCTTCTGCGTTTCTTCGCTGTAGGTCAGGAAGGGCGAGACAAGCGGGCGCGGTGTCGTGAGTTCGCGCCGCAGCACGTCGATGCGCCCGGTCTCGTCAAGGCCGGCATAATTTGTGCCGGGCGCTGCCCGTTCCAGCAGTTCGGCGATGACGCGCTCGTGCACGGCGGAATTCTGCCGCAGATCGGTGCTGGTGAGGTGAAATCCGAAGCAGTCCACGGCGCGCAGCAGGCGGCGCAGGCGGCCATCCGCCAGAATTTGCGAGCCATGCGAGCGCAGTGACGTGTCTATGGTCTGGAGATCGTCCAACAACTGGCCCGAAGCGGCATAGGGCTCGGCGCTGGCTGCGGGGTGGCGCGGATCGTCCACGCCATGCAGCAGGCGCATCGTGGCGGCGACGCGCGCATAAATGCCGATCAGCGCCTGCCGGTAGGGCTCCCGGGCACGGTGCAGCGAACGGTCTCCGCCTTTCTGCGCCAGCGCGCGCAATTCGGGCGTGACCTCGACAAGCCGGTCGGTGACGGAAAGTTCGGCGCCCAGCGCATGCAATTCATCGAGATAGAACTGGAGCGCCAGTTTTGAATGCATGTGGGTTGTGGCTTTGAGCACCTCGGCCGTGACGAAAGGGTTGCCGTCGCGGTCGCCGCCGATCCAGTTGCCGACGCGCAGGAACGAGGGCACAGCAATATCCGCACCCGGTTCGGACTGGCGCAGCTGGTCTTCCAGCGCGGCATGCAATTTCGGCACTTCGCGCAGGAAGGTGTAATCGTAATAGCTCTGGCCGTTGGCGACTTCATCGAGCACGGTCAGCTTGTTCTGCCGCAGCAGGCTGGTCTGCCAGAGCGTGACGACAATGCGCTTCAGGTCTTCCAGAATCTGCTTGTGTTCGTCGGGGGTCAGCGGAATGTCGCGCCGGCCGAGCAGGGCGTAAATCTCCATTTCGCGCGTCATCGTGCTCTTGCGGCGTACTTCGGTGGGATGCGCCGTCAGGACGGGGCTGATGAGCGCCCGGGCGAAAAAATCAGCCAGCTGGCGGGCGGTTATGCCGGCCTTTTTCGCCTGCGCCAGCGCATAGGCCATGGAACCCGGCCGCGGCGCCGAGCCGGCAATGGCATGGGCGCGCGTGCGGCGGATGTGATGCTGATCCTCGGCTATATTGGCAAGATGCGAAAAATAGGAAAAGGCGCGCACGATTTTCACTGTCTGGCGCGGCGTGAGCTGATTCAGCATGGCTTCCAGCGCATTGCCGACCGACGAATCCTGCTCGCGATGAAACCGCGTCGATGTCTGGCGGATGAATTCGACTATGGCGAAAACATCCTCGCCCTCCTGCTCGCGTACCGTATCGCCGAGCATGCGTCCCAGCAGCCGGATATCTTCCCGCAAAGGCAGGTCCTTTTCGGCCTCGCTGGCCGGCATCACATTAATGCTCATCATTCAAATCTCGCGAAGGTCCGTTCATCCTGGCGTCATATAGAACTTTCGTTCTATAGTCGTGCCGGATGGCGAGATCAAGCGAGCCTGAATTTTAGGCAGTTCAATAGTCGAGGTTGAACACCCTGTGCGGGTGCAGTTCGCCCTGCTGCACCGGACCGAACGCAACAGGCACGCCGCCGCAGGCCGCATAGGCCATGCCGCCAGCCGGGGCATCGCGCCCGCGCAGAATGATCGATTGTCCGCGCTTGAGCCGCGCTGCCAGATTGCGGTCGACGATGACGCAGGGCACTTCCGTCAGGCCGGATTCAACCGGCTGCAGCGCTTCACTGATATCGCTCATGGCCTCGAGTCCGGCCAGCGTCACCGCATCCGCTTCCATGAAAGGCCCGACGCGGGTGCGCCGCAGCGCCGAGACATGGCCATAACAGCCCAGCAACCGCCCCAGATCGCGCGCGACGGCGCGCACATAGGTGCCCTTGCCGCAATCAGCCTCGAGAACGGCCTCGTCCGGGCCCGCCGATATCAGCCGCAGGTCGTGGATGACGATGGTGCGGGCGGCAAGATCCAGCGTCTCGCCTTCGCGCGCGAGATCGTAGGCGCGCGCGCCGTCGACCTTGATCGCGGAAAATTGCGGCGGAATCTGCTCAATCTCGCCGATGAAGCGGGGCAAAAGCGCGGCGATCTGCTCGGGTGCGGGGCGCGCCTGCGAGCTTTTTGTCACCGGACCCTCAAGGTCGTCCGTCGTGGTTTCCGCACCCCAGCGCACGGTGAAGCGGTAGGATTTTTCACCATCCTGCACGAAGGGCACCGTCTTGGTTGCCTCGCCGAAGGCAACAGGCAGGATACCGGAAGCCAGCGGATCCAATGTGCCGGCATGACCGGCCTTTTTGGCGCGAAAAAGATATTTGAGCTTCGACACGGCCTGTGTCGATGTCATGCCATAGGCCTTGTCAAGAACGATCCAGCCGTTGACCTCGATGCGGTTTGAGCGCGGAGCATTCATTCTGATCAGTTCTCATCGTCATCGGGCGGCAGGTCGTGGCCGGAAGATGCCGCATCGGCGCCAAGATCGCGCTGCACCTGCGGCGAACGCAGAAGCTCGTCGATGCGCGAGCCCTCGGCAAAGCTCTCGTCGGCCCTGAAACGCACGTCCGGCGCGAATTTCAGATTGACCTTGTGGGCGATCTCTCCGCGCAGGAATTTCTTATGCCGCTCCAGCGCCTTGAGCACGATGTCGAGCTTTTCGCCGCCAAGCGGCATGACATAGACCGTTGCCAGCTTGAGATCGGGGCTGACACGTACTTCGGGAATGGTGATGACAAGGCCGCTGAGTTCCGGCTCGTTCAGTATGCCGCGCGCGAGAACATCCGCCATGGCGTGGCGAATGAGTTCCCCGACCCGGAGCATGCGCTGCGACTGGGTTTTTCCACTATGATGCTGTCTTGACATGGGAAGCCTGCTCAACAGTCAGGGCCGGACGCAATGTCCGGCGCCTGATTCAATTTCAAGCCGCAAGGGCTTACAAACTGCGCTTGATCTCCTCGACCCGGTAACATTCGATGATGTCGCCCGCGCGCATATCCTCATATTTCTCGAAGGCCATGCCGCATTCCTGGCCGGCCTGCACGTCCTTGACTTCATCCTTGAAGCGCTTGAGCGTCGAGAGCTTGCCTTCGTGAATGACGACATTGTCGCGGATGAGGCGCACAGAAGCGCCGCGTTCCACCTTGCCGTCCGTGACGCGGCAGCCTGCGACCTTGCCGACCTTGGAAATATTGAAGACTTCCAGAATCTGCGCATTGCCCAGCATGGTTTCGCGCAAGGTGGGCGCGAGCAGGCCGGACATGGCCGCCTTCACATCGTCCACGAGGTTGTAGATGATGTTGTAATAGCGGATTTCGATGCCGAGACGCTCCGCAAGCTCGCGCGCTTCCTTGTGGGCGCGCACGTTGAAGCCGATGACGGCGGCGTGCGAGGCTTCAGCCAATGTCACGTCGGATTCGGTGATGCCGCCTGCGCCGGCGTGAATGACGCGCGCGGCGACCTCATCCGTGCTGAGCTTTTCCAGCGTCGCGAGAATGGCTTCCACCGAGCCCTGCACGTCGCCCTTGATGACCAGCGGAAATTCCTTGCGTCCGGCCGTCTTGAGCTGGCTCATCATATCCGCCAGCGAGCCGCGGGCCACATTGCCGCGGGCCGCCTGCTTCTCGCGGCGCTGACGCTCGCGATATTCGGCGATTTCGCGGGCACGCGCTTCCGATTGCACGGCGGCGACACGGTCGCCGGCTTCCGGCGCACCGTTGAAGCCCAGCACTTCCACCGGCATCGACGGCCCTGCCGAATGGACATGAGCGCCCTTGTCGTTGAGCAAGGCGCGCACGCGGCCCCATTGCGAACCGGCAACGATGATGTCGCCCACTTTCAGCGTGCCGCGCTGCACCAGAATGGTGGCAACAGGCCCGCGTCCCTTGTCGAGACGGGCTTCGATGATCGTACCTTCCGCGGCGCGGTCGGGATTGGATTTGAGATCAAGCAGTTCGGACTGCAGCGCCAGTAGTTCGAGCAGTTTGTCGAGGTTGATCCGCTTAAGGGCGGAAACTTCCACTTCGAGTACATCGCCGCCCAGGCTTTCCACCTGCACTTCGTGCTGGAGAAGCTCGGCGCGCACGCGCTCCGGCTTGGCGTCCGGCTTGTCGATCTTGTTGATGGCGACAATGATCGGCACACCTGCCGCCTTGGCGTGATTGATGGCCTCAACCGTCTGCGGCATGACGCCGTCATCGGCCGCCACCACCAGAACGACGATATCCGTCACCTTGGCGCCGCGGGCGCGCATGGCCGTGAAGGCGGCGTGGCCGGGCGTATCGATGAAGGTGACCTTGCCGCCGTTGGGCGCAACGATCTGGTAGGCGCCGATATGCTGGGTGATGCCGCCGGCCTCGCCCGAAACGACATTGGCGTGGCGGATGGCATCGAGCAGCGAGGTCTTGCCGTGGTCGACATGGCCCATGATGGTGACAACCGGCGGGCGATGCACGAGTTTGTCCTCGCCATCGGCCTCAGGCGCGTCGAACAATCCTTCTTCGACGTCCGATTCCGCAACGCGGCGCACTTTATGGCCGAGTTCATCGGCAATCAGTTCAGCGGTGTCGGCGTCGATCACATCGGTGATTTTCGCCATCTGGCCCTGCTTCATCAGGATCTTGATGACATCGACGGCGCGTTCCGACATGCGGTTGGCCAGTTCCTGAATGGTGATGGTTTCAGGAAGCTGGATTTCGCGGACGATCTTTTCCTTCGGCTCGTTCGAGGCATGGCCCTTGAGGCGCTGCGTGCGGCGGCGGAAGGCCGCGACGGAGCGCGTGCGCTCTTCTTCGTCGCTGGTTATGCTGTGCACGGTCAGACGGCTGCGCTGTTTCTGCTCAAGGTCGCGCTGCGAGGGCGTCTTGGCGGGAATGGCCGGACGCACCATCACGCCGGGGCGGCGCACGACGGTCTTTTTCATGTCGTCGTCTTCGGCTTCGGCTGTGCGCTTGCCCGGAACCGCGGCCTGAACAGGCTTGGCAGCTGGGGTGAGCGGCGTCAGCGGACGGCGCTGCGGCTGGGCTGCAGTTGACTGCGGCGCGGGTGCGGGAGCCGGCGGCCCTCCGGCAAGGCGGCGCTTGGCTTCTTCTTCAATCTTGCGCTTGGCATCGAGCTCGGCGGCGCGGCGGGCGTCTTCCTCGCGCTTGCGCGCCTCGGCGGCTTCGCGTTCCGCCCGTTCGCGCAATTCGCGTTCGGCGCGCGCCTTGGCTTCCGCTTCCTGGCGGCGGCGGTCTTCCTCTTCGCGCAGCCGCGATTCTGCCAGCGCCCGTTCACGGGCATCGCGCTGGGCTTCAGTCAGGGTTGGCAGAACGACGCCGGTCGTGGGTCGTGACGGCGGAACCTGTCGTCCGGTCGAGGGCGGCGCGGCTTTCTGCACGGCCGCAGGGGCGGGCGCAGGCGCAGGCGCGGCTGAGACGGGCTTCGTTTCGCCGGGCGCATGCGAACGGCGTTTCACCGTTTCGACCACCACCTGCTTGGTACGTCCGTGAGAAAAGCTCTGGCGCACAACGCCCTGCTCTACCGGACGTTTCAACGTCAGGGTTTTGGATGGAACGGTTAAAGTCTTGTCGCCATTGTTCGTCGTGTCGTTCATGTTACCCTATTCGTCTCGGACGCCGTGCCCGCTCATAAACCTATTTTTCGGAAATTTCATCCGAATTATCACATATTTCATCAGGATTGGAGACTATTTCTTGATGCGGATCCTTCGGGTCGCTGCGATAGGCCGCATAACGTTCAATCATGTCGATGAAATACTGGCCAGCCTCGGCGCTGGTAATGCCGACATGAACCGAATTGCTCCGTCCCAGAGCCATATCCAATTCCGAGGTGCCAAACAACTGAAATATTTTAATTTTACGGTCATGTTCCTGGCGCTGCGCCAGATTGTCGAGCTTGCGGGTTCCATCGGAGCCGGCTTCCAGGGCGTGAACCAGGGCCTTCAGGCGTCCTTCATTCAGGGCGCCCAGCAGCTTTGAAAATCCGGCGATCACCGCGCCGCCCTTGTTGGCGAGCGCGAGCGCCTGCAGCGCGGCCTTGCGCATCAGTGCATCAATGTCTTCGGCGAGGCTGTCCGGCACGAGCGCCGGCGTTTTCAGCGCCCGCGCGAACATGTTCTTTTTCATGGCCTGACGCACCAGCGCCGAGGACAGCGACACATAAACGCCCCGTCCCGGCAGACGGCCCTTGAGATCGGGGACGATAAGTCCTTCCGGCCCGAGCACAAAACGCAGCATCGCCTTCGCGGGCTGGCTTTTCCGCGTGACGATGCAGGTGCGTTCGGGCGTCGCTGTTCTGTCCTTTGGCAAGGTCAATCCTGTTCGGCGGACGGCGCGTCCTCGACCTTGGCTTCCGGAAGCGAGTCGATCCAGCCGAGCTTGAGACGCGCGTTCATGATCATCGCCTCGGCTTCGGTGCGAGAAATGTCGAAGCCGTCGAGATAGCCGGCGTTACGCTTGGTTTCGCCGTCCTTGCGCTCGGACCAGCCAACCAGTTCGTCGGTGGCCAGATCGGCAAAATCCTCCAGCGTCTTGATGCCGTTTTCGCCCAGCTTCACCAGCATGGCGCTGGTCAGGCCGTCGATTTGCAGCAGATCGTCGGAGACGCCCAGTTCGATGCGCTTGGCATTATGTTCTGCTTCGATGCGGGCGAGATAGTCGCGGGCGCGGTTCTGGATTTCGGCGGCAGTATCCTCGTCGAAGCCCTCGATCGACGTGAGCTCCGCAAGATCGACGACCGAGAGTTCCTCCACCGAGCGGAAACCTTCGGAAGCCAGCAGCTGGCCGACAACCTCGTCGACATCGAGCGCGTCCATGAAGGTCTTGGTGCGGGCTGTGAATTCTTTCTGGCGGCGTTCCGATTCCTCGGCTTCAGTCAGAATGTCGATGTCCCAGCCGGTCAGCTGCGAGGCAAGGCGCACGTTCTGGCCGCGGCGGCCGATCGCCAGCGAAAGCTGGTCATCCGGCACAACAACCTCGATGCGTTCCGAATCCTCGTCCAGCACCACCTTCACCACTTCTGCGGGCTGCAATGCATTGACGATGAACGTCGCGGCATCCGGCGACCAGGGAATGATATCCACCTTTTCGCCCTGCAATTCATTGACCACGGCCTGCACGCGCGAGCCGCGCATACCGACGCAGGCGCCAACAGGATCGATGGAGGAATCACGCGAGACAACGGCGATCTTGGCGCGCGAACCGGGATCGCGGGCCACGGCCTTCACCTCGATGACGCCGTCATAGATTTCCGGCACTTCGGCCGCGAAAAGTTTGGCCATCAGTTGGGGGTGAGTGCGGGAGAGAAAAATCTGCGGGCCGCGCTGCTCGCGGCGCACGTCGTAGACATAGGCGCGCACGCGGTCGCCGGGGCGGAACATTTCGCGCGGGATCATCTCATCGCGGCGGATGATGGCCTCGCCCTTGCCAAGATCGACAATGACATTGCCATATTCGACCCGCTTGACGAGACCGTTGATGATTTCACCGACGCGATCCTTGAACTCGTCATACTGGCGGTCACGCTCGGCCTCGCGCACTTTCTGCACGATCACCTGTTTGGCGCTCTGGGCGGCGATCCGGCCGAAATCGAAGGGCGGCAGCGTTTCGGAAATCCAGTCGCCAACCTGCGCAGCCGGGTTTTTCTTGCGCGCTTCGGTCAGCGAAATATGAATGGCGTCATTGTCAATCTGGTCCACCACGAGCAGCAGGCGCGAGAAGCGCACCTCGCCGGTTTTCGGGTTGATCTCGGCCCGCACTTCCGTTTCCTGCCCATAGCGGGAGCGCGCTGCCTTCTGCAGGGCTTCCTCCATGGATTTCAACACGATTGAACGGTCGATCGATTTTTCGCGGGCGACGGCATCCGCGATCTGCAGTAGTTCGAGTCTGTTGGCGCTGACAGCCATGGCAATCTCCTCTTAACTGTTGTGGCCTGCCCGGGCAGGCGCTTGTCGGGTTCTAATTCTTGGCGGCGGGCTGACGCTTTTGCTGCGCCTGAGCCTTCCGCAATTCCTTCTTGATCTCTTTTTGCTGCTTTTCGGCCTGTTTGCCCGCCTTGAGAGACGTGCGGATCAGCGCATCCGTCAGGACAAGTCGGCCTTCGCCGATATCGGCAAGGCTGAGACGCACGAGAGGCTCTTCGCCCTCTTTCGTCTCCAGTTTCTCCAGCACGAGCACATCGTCTTCCACCGCATGGATCAGGCCGCGGAACCGCTTGCGGGTACCCACCAGAACGGCCATTTCAAAACGGGCCTCATGTCCCAGCGCACGCAGCAGGTCGGATATGCGCACCAGCGGCCTGTCGATGCCCGGCGAGGAGATTTCCAGCCGGTAGGCCGCAGCGATCGGATCTTCCAGATCGAGAACCGGCGACACGGCCTCGCTGATGGCCTCGCATTCCTCGATATTGATAAAACCATCCGGGCGCTCGGCCATGATCTGCAGCGTGTTGCCGCCGGCGGCGCTCAGCTTGACGCGGACCAGCCGGAATCCGAGATCGTTGAGCACCGGCTCCACCAGATGCGCGACGCGTGCGGCTGGTCCTGTTTCATGAATGAAGCGCGGCTCATGCAGATCGGCATTGAGTTCTGTCGTCATGGTCTGTCCTTGCGGCGGCGCTGCGGCACCCATGCACGAGCAGGAGGCTCCCGCTCAAGCATAAAAAAAGAGCGGGTTCCTTTCGGGAGCCCACTCTCATTTTCGATCGTTTCACAACAACCGCACTGAGAAATTTTGCGACTCTATACACCAGAACCTTGGCCGGGAGCAAGATAAGATTGCGGCCGATTGCCATTCAGTTCGAAATCATCCGTATGCACGATCACACCTTCGGGCTGCAGCAGAAGGATGCCGTACGCGCCCGGTTCATCGACGGAAAGCGTGCTGTCGGCAGTGCTGAAATCCATCGGCTGCTGATGTGCGGGACTTTTGAAAACGGCGAAGGGCACATTGCGGAATGAACCGGAGATGGTGCGATGGACATGGCCGGCGATAATCTGCCTCACCTGAGGAAATTGCGCGATCAGATCGTAAAATTCCGGCCCGTTGCGAAGTCCGATGCGATCCATGCCCGGAAATCCGGTGGCATGGGGCGGATGATGCATGAAAATGACGATCTTTTTGCCGCTGGCCCCGGCAAGCTGTGCGCGCAGCCAGTCCAGACGCTCCCGGCACAGCAGGCCATCGGCGATCAGGCTGTCGCCCTGCGGCCCGTTGTCGGCAGTATCGAGAAAAATCAGGCGATAATCGCCGAGATCCAGCGCCGATTGCACAAATCCGCCTGTATCCGTGCTGGCTCCGGCAAAAATCTCAAGAAAATTGCGGCGGTTGTCGTGATTGCCGATCATGAGCTGAACTGGCACGCAAAGCCGCTGCAGTTCGGCATTCAGCCGCCTGTAGGATTCGATGTCGCCGCGATGGGTGAGATCGCCCGTGATCACGACACGGTGCGCATCCGGATGCAGGCGGTTGATATGTGCTATGGCCGTACTGAGGCGTTGCAGCGGATCGATGCCGATAATGGTCTTGCCCTGTGGCAGGACATGCAGATCGGTCAGGACGATGATCTTGCCGGCGTTCATGATCAGGCCTTCCGGTGACGTTTATCGGCGGATGAAAGTCAGATAGGCCGATGGCCGGCCTTCGCGTATCGCCTTTTCCTCGTAGCGCGTGCTTTTCCAGCCTGCCCAGGGCTTGCGCCAGTCATCGGCGCTGCGCGCGTCCCAGACAAAATCCCGACTGCGCAGAATGCGGGCCAGTGTCCATCCGGCATAATCGTCGATATCGGTGGCAAAGCGCAGCTCCGCGCCGGGCTTCATGGCGCGCGCCAGCCGCGTGAGCATGTCGTCCGAGACAAAGCGGCGCTTGCGCTGGCGGCGTTTGGGCCAGGGATCGGGATAAAGCAGATAAACGCGGTCCAATGTTCCGGGCGCCAGCTGGTCGATGAGCAGGCCTGCGTCGCCGTCATGCAGCCGGATATTTTCGAGCTTCTGGCCGTCTATTCCTGCCAGAGCCTTGGCGACGCCGTTGATGAACGGCTCGCAGCCGATAAAGCCCGTCTCCGAATTTTCAGCGGCGCGCTGGAGCAGATGTTCGCCGCCGCCAAAACCAATTTCGAGCCAGATTTCACGTGCGCCGTCAAACAGGCCCTGTGCCGCAACCGGCGCGGACACATCTACCCTGAGGCGCGGCAGCAGGGTTTCCACAAGCTGCGCATGATAGGATCGCAGCTTCTTGCCCTTGCGCCGGCCATAAAGCATGGAGCCCTCATGCTGGACATGGGGCTCCGCTTCCGTCGTGCCGGTCATCCCGCGATGCCGAATTTCTGCCGCAGCAGCGGCACAAGATCCGTCTTTTCCCAGGAAAAGCCGCCGTCTGCTTCCGCCGGGCGGCCAAAATGCCCATAGGACGAAGTGCGCGCGTAGATCGGTGCATTCAGCCTGAGATGGGTGCGGATGCCGCGCGGCGTCAGGCTGATGATATTCATCAGCACGTCTTCAAGCTCGCTTTCCGCCACTTTGCCGGTGCCGTGCGTATCCACATAGATCGAGAGGGGCTGTGCCACGCCGATGGCATAGGAAAGCTGCAGCGTGCAGCGGCGCGCAAGACCTGCGGCGACCACATTCTTGGCCAGATAGCGGGCGGCATAGGCTGCGGAGCGATCCACCTTTGTCGGATCCTTGCCCGAGAAAGCGCCGCCGCCATGCGGCGCGGCGCCGCCATAGGTGTCGACGATGATCTTGCGGCCGGTGAGTCCGCAATCGCCGTCCGGCCCGCCAATATAGAATTTGCCGGTCGGATTGACGTGCCAGACGGTGTCTTTCGTCACCCAGCCCTTCGGCAGCGCCTCGAGCACATAGGGCTCAATCAGATTGCGCACGCCTTCCGAGGTGAGGTCTTCGTGCACATGCTGGTGGGAAACCACAATCTGCGTGACGCCCACGGGTTTGCCGCCGACATATTTCACCGTGACCTGGCTCTTGGCGTCCGGGCCCAGTGCATGGAGCGTACCGGAGCGACGCGCCTCGGAGAGCGAATGCAGAATGCGGTGGGCATAATAAATCGGCGCTGGCATGAGTTCCGGAGTTTCGTCGCAGGCATAGCCGAACATGATGCCCTGATCGCCCGCGCCCTCGTCCTTGTTGCCGCTCGAATCGACGCCCTGCGCGATATCCGAGGATTGCTCGTGCAACAGGATTTCTATCCGCAGGTTTTCCCAATGGAAGCCTTCCTGCGAATAGCCGATATCCTTGATCGTGCTGCGCACAGTCTTTTCGATCAGTTCATGCGAGAGCATCGGACCGCGCACCTCGCCCGCGATAATCACGCGGTTGGTTGTCGCCATGGTTTCGCAAGCCACGCGAATCTGGCTCAGATCCATGCCAAGGCGCGTCGCCTCGCGATAATAGAGATCAACGATTTCATCCGAAATGCGGTCGCAGACCTTGTCGGGATGCCCCTCGGAGACAGATTCACTGGTAAAAAGATAATCCAAACGTGCCACAATCAGCATCCTTGATTGGAAATGCCTGACCTCCGGGCGCGAGGAGGCGCAGGCCGTGAACGATCGCGCTCAATGGCATTTTTTGCCTGCAGGCGTTCGTTATGTCAAGCCATATCGGACGATATGTTCGTTATAGAGAACGCGCTGTTATAATGGCAGAGGCGTTTCGGACTCGCTGTCCGCGTCCTCGCCGGCAACGGCAATGACCAGATCAAGAATACGCTTGCGCACCTTTGCATCGCGGATGCGGGCGAATGCCTTGTTGAGCAGAAGTCCTTCTGCCGTCGAGAGAAAATCGACGACATAATTCGTATCCGGCGGCGAGGCTTCCTCAAAGCCGCTGAAGGCGACTTTATCGGCGATGGGCGCACCCTCGAAAAAGAAAGCGGGCGGCACGTTCAGAGTCTTGGAAATCTCCTGAAGGCGGCTGGCGCCGATGCGATTGGTGCCTTTTTCATATTTCTGTACCTGCTGAAAGGTAAGGCCCAGGGCGTCGCCAAGTTTTTCCTGACTCATGCCTATCAGGACACGCCGCATCCGCACCCGGCTGCCGACATGTTGATCAATGGGATTAGGAACCTTTTTCATTCAGTCTGCATCTTTCTGACAAGATGATATATACTTAATTATATTTGGCAATTACTTACGCAAGGTCACTTACTCGTATTAAGCGAATTTTAATCAAATTGCAATGTCAAAGAGTGTGCATCGGGCGTCTTTCGGGGCGAAACCGGCCCCAAAGCGCCAGAACCGCCGTTAACGCGAACAGAATCACCGGCATCAGCGGGCCGAATCGGACGAAGATTGTTTCGGGCAGCGCCTTGGGCAGATCCGAATCAAGCACATCCGCTGCTTCAAGCGGCAGGCTGGACAGAATCCGTCCCACCGGGTCGACCACGGCGGAAATGCCGCTGTTGGCATCGCGGATCAGCGGCAGGCCGTCCTCAATGGCCCGCAGACGCGCCTGAGCAAAATGCTGGTAGGGTCCCGGCGTCCGGCCAAACCAGCCGTCGTTCGTCACATTGAGAATCAGCCCCGGCCTCAGCCCCGAACCATAGACCTCGCCCGGAAATATCGCTTCATAGCAGATGGCGGGCGCCACAGGCGGCATGTTCGGCACATTGAGGAGATGATTGAGCGTGCCTGCATCAAAGCCGCCCGGCATCTGTACGAACTGCCGCAGCCCCAGCATGCGCAAAAGTCCCTCCATCGGCAGGTATTCGCCGAAGGGGACAAGATGAACCTTGTCATAGCTGCCAGTAATGATGCCGCCGCTGGTGACGACTTCGAGACTGTTCATGTAATGTGCCCGGCCGTCGGCTGCCGTATCGTCATATCGCACCGCGCCGGTCAGTAATACGGTGCTATCGGGCAGAAACTGGCCGATCATCGAAAGAATTTCCGGATCCTGCGCCAGCAATGTCGGGAAGGATGATTCCGGCCAGATGAGATGGGTGACTCCGCGGATGCCGTCGGGATGTGTCTTGTCAGCCCGGCCAGAAAGGGCCAGATAGCGCTGCACGATGGGCACTTTATTCGCCGGCCTGAAATTATCGTCCAGCGGCACATTGGGCTGCATCAGGCGAAGATGCACGTCCGGCACCCATTGCGTCGGGTTGAGATGCAGCCGCACCATGCCAAAAAGCGCTAGGGCCAGCAGTCCGCCGCCGCTGATGAACGCGACGAAGCGCCGGTTGCCCGGTATAATCAGCGCCGCCGGCGCCGCAAAAATGGCAATGGCCAGAAAATTCAGTCCATAAAGGCCGAAAAGACAAGCCGCCTGCGCCAGAATCAGATTATCGCCCAGCGCCATGCCCGGCTCGTTCCAGGGAAATCCGGTCAGGATATGGCCGCGCAGCCATTCGCTAAGTCCGAGGCCGAAAGCCAGAGCGAAGATCCGCAAGATGCCGGGCGACCAGAGCAATCTGGCGATCACAAAGCCGAATGCCGGAAAAAAGGCAAGGCCGGCGGGCAGGCCGATGACGCCAAGCGGCATGAGTGCCGCAAATTTATCCGCCTCCACCAGAAAGGCCGCGCCCAGCCACCAAAGGCCAGCGGTGAAATAGCCAAATCCCCAGAACCAGCCCGTCCAGAAACCGCCCCAACTGCCCAGCCACCGGCGGAGCCCCGCCTTGTTCTTAGCTGCAGTCCTGTCCTGTCCGGCGCCGTCCAGCAGCCAGACGGCCACGCACATGGCCACGGCCATCAGCGGCCAGATATCGAAGGGCGCCAGCGCCAGCGCTCCGCTGGCGCCCGCCAGAAAGGCCACTATGGCGCGCCGCCACCCGGAAGACAGAATGATCCAGTCAATGAAGGACAACCAGCACCTAATCTCAGGAATTTCAGGCCAGAGCGAATCGCTGCGCGCAGAGTCTAGCGAATTTAATCCGGTTTGGAATCGGGGTTGTCGGATTCATTATGCGCGGACTTTCGCTTCGCAGCCTGCCGCGCCGGCGTTTTGGCCGCTTCGGCGGCGCTGTCGGCTTCGAAGGCATGCCAGGCGATGCGCACCCGCTTCACCCGCCGCGGATCGGCATCGAGAATTTCAAATTCGAGTCCGGCCTCGCCGGCGACGATTTCGCCGCGCACCGGTACACGGCCCGCCAGCGAGGTGACAAGGCCGCCTACCGTATCGATGGATTCGGTCTCCTCGACATCGGCCAGCGGCTGTCCCCAGGCCTCGGCAAGTTCTTCGAGGCTGGCGCGGGCGCTGGCTGTGATCGAGCCGTCCTCATTGCGCTGGAAGGTCGGGCCTTCGCTTTCGTCGTGTTCGTCCTCGATATCGCCAACGATGGTTTCGACAATATCCTCAATGGAAACCAGCCCGTCGGTGCCGCCATATTCGTCGATGACCAGCGCCATATGGGTGCGGCTGGCCTGCATCTTGATGAGCAGATCCAGAGCGGGCATCGAAGGCGGCACGAAGAGCACCGGGCGCAGGATCTTGGCATTGGCAAGCGGCACGGAAAGATCAAGCGCCCCGACTCGCGGCTGACTGGCTGTCTTGCGGCGGCGGCCATTGCTGCCGATCTCCGCCCGCGCCGCCAGATGATCGAGAAAATCCCGGATATGCACCATGCCGCGCGGATCATCGAGCGTTTCATGGAAAACGGGCAGGCGCGAATGTCCCGCCGTGCGGAACATGGACAGTACTTCGGCAAGGCTGGCCGAAGACTGCACCGCGATGATATCCGCGCGCGGCACCATCAGGTCTTCGACCCGCACCTCATGCAGGCCAAGCACGTTCTTGAGCATTGCGCGTTCTTGCGGCGAGAAATCATCGCCGGTCTTGGTGTCTTCGAGCGCATCCTCGATATCGTCGCGTACAGAGGGCGCACCAAGCCCGATCAGCATCTTGAGGCGTTCGAAAAGCCCCGGCTTATGATCCTGCGCGGAGCCCTGCGCCGGTCTGGACGGATCGTCGCTCATTGTCCGGTCCCCGGCTCCGGCTCGGCATAGGGATTGGCGATGCCCTGCGCCGCGAGAATTCTGATTTCGAGCGCTTCCATCTCCTCGGCTTCGGCCTCGGTCTCATGGTCGAAGCCGAGCAGATGCAGGAAGCCATGAACGATCAGGTGGCAATAATGATCGGCCATTGTCTTGCCCTCGGCCCCGGCTTCGCGCTCCAGCGTCTCGAAGCTCAGGATAATATCGCCCAGCAGCGGCGAACGGGCAAGATTGTTCATGTCCCCCGCCGGAAACGACAGCACATTTGTCGCCTTGTCGATCTTGCGCCATTGCTTGTTCAGGGTGCGGATCGCCGCATCGTCGCATAAAACGATGCTGATCTCGGCGTCAGGGTGCAGCGCCTTGCCGCTCAGCGCCGCAGCTTTGGCCAACATTGTGCGCCCCAGTTCTTGCGCGTTGGGCAGGCCCTGCCAGAGTTCGGATTCGATCGCGAAATCCAGTTCCATCATCTTGGCAGACCTTGCGGCGGCCTGGCCGCGGCTTCATAGGCGCCGACGATGCGCCGCACCAGATCATGACGCACGACGTCGACATCCTTGAACCTGACATGCCCGATCCCCTCCAGCCCGGACAGCAGATCGATGGCTTCCGCCAGGCCGGATTTCTGGCCCGGCGGCAGGTCGGTCTGCGTCGGATCGCCGGTGATGATCATGCGTGATCCCTCCCCCAGACGGGTGAGGAACATTTTCATCTGCATGGAGGTGGTGTTCTGCGCCTCGTCGAGCAGGACAACGGCATGCGAGAGCGTGCGTCCGCGCATGAAGGCCAGCGGCGCGACCTCGATCATGCCGGTCTGCATGCCGCGTTCAACCACGCGTCCTTCCATGAAATCGAACAGCGCATCATACACCGGGCGCAGATAGGGATCGACTTTTTCCTTCATGTCGCCGGGCAGGAAGCCGAGACGCTCGCCCGCCTCCACCGCGGGGCGGGAGATGATCAGCCGCTCGACAACACCCTGTTCGAGCAGCGCGACGGCATGGCCGACGGCAAGCCATGTCTTGCCAGTGCCCGCCGGCCCTTCGGCGAACACCAGTTCATATTGCTTGAGCGCCCGCAGATATATGTCCTGCGCGACATTGCGCGCCTTGACCGGGCCGCGCTTGCGCGTGCCGATCTGGTCGAACACCACCTGCGCCGCGCTTGGCGTCTGTTTCGGGAAAAGCTGGCCCTGCAGGGCGCTCTCGGCAATGGCGCCGTTGACATCGCCCATGGTGATCGGCCGCCCGTTGCGCGCCTGCGTGTACAGCGCCACCAGCACACGCCGGGCATAGGCGCAGGCTTCGCTCGTGCCTTTCAGTGTGATCTGATTGCCGTTGGCGCGGGCGATGACGTTGAGCTTGCGCTCGATCTGGGCGAGATTCTGGTCATACTGGCCAAAAACTTCCGAAGCGACGCGATTATCCTCAAAGGAGAGAGCAGCTTCCACCTGCGGCTCGGCGCCCGCCTGTTCTGCCTTCAGTGCAAGATCTGTGGGAGCGGACCGGTCGGAAGCTTTCATGGTTCCTCGCCTTCAAGTAAGCGCCCCTGCAGCGACGTGCCGCCGGTAGCGATGATTTCAACCCTGCCGATCCGGCCGATTAGGTGCGGCGGACCTTCGCAGTGGACACCGTGCAGATAGGGCGATTTGCCGCCGATCTGCCCGGCTTTGCGGCCCGGCTTTTCAAACAGGATATCGAATGTCTGGCCGAGCGCCTGTTCGTGGAACGCCTGCTTCTGGGCATCCAGCACCCGCTGAAGCGTGGCCAGACGCTCCTGCCTGATCCGCTCGGGCACCTGCGCCATTCCGGCAGCGGGCGTGCCGGGGCGGGGCGAATATTTGAAGGAATATGCCGCCGAGAATCTCACCTTCTCGACAAGATCAAGCGTGTCGGCGAAATCCTCATCCGATTCTTCCGGAAAGCCGACGATGAAATCCGAGGACAACGCGATATCGGGCCGCATTTCACGCAGCCGCGCCACAATATCGAAATATTCGTTGCGGCTGTGATCGCGGTTCATGGCCTGGAGAATCCGATCTGAACCGGATTGCACGGGCAGATGCAGGTAAGGCATCAGCGCCGGCAGGTCGCGGTGGGCGCGCAGCAGGCCCTCGCTCATGTCGCGCGGATGGCTCGTCGAATAGCGGATGCGCGCAATGCCGGGAACCTTGGCTATTTCCTCGGCAAGACGCTCGAATGGCCAGATTTTCCCGTCCAGCCCTTCGCCGTGATAGGCATTGACGTTCTGGCCGAGCAGCGTCACTTCCCGCACGCCCGATTCAGCCAGAACGCGGGCCTCGCCGAGGATTTTGGCCGCCGGACGGGAAACTTCCGCGCCGCGCGTGTAGGGCACCACGCAGAACGTGCAGAATTTGTCGCACCCTTCCTGAATCGTCAGGAAGGCGGTCACGCCGCGCGAACGTGTCTTTTCAGGGCTTGGCGGCGCAAGAAAATCGAATTTATCCTCGACGGGAAAGTCCGTATCGAGCACAGGCCCATTGTCGCGGGCATTGCGCAGCAGGTGCGGCAGGCGATGATAGTTCTGCGGCCCGACGACCAGATCGACGGCCTTCTGCCTGCGGAAAATCTCGCGTCCCTCGGCCTGCGCCACGCAGCCGGCGACGGCAATGGTCATTTCCGCGCCCTGCGCGGCGCGCGCGTCCTTGATCTCGCGGATCTTGCCGAGTTCGGAGAATATTTTTTCCGAGGCGCGCTCGCGGATATGGCAGGTGTTGAGAATGACGAGGTCGGCGTCATCGGCCTGTGCCGTTTCCTCATAGCCTTCGGGCGCAAGTACATCCGCCATGCGTCCGGCGTCATAGACATTCATCTGGCAGCCATAGGATTTGATGAACAGCTTGCGCCGGTTCGATTTCGGTTTTTGGGATGTCTGCGGTTCAGAGGATGACATTGACTCTCGGCTTTGGGTATTTTCGCTTTATAGGCCATCCGGAGCGGCAAGCCCATAAAAATCATGTGCAGTTTACGGTTTTTGTCAGGTCTTGAGAAGGGCTGCGCAGCATCCTTTCACACCATTGGCGGGGTCAATCGGCCACCACGCCCGTAATTGAGCGCATAATTTCCGGCGCGGATATGATGCGCGGCAATCCGGGCCAGATGCTTGCGGTCCGTGCCCCGCTCGAATGCCAGCGGCGGATGGAATTTCAGCGTCACGTCGAACGGCCCCTGACGCAACAGCCAGAGCAGGTGCGGCAGCAGCGTCGTATCTCCATACCAGGCCACATGCGCCCGCGTCAGGCGATCCATGTTCATGCCCTGACGGCGCTGGTAGAGTATGGAAACCGGCTGAACCGGGATCGACCGCAGATGCGGGTTCTGCCGCAGAACTTCGCGCGCGGCGGCAAAATGCGACGTGAAAAAGGGCAGCAGGCGGTTGCCGTCTCCCGTCGTGCCTTCGGGGAACAACACCACCGAGCGCCCCGCCCTGAGCCGCTCCGCCATGGCAAGATTGACCCGGTGCACGCCGGAGCGCCGGTTGCGATCGACGAAGACTGTCCCCTGCGCTTTGGCGAGACGTCCGAAGACCGGCCAGTGCGCCACATCGCTCTTGGCAACGAAGGAGAGCGGCGCCAGCGCGCCGATGACGGAAATATCCGTCCACGAGACATGGTTGGGAATGAGCAGCGCCGGCGGCGCGGCGATCTCGCCGAGCCTGTGGACGCGCAGACGCAGAATGCGGATCAGGCAGCGGTGGAAGAGAAGCGGAATGAAGGCCTGCAGGCGCGGGTAAAACCGGCGCGCCAGCGCATTGAACGGAATGCCGATCAGCACGAAAGCCGATACAAGCAGCAGAATAAGGCCAAGGCGCAGGGTGATCATCATGACGGAATCTTGCCCATCCATTTGACCATCGCGTGACACCTCATGTCAGGGCGCGCCGCATGATCAGCGCTTTGGCCAGAGTTCCGTCTCTGAGACGGGTGTATGCGGGACGCTCGCCCACCTGAGCGAAGCCGAACTCGCGGTAAAGCGCGATTGCCGCGGCATTGCCGCTTTCCACTTCCAGAAAAAGCTCGCGCGCGCCTGCCGCAGCCAGACGTGCGATGCAATGGGCCAGAAGGCCCCGGCCAATGCCTTTGCGACGCGCGTGTTCAGCGACGACGATGGTGAGAATCTCCGCTTCTCCCGCCGCATGGCGCGCCAGGCAGAATCCGGCCATCGCGCGGCTGATGAATGCGCCGTCCGCTATGCTCGACCTGTCGGCAAGCAGCTTTTCAAAATCGCTGCGACTCCAGGGATGGGCAAAGGCCGGCGCATGAAGCGCGGCGCATTCGCCGCCATCGCGGCTGGTCAGGGCGCGGAAGGAAGGCGTCGGCGATCTGAACAGACCAAACATTCATGCACCCATCACCGGCAGGCGTCTGGCAGTCTGCGGCTTGGCGTCGGGCGCCTTGAGATAGAGCGGGCGGGCGGCGGTATCCGGGTCCGCAAGCAGGCCGAGCCGCGCGACGAAGGTAATGTCCGGCGCGTTCAGCACGTCAGCGATTTCGGCTTTGAGGCCCATGCCCCACGCTTCTATGGCGACCGCCTGCGCGCCCGAGCCGGAAAGGCGCAGCGGGCCGGAGCCAAACAGCCGCACGGTTTCGCGCACCGGCGCATGGCGCGCCGTCACCAATGTGCGGCCCTCGGGCGTGAATGCCTGTACGTAAATATGTCCATGGCGGGCATCGATGGCGGCGACCGTGGTCCAGCGCGGCTCCTGCCGGATGAGCGGCGCGGCCAGTGCCGCCAGAGTCGAGACCCCGACAACGGGCACGTCGCAGGCCAGGCCAAACGCGCGCGCCGCCGAAATGCCGATACGTATGCCGGTGAACGAGCCTGGGCCGACAGTAACGGCGATACGGCCCAGCGAATCGAAACCGCCCTTGATCTGCGACATCACGCGGTCGACCAGAGGCAGCAGGGCCTCGGCATGGCCCCGCTCCATTTCAATTGTCTCACGGGCCAGAACGGCATCGTCTTCCACGCGCAGGACACAGGCTGATACTGCACCCAGTGATGTATCCAGCGCGAGAATATTCATGCCGATTCCGAAGTTAGACCTGCTCGACCGCACGCACGTCCGGCAGGAAATGTTTCAACAGGTTCTGAATGCCATGTTTCAGCGTGGCCGTCGAGGACGGGCAGCCCGAGCAGGCGCCCTTCATTTTCAGGAAAACGACGCCATCTTTGAAGCCGCGGAAGGTGATGTCGCCGCCGTCTCCCGCAACCGCCGGGCGTATGCGCGTTTCCAGCAATTCTTTGATGGTGGCGACCGTTTCAGCGTCCGACGGCGCGAAGAATTCGCTGCCGCCATCGCTGTCGGCGGCGGCCTCGCCCTCAAGCAAGGGCGCTCCGGACATGAAATGTTCCATGATCGCGCCGAGAATCGCAGGCTTCAGATGCTGCCATTCGCCGGCGGATTTGGTCACGGAAACGAAATCCGAACCAAAAAATACATTGGTGACGCCATTGACGGCGAACAGCGCCGAAGCCAGCGGCGACTGGCGCGCGTCTTCGATGCTGGTGAATTCGACGGCGCCGCCTTCAAGCACGCTGCGCCCGGGCAAAAATTTGAGTGTGGACGGATTCGGGGTGGATTCAGTCTGGATAAACATGTTCAGCTCCTGACACGCCGGTTCAAGGCCGGAGGTGGATAACAATTCTATATGACCCCGCTTTGACTGCGGATCAAGTGTTTTGCGACAAAACTGCGCGAAGACTGTCGGGCAGACGCGCCGCACGGCCATTTTTCATCACGGCGATCTTTACATCCGCCTCGATCAGGCAGGTTTCGCCGCGCAGGATCTTCTGCCGCATCAGCAGCGACGCTCCGCCGATTTCCGCGACTTGCGTTTCGACGCGGATGAGGTCGTCCATGCGTGCCGGCCTGAGAAAATCGATCGTCATCCGCCGCACGACAAAGGCGAGCGCCTCGCCTTCATGCGCCTCGGACTGCAGAATGCCGAGCGCGCGCAGAACCTCCGTGCGGCCGCGCTCCAGAAAGCGCAGGTAGGAGGCGTGATAGACAAGCCCGGAAAAATCCGTGTCCTCATAATAGACGCGGATCTCATGGTGCCAGCCGGACATTCAGTCCTTGTCTTTCAGGCTTTTGAGCTGGGCAAAGACGCTGTCGACATCGATTTCGTCGTCCTTGGGCGCCTGCGGCACGCGGATGCCGAACACTTCCTCTTCCGAGGTGCGCTCCGGTGCGGCGCGGCCCGTCGTAACTTCCGCGGAGACGAGGGTCTGGCTGCGATCTTCCTCGACGCGCGGCTTGTCCTTGGAGGCGCGCGCCACCTCGAAATCGAGATCGATCTGCGAGCAGAGGCCAAGCGTCACGGGGTCCATCGGCGTCAGGTTTGCCGAATTCCAGTGCGAGCGCTCGCGGATCGAATCCAGCGTCGTCTTTGTCGTGCCGACAAGACGCATCAGCTGGGCGTCCTTGAGCTCGGGATGGTTGCGCAGCAGCCACAAAATGGCGTTCGGCCGGTCCTGCCGGCGCGAGAGCGGCGTGTAACGGGCACCGCGGATTTTTTTGGGCTCAGGCAGTTTCACCTTGGAGACGGCGAGCTGGAGGTGATGGTCAGGGTCCTTCTCGCCTCTGGCAATTTCCTCGCGCGTCAACTGGCCGAAAGTCACAGGATCATGGCCCTTGATGCCGGTGGCGACTTCGCCATCGGCAATGCCTTTCACCTCGAGCGGATGGAGCTTGCAGAAATCCGCGATCTGCTGGAACGTCAGCGATGTATTTTCAACGAGCCATACGGCGGTTGCCTTCGGCATCAAGGGGGCGTTGCTCATAAAAAACTCCATCGATCTTGCTTGCGGCCATGCCAAGTCAGGCCCTTTCGGGGCAGGAACGGGCTGTGAGGCGCGTCCCTTCTATTCTTGTTCATGACGGGAATAGCTCCTCTATATGCGCAAGCGCGTTCAAAGGCAAATTCTATCGCTGGCGGACGGCAATTTTCACGCCGGATTTTCAGAGCGTCAGCACGATCTTGCCGATATGTCCCGAGCTTTCCATCCGCCTGTGCGCCTCGGGCGCCTGCGTCAGGCTGAATGTGGAATCAATCACCGGCCTGCACAGCCCCTTTTCCAGCAGCGGCCAGACATGCCGTTTCAGCGCGGCGGCGATTGCGGCCTTGTCGGCGTCGGTGCGCGGGCGCAGCGCCGAACCGGTGTGATGCAGCCTTCTGGTCAGCAGCAGCCGCAGATCGACCAGCGCTTTCGATCCCTGCTGGAAGGCGATCTGGGCAATGCGTCCGTCCAGCGCGGCAGCCTCGTAATTGCGCTGCACGTAATCGCCGCCAATCATATCGAGGATGAGATCCGCCCCGTGCCCGCCAGTGATGCGTTTTGTTTCGGCGACAAAATCCGCCTCTTTGTAATTGACGGCGGCCTCGGCCCCCAATTCAAGGCATGCTGCGCATTTCGCGGCGCTGCCGGCGGTGGCGATGACGCGCGCGCCAAACGCCTTGCCGAGCTGGATCGCCGTGGTGCCGATGCCGGATGAACCGCCATGGACAAGAAACCATTCGTTGGTTTTCAGGCCGCCCCGCTCGAACACATTGACCCAGACCGTGAAAAAGGTCTCCGGAATTGCGGCGGCCTCAACCATGCTCAGGCCGGCTGGCACGGGCAGGGCGTGGGCAGCGGGCGCGCGCGCATATTCGGCATAACCACCGCCCGCAGTCAGCGCGCAGACCGCGTCGCCGGGCTGGAACTGGCGCACGTTCCGCCCTGCGGCGGCAACCTTTCCCGCAACCTCCAGGCCGGGCAGGTCGGACGCGCCGGGCGGCGGCGGATAGATGCCCATGCGCTGCATCACATCGGGCCGGTTCACGCCGGCAGCCTCGACCTTGATGAGAATGTCGTCGTCGCCGATCATGGGGATGGGCCTTTGCGCCGGCTTGAGCACATCCGGCCCGCCCGCGGCGGAAATTTCGATCACGTTCATCAGCATTCCGGTCGATCCTTGTTTCGGCGCATTGGCCTGCGGCATTCAGATGATATAATCAGGGTGCAACCAATCCGCGCGGAGGGCAAGATGGCGATTGATCCGGACGACATATTGGGCGCCGCGCCGCGCAAGGCCAGAGCGGCGTACGAACTCGGAGCGAATCTTGATGCGCTCTCCGTTCACGAGCTTGACGAACTTGCCGCCAGACTGCGCGAGGAACTGGAGCGTGTGGCGCAAATGCGCGCCCGCAAGCTGGCCTCCAAATCCATTGCCGATGGGTTTTTTAAAAGCTGAAGCCCGGATGGGACAAATTGCCGGATGCCGCTTGTCCCAAATTGGCACAGCTCGTTCAAAATGAGGCAAAGTTAATCCTCTGTTAAGGATTTTGCTTCATATTGATACTGACCTTTGCGACGTCCTTTCTTCCTTGCCGCATGGGTTCGTGACTCCCTGTTGGACTATCAGGCCATCTCCGGACATTTGAGATGGCCTTTTTTTGAAACAGCAGCGACGTGAAATAATTAATTGTGTGAATTAACTATATTTTCGCCATTATCTGGTCATGTAATGCGCATGGCGTTCATTTTGCATTATCCATAACAAAATATTGATTGCATCCCTGCGGATGTTGGATTACCGAATTCCATGAAGTGAGGCGCATGATCATGTCGAGCTTTCCCCCCCGATTTGCCGAATCCCCGGTCGCCATATCCATTGGCGGCAGGATGATCACGTCGCAGAGCTTCCGGGATCTGTTCCGGGAAGGCATGGCGCTGGTGGAGAAGGCCGCCGCCTATCTCGATGGCGAGGGCCGCAGCGCCGCCAAGGTTCTGCCGCGCACGCTGGCTTTGGCGTACACGTCCGAAAGCATGCGCCTGACCACGCGTCTGATGCATATCGCATCCTGGCTGCTCTATCAGCGCGCCCTGAACGAGGGCGAACTCACGCTCGAGGAGGCGCGCGCGGACAAGGCGAAAATGCGTTTTGCCGCGCAGGAACTTGTCTCGTCCGGCGGACAGTTTGAGCAGTTGCCTCCGGAATTGCAGGAGATATGCTTGCAATCCCTGCGCATTCAGCAGCGCATCCAGCACCTGGACTTGCTTCTGGCCGCCGAGACGGCGCCTGATATCGAGTTCCAGCGCCCCGTCAACACGCTTCAGCGCCATCTGGAAAATGCGTTTCCTGCGCCTGTCAGAGCCCCTATCCGCAACGTCTGAAACAATTTGCTCCGTATATTGCGCGCTGAACCACGGCCCGGTTCATTCCAAAGTACGCGCAGGTTTGCGAACACAGGTCCAGCCACGTTGACTCTGGCTGGCTAAGAATTCAATGCATTTAGAGTGGAAGAGGGCGCTGCTTTGACCTGAGCCGATAGCGCCGCCCATAAAAAAAGCTGCTCACATGTGAGCAGCTTTTAAGTCTGGCGGGGTTCAGCGGGCGAAATCAGGCGGGAATGCGCTCTTCAAATTCGCCGGGCTCGCGCAGCACATAGCCGCGGCCCCAGACGGTCTCGATATAATTGAGGCCTTCTGACGCATTGGCGAGCTTTTTGCGCAGCTTGCAGATGAACACGTCGATGATCTTCAGTTCCGGCTCGTCCATGCCGCCGTAAAGATGATTGAGGAACATTTCCTTGGTCAGCGTCGTGCCCTTGCGCAGCGAGAGCAGTTCCAGCATCTGGTATTCCTTGCCGGTCAGATGCACGCGGTTGCCGCCGACTTCGACGGTCTTCTGGTCAAGGTTAACGATGAGATCGCCGGTGACGATGATCGACTGGGCGTGACCCTTCGATCGGCGGACGATGGCATGGATGCGGGCGACGAGCTCATCCTTGTGGAAGGGCTTGGTCAGATAGTCGTCCGCGCCGAAGCCGAGACCCTTGACCTTGTCCTCGATGCCGGCAAGGCCGGAAAGAATTAAGATCGGCGTCTTGATTTTCGCGACGCGCAGCGAGCGCAGCACTTCATAGCCGGACATGTCGGGCAGGTTCAGGTCCAGCAGGATGATATCATAATCATAAAGCTTGCCGAGATCGATGCCTTCCTCGCCCAGATCGGTCGTATACACATTGAATGCTTCCGATTTGAGCATTAATTCAATACTTTGCGCTGTAGCGCTATCGTCTTCTATCAGAAGTACGCGCATGTTTTTTCCCCGCCCATGCCCCCAGGATCCTGCCTTGCCTTATGCGCTCAGATCCGGGCGGCAGCCCAAAATTAACTTCAGGGAGATTTCCCCTGTTACACTCGACTCAAAACTAAAGAACAATGGTTAACAAAGTCTAATTGAGCCGTGAAGGATTAAGAAAGAAAATTCTTTTCGCAGCGGCATATTTTTGCATGAGGCGCAGCGGCGGCACGCCTTTGTCCCGCATCAGCACATGTTTCTCGCGGTTTTCGGACAATTCCGCCGGATTTGGTAACAAAACAATAACCTCCCTCGGTCATACTGTATCTGTCTCGCGGTTCTTTTGACAATTTGGTTGGTCATTTCAGTTATATATCCAGTGGAGTAATGCGTATGAAATCCCGAGACAGTCTTCTTCGTCTCAAGCGCTTCCAGGTCGACGACCATCGTCGCCGGATCGCCAAAATCGAGTTGATGATCAACGAGTTCAGCCGCATGGTCATCGAGCTGGACAAAGAGATTATCTCCGAGGAGAGCAAGTCGGGCATCACCGACCCGACCCATTTCGCTTACCCGACCTATGCCCGCTCAGCCCGGGTGCGGCGTGACAATCTGAAGCAGTCCGTCGACGAACTGCGCGCGCAGATCGACGACCTGCGCGGACGCCTCGAACTGGCGCTGGAGGATCTTCAGAAAGTTGAGGCGCTGGATGGACGCGAGCGCAGCGAACTTCGCTCCGGCGACTCAAAGCATGTTGCTTCGCCGGGCATGATCGCCTGATAAACTGAATGCTGAAAATGCCTGTGTCCGGCTCCATTGGCGGCTGGACGCGTTTCGCTTCGCCTGCTAGGACAAGCTGTTCGTCTTGTCGGGGAATGCGGCTGGCGGTTTTGCCTTGCGGAACCGGTGAAGCCTTGCCGTAGCGGTGCGGAGCCATATGAAACGTCATCTGGACTATTTCTGGCCGGTCTTTGGCCTCAGCGCTTTAGCCTATTCGGTTTATCGGCTGTTTCATGGCGAGTTGAAAAATCTCTCTCTGGGAGATGTCGAGCAGAGTCTGTCGGCGATTTCCCTGCATCATTGGCTGTTTGCCGTGGGTGCTTCGTTCATCGCCTATGCCGCCCTCGCCTGGTATGACCGCATCGCTTTGATGCATCTCGGCCACAAGATGGGCTGGCGGTTCATTTCCATCGTTTCTTTCACCACTTATGCCCTTTCGCATAATATCGGCGCCTCGGTCTTTTCCGGGGCGGTGGTGCGATATCGTGCCTATTCCACCAAAGGGCTTTCCCTGAGCGAGGTGGGGCTTCTGGTTGCCTTCACGGCGTTCACCTTTGCGCTGGGCACAATATCCCTTGGCGGGATCGTGCTTCTGTTCGAACCCGAGGTGATGCTGCATATTGTCGATCTGCCGTTGCTGACGCTCCGGCTTATCGGTGTCGGCATGATCGGGTTCATCGTGCTGTATCTGCTGGGTTCGGCCTTCCGGTTTCCGCCGCTGACGATCCGCAGCCGTTCCCTGCCGGCGATCCGGATTGGCAGGTTCAATCTTGGCAAGCTGGCGACGCCTGCTGTTAACCTGGCCTATCCGGAGTTTGGCATCACCCTGCGCCAGCTCATGGCCGGGCCGCTGGAATTGCTCGGCGCCGCCGCGATTATCTATTTCGCGCTGCCTGAGGCGGGCAATCCGGGCTTTTTCACGATTCTGGGCGTGTTTCTCGCTTCATTTTCGGCCGCATTGATCAGCCACGCGCCCGGCGGGCTCGGCGTGCTGGAATTTGTCTTTGTCAAGGCGCTGCCGGATGCCTCGCGGGCCGATATCGTTGCCGCCCTGCTGGTCTGGCGCTTCCTTTATCTCATTCTGCCGCTGGCGCTCGCCATCGTCACCGTGCTCCTGTTTGAACGCCAGCGTCTTGCCGACAGATTGCGTCACATGGCTCACCACCGCGAGAAGAAGTAGAGCGAACATGTATCTGCCCGCGCATTTCCAGATCGACGATCCTGCGACGCAGCACGATCTGATCGCCGCGCATCCGCTGGGCATTCTCGTCTCGCATGGCGACGACGGGCTGACCGCCAATCCCGTGCCATTCGTGCTGGACCGCGATTTTGGCGTCCGCGGCCGGTTGCGCGCTCATCTTGCCCGCGCCAATCCGCAATGGCAGGTGTTTGCGGCACATCCCGATGCGCTGGTGATTTTTTCAGGCATCGATCATTACATCAGCCCGTCCTATTACCCCAGCAAGCAGGAAACCGGCAAGGTCGTGCCAACCTGGAACTATATTCAGGTGCATGTCTATGGCCGGGTGAAGATACATGACGATCCGGTCTGGGTCGGCGAGCAGATCGAGGCGCTGACCCGCAGCAATGAGGACAGCCGGGACAAGCCCTGGGCTGTCGGCGATGCGCCGGACGCTTTTATTGCCATGCAGAAGCGCGCTATAGTCGGATTGGAAATCGAAATCGCCCGCATCGAAGGCAAATGGAAACTCAGCCAGAACAGGACAGCCGCAGATCAGCAAGGTGTCAGGGCCGGTCTGGCGCAAGAAAAAAGCGCCGATGCGAGAGCAATGTCGGCGCTTGTTCCGTTCAAAATCGACTAATCAAATAATGTTCCGGCCGGTTGACCGTGACGTCGGTCAATATTACTGGCGGTAATGCTGGATACGTGTTGTGCGTAAACCGGCAAGGCCGTGCTGGTCGATTGAAATCTGCCAGGACAGGAATTCGTCCACGGTGAGCGTATAGCGGCTGCAGGCTTCCTCGAGAGAAAGAAGGCCGCCCCTGACTGCCGCAACCACTTCGGCTTTGCGCCGTATGACCCAGCGACGGGTATTGGAGGGCGGAAGATCTGCTATTGTGAGAGGACTTCCATCCGGCCCAATAACATATTTGACCCTCGGACGATGCGTTTCAACCATGTGACACTCGCTTGACAAAACTCATTACTCAATGACGTCACGGTAACGCAGGTTATTTAAAAAAGGCTGAAGTCATTATCGAGGATTTTAGCCAAAACCCATTGAAAATGCGTCCAATTCTTTCCAATTCATTAGAGCGGGCGCAAAAGTGTTTCTGAACGGTACAGGGCCGGCCGGGCAGATAAATATCTTGCATCTTTTCAAAAAAAACGTTTGAACATCTGACATGTGGAACTTCCGGCCTTGAACCGGAAAGGATCAAAGAGAATGAACGCACCCCTGAACAGCCTTGGTCTGGCCAAGGCGCCTGAAGATACGCGTGTTGTCGTTGCCATGTCCGGCGGCGTCGACTCGAGCGTTGTTGCTGCGCTGCTGCACAGCGAGGGCTATGACGTGCTCGGCATCACCCTGCAGCTTTATGATCACGGCGCCGCCGCGCATCGCAAGGGGTCCTGCTGCGCCGGGCAGGATATCTATGACGCGCAGCTTGTTGCCGAGCGGCTTGGCATTCCCCATTATGTCCTTGATTATGAGAGCCGCTTCCGCGCCAAGGTCATCGACGATTTTGCCTTGAGCTACGCGCGCGGCGAGACGCCGATTCCGTGCGTCGCCTGCAACCAGCATATCAAGTTCAACGATCTGTTTGAAACCGCGATAGAACTGGGCGCCGATATTCTGGCCACCGGCCATTATGTCGCCAGCCGGCCCGTCGGCGATCACCATGCGCTCTATCGCGCCGCCGATCCTGATCGCGACCAGAGTTATTTTCTTTTCGCCACCACGCCGGAGCAGCTCAGGATGCTGCGGTTTCCGCTCGGCGACATGACCAAGCCGGATGTGCGCGAACTGGCCCGTCGTTTCGGACTGGCCATTGCCGACAAGGCCGACAGCCAGGATATCTGCTTCGTGCCAAGCGGCAAATATACCGAAATCATCGAGCGCCTGAAGCCGGATGCGGTTCAGGCGGGTGAAATCATTCATGTCGACGGGCGGGTGCTCGGTCGCCATCAGGGCATCATCCATTATACGATCGGCCAGCGCCGGGGACTGGGCATCGCCAGCAGCGAGCCGCTCTATGTGGTCCGGCTCGATGCGGAGCGCGCGCAGGTGATTGTCGGGCCCCGTTCCATGCTGGCGACGAAATCCCTTGTCCTGCGCGACATCAACTGGCTGGGGGATGCGCCGCTTATGCATTTGCCGCCGGAGGGACTCGACCTTTTCGTCAAGGTGCGCTCGACGCGCGCGCCGGTCGCGGCGCATCTGCGCGTCGATGAGGATGAAGTGCGGGTTGATCTCCTCGAGGGCGAGGACGGCGTTTCACCGGGGCAGGCCTGCGTGTTTTATGAGAGCCTCGATCCGCGCAGCCGCGTTCTGGGCGGGGGCTTTATTCTTTCGACACATTTGCAACACCCCGTGCCAAATGCAGACGAGCGTGCGTCCTTTGCATTGAACGGCTGAGAGAATCATTTATGCTTTTGCAAAGCGTCGGCATGTTGGCCGGCGCTTTTCTTCTGACAGCAGGCAGTTTCAAGACATGACGGCAATCTCACTGGGCTATGGCAGGGCCGCGGGCCGGGCTATTGCGGCTGTCATTCTGACCGCGTTGTTTTTCGCCATTTCGGATTCCTTTGCCCAGTTGCAGACGCGCAGTCTGCCGCCGCTGGAAGTGGCCTGGCTGCGCTATCTTGTCTTCGTCGTGTTTCTGCTGCTGTGGCAGGGGCGCCGGTTTCTTGCGGCCCTGCGCACGCAACTGCCGGGCTGGCAGGTGGCGCGCGGCCTCTTTACCGTCATGTCGGCCATTGCTTTCGTGATGTCGCTGCAAAAGATGGCCATCGGCGATGCCACGGCGATTGCCTTTTCCGCGCCGTTTCTGATCATGGCTTTGTCCGTGCCCATGCTGGGCGAACATGTCGCCGGGCGGCGCTGGCTGGTGGCGATCATCGGCCTTGCCGGCGTTCTGGTGATCGTGCAGCCCGGCACGGGCGCTTTTCAATGGGCTGCGGTTCTGCCCTTCGTCGCGGCGCTCGGCTCCAGTCTTGCCATTCTGGCGACGCGCTTCATGAAGAACGAAAGCCCGATGTCCATGCTGGTTTACACCGGCCTTGTCGGCCTTGTCGTCATTTCGCTGGCCCTGCCCTGGCATTGGGTGACCCCGCAATGGTCTGATCTGGGTCTCACATTGATTGTCGGTGTCGCTGCCGCGCTGGCCAATATCACGTTGATCGCCGCCTATCGCGACGTGCCCGTGTCGATTGCCGCGCCGTTCAGCTATGTGCAGCTGGTATTCGCGGGGATGTTCGGCTTTCTGCTGTCGGGCTCCGCCCCGACGGCGCTGGCGCTGGTCGGTGCGGCGATGATCGCAATTTCCGGTATTTTTGGCGCATGGCTTGAAAATCAGGCCACATCCGCCTGATCAGGGCGCGAAGGCCTGTACCCAGGTTCCGCGCACCGTGCGCGCCTGCCCCTGGAATACGGCAATCACCGGCCCGCTTTCGCGTGTGATTTCAACCTCGTAGAGGCCGCTTCGGCCAGACCGGCTGATCTCGCGCGCCCGGGCGACAAGGCGGTCGCCCTCATGCGCGGGCGCAAGGTGATGGATCGAGGCGCTCTGGCTGACGGCGCGCTGGTTATGGCTGTTGGCCGCCAGAAGGAAGGCGCGTTCAGCCAGCGCGAAAATGGCCGCGCCGGAACACAGCCCAAGCGCATTCATCATCTCCGGCGTCACGCTGCACGACAGCACTGCCCGGCCGGGGCCGACGGAATCGACACGGATCCTGGCCTCCCGGAAGCCGGGATCACGCGCCTGCATCGCCTTACTGACATTTTCGGCCAGATGAGCCGCAAGATCCATGCCCTGTGCCTCCCGTTCAGGCATATACCGGTTCAGCGCTTCCCCTTGCCCGGATTGGCGTTGTCGCGTTCCGGCCTTTTCCGGTAGCCTTCGCCCTTGAAGCCGGCTTTGCCCGGATATGCGGGCTTTTCGCTGCGCTCCGGCCGCTTGTCTGCGCCATAGGCGGGCTTATGCGTGTCTCTTGCCGGTTTCCGGCTGGGTGGGGCGGCGGTCGCCGGCTCGATGCGTATATCCTTGTCGTCGGCATGGCGCGCCGCGGCGGCAAAGCGCGTGGCATATTCCTGCGCGATTTCGAAGCGCGTGTCGCGGTCGAAAATCTTGATCGAGCCGATCTCGCGCTTGGTGACATGGCCATGGCGGCAGATCAGCGGGATGAGCCATTTCGGATCCGCGTTCTTCTCCCGGCCGATATTGAGACGGAACCAGACGAATTCGCCCGAAAGCGCTCTGGCATCATTGTCATAGAGCAGTGGTTCGTGCCGCTTGTGCTTTTCGCGCGGGCCGCGATCCTGCATCGACGGACTTTCGAGCAGGTCTTCCGGCGCGGGCAGGCGGGTGCGGAACAGCCGCGCCAGCGCCAGAGCAAGATCCTGCGCGCTGCGCTTTTCCAGCAGCGCGGCAGCGAGATTCTGGTCATCCTCGGTCGATTCATCGGTGAAGATCGCGTCATTGATCAGGCGTTCCTGATCCTTGGCGTGAATTTCGGCCGCCGATGGCGGATTGCACCATGTGGCCTGAACATTGGCCTGCATCAGCAGGCCTTCAGCGCGGCGCCGGCGCGTGTGCGGCACGAGCAGAACGCACAGGCCCTTGCGCCCCGCGCGTCCGGTTCTTCCCGAGCGGTGGAGCAGCGTGTCCCGGTTGTTGGGAAGATCGGCGTGGATGACAAGGCCAAGATCCGGGAGATCAAGTCCGCGCGCCGCGACATCCGTGGCCACGCAGACACGCGCGCGCCCGTCGCGCAGCGCTTGCAGCGCGTGGTTGCGCTCGTTCTGGCTCAGTTCGCCCGAAAGCGCAACGGCGCCGAAGCCGCGCTCCACCAGTGAGGCCTGCAAATGGCGCACGCCTTCACGCGTCGCACAAAAGATCATGGCGGCGCCTGTATCGAAGAAGCGTAAAATGTTGACGATCGCATGTTCGATATCGTTGGGCGCAATGCGCATCGCCCGATATTCGATATCGCCATGCTGCTGGTTGCGCACCAGAGTGTCGATACGCACGCTGTCCTGCTGATATTGCCGCGCCAGCGCGACAATTTCCTTCGGCAGCGTCGCCGAGAACAGCAGCGTGCGCCGCTCCACCGGCGCAGCTTCAAGAATGAATGTCAGATCTTCGCGAAAGCCGAGATCGAGCATTTCATCGGCTTCATCCAGCACCACGGCCCGCAATTTGGAAATATCAAGCTGGCCGCGCTCGAGATGGTCGCGCAAACGGCCCGGTGTGCCCACAACTATATGACATCCGGCGCTCAGCGCGCGAAATTCCCGCCGCGCATCCATGCCACCAACGCAGGAGACGATTTTCGCGCCCGCCTCTGCATAAAGCCAGACCAGTTCCCGGTGCACCTGCAGCGCCAGTTCGCGCGTCGGCGCAATGATGAGCGCCAGCGGCTCGGCGGCTGCGGGCAGGCGGTCTGCGCCGCCAAAAAGGTTGGTGGCCATGGCCAGTCCGAATGCCACGGTCTTGCCGGAACCGGTCTGGGCCGAGACAAGCAGATCCTTGTCATTGGCTTTGGCTTCGAGCACGGCGCGCTGCACCGGGGTAGGTTCAAGATAATCGCGTTTTTTCAGCGCGCTGTCGAGCGCCGGATGCACGGAAGGAAAAGTCATCAGAATGTTCAAAACCTCTTGCCCGGTCTCCGAAGCAACCACCGGTTGAGCGTTCAACCTGTCCGTCGGAGCATTTCGGGCACTGTCTGAATGCAATAAACGATTTTGCATCAAAGCGCCATGACCCTCTGCGGTTGAAATTCAATGCCCTGAAACTTTTGCTTGTAAGATGCGAAATAGGCTTTCATCCTCAACGGGATGGAGGATTGATTCTCAATGAAAAGAAAAAGGGCGAAACGCCTTTCCGAGCCCGAGCAGGCGCTGGTGCAATATGCGACCATCGTGTGGCGGCGGGCGCAATCCGGCGCGGTCGAGGTTTTGCTGGTCACTTCGCGGGAGACGGGCCGCTGGGTTATTCCCAAAGGCTGGCCGATGAAGGCGCGAAAACCACATGAGGCCGCAGCGACCGAGGCGCTCGAGGAGGCGGGCGTGATCGGCAAGACCAAAACCAAGCCCGTCGGAACATTCGATTATTTCAAGCGGCGGGTCGATCATTTCGCGCCGGTGAAGGTCGCCGTCTTTCTTATGGAATTCAAGGCGCAGGCGGCAAACTGGCGTGAACAGGGCCAGCGGCGGCTGCTTTGGACATCGCCTGAAAACGCCGCCGATCTCGTTGACGAAACGGGGCTTCAGCATATCCTCTCGCATCTGACGCAGGATCTGCCGCAGAAGAAGCAAAAGAAAAAGAAGCGCCCTTCAGCTGACAGCCTCGGCGCTGTAGCGGGCAATTAGGCCGGTACGGATCGCGGTTCTGTAAACGCTCAGGAAAACATATATGGCAAGGCCGAGGTAGAGGCAGGCCAGCGTCAGCGCCACAGCCAGCGGCCCTGCGGCAAAAGCTCCACCATGCGCCGCCATGCGCATGCCCTCGAAGACATAGGAAGGCGGCATCGCCAGCGCTATGGCCTGCATCCAGCCGGGAAGAATGTTCAGCGGGTAAAATACACAGGCAAACGGCGACAGAATGGCCGGTATGGGCCAGATCAGCCATTCCGCAGCCGGGCCAAGACGCAGCACGAAGGCGCTGCCGAGAATGCCGAGCGCCAGTCCGAACAGAAACAACACCAGAATGAAGGGCAGGATAGCCAGTCCGTAAAGCGCAAAACTCAGGCCGAAGGCGAGATAGGCCGTGAGCAGCATCGCAGAGAGCCCGAGCAGGCTGGTCATGATGCCGGTGATCACAAGTCCGGCAATATATTCGCCGACCGAAAGGGGCGTGGCAAAGAAATTGAGAAAATTGCGCGACCAGACATCCTCGAAAAAAGCCATGGTCACACCCTGCATGACACGGGTAAGAAAATCCCAGAGCAGCACCGCGCCCAGCAGGGCCGAAAACGCGCCCAGACCGCTGCTTGCGATCTTGTTGAGATAGAGTGTGAAGAAGCCCCAGAGCACAATATCGATCGTCACCCAGGCGAACATCGGCAAAAGCCGCGACGGGCTGCCGCGCAGCAGATAGATCTGGCGCAGGATGATTGCGAAAATGCGGCGCAGGCTCATGCGGCGCTCTCCTCATCGGGGGCGATGTCGCGCGCGATCCCCACAAAAAGCTCCTCCAGCGACGCCTTGCCATGGGCGGCGGGCAGCGATTTCGGATCGCCGCTCAGCAAAATCCGCCCCTGCGAGAGAATGAGAATCCGGTCGCACACATCCTCGACCTCATACATGTTATGGCTTGTCCAGAGCACGGCGCCCTGACGCTCTTTCGCAAAGCGATGAATATGACGGCGGATGTCCTGCGCATTGGCCGGGTCGATCGAAGCTGTCGGCTCATCGAGCAGCAGCAGTTGCGGCGCGTTGAGCATGGCCTTGGCCAGCAGAACCCGGCTTTGCTCGCCCGACGACAGCAGGCCGCAGCGCGTGCGGCGAAATTGCAGCAGCTCATATTCGGCCAGCAGTTCGCTGATGCGGGCCGTAAGATTCGCCACGCCATAAATCATTCCGAAGATGCGCAGATTCTGCTCGACGGTGAGATTGCCCGGCAGGGGCGCGTAAACGGCGGCAAAATTGGTGCAGGCGAGCGCAGCGCGCCGCTCATGCGCGACATCATGCCCCTGAATGGTGATGCGCCCCGCTGTGGGTTCCAGAACGGCGAGAATCATGTTGATGGTGGTGCTCTTGCCCGCGCCGTTAAGACCGATAAGGCCAACGATTTCGCCTTTGCCGATTTCGAAGGAAATGCGATCCACGGCCGGCCTCGTGCCATAGATCTTGCTGAGCGAGTCGACTTTCAGGACGGGCTGCATTTTCGGCTTTGACCTGCTGCGGCTGGAACGTGCGGATTGAGCCGCGAGCTATAAAGGCAATCGCGCCAAATTCAAAGGGGAGGCGATTGTTCGCCTCCCCTTGCGTCGGTGTATTCGAGAATGCCGCGACAGACCCCGCGTTACTGAAACAGCTTGACCGCGCTTTCCATTGTTTTCCATATGCCCCACGAGATCGGCAGGCAAACGGCGGCCCAGGCGAGGACAGCTGTGAGATTCAGTGCGCCGCCACGACCAATGCCAAAGGAGCCGGCGGCTCCGGCGCTGGCTTTTCCAGCCTTGGCTTTGGCCGTCTCCCGGGGCATCAGCCATTTTGCGGCAACCGGCCGCACGAGGGCATTGCAGATCAGGCCGATGATCAGAAACGACGAGAGAATGTAGAGTGTCCTGTCGTAGACGAGCGCCCGCTCGACGCCGGCCTGAATCTGCGCATCGCGGATATAGCCCACGATAAACGGGCCGACGACCCCGGCGGTCGACCATGCGGTCAGCAGGCGGCCATGAATGGCGCCGACAAAGCGTGTTCCGAATATGTCGGCAAGATAGGCCGGCACTGTGGAAAAGCCGCCGCCATACATGGACAGGATCACGCAGAGCGCCGCGACAAACAGCGCCTTCTGGCCGCCGTGGGCGAGTGTGGGCGCCAGAGCGTAAAGTCCGATACCCAGGCCGAAAAACACGAAATAGGTTGTTTTGCGCCCGATTTTGTCGGAAAGCGAAGCCCAGAAGAAACGTCCGGCAATGTTGAACAGCGACAACAGGCCGACAAAGCCCGCTGCAATCGTGGCGATCATTGTTTTCTGGGTCGGATCGAGCGCGGCGAATCCGGTTTCCGGATGGCCGATCAGCGCGCCGCCGAAGATTTCCTGCAGCATCGGCGAAGCCATGGCCAGAACGCCGATACCGGCCGAGACATTGAGGCAGAGGACGGCCCAGATCAGCCAGAATTGCGGGGTCTTGTGCGCGTTTTCAAGCGCGACGGCATCCCGGGTCACCATTGCACCCGACGCGCTGTCCGGCGGCGTCCAGCCCTCCGGCTGCCAGCCTTCCGGCGAGACCCTGTATCCCAGAGCGCCGGCTGACATGAAGATGAAATAGCCTATGCCCATGACCAGCATCGTCTGCCAGGCGCCGACCGAGGATTCGGTTTTGAAATGGTTCATCAGCAGATTTGCCAGCGGGGAGCCGATCATCGCGCCGCCGCCAAATCCCATAATGGCCATTCCGGTTGCCATGCCGCGACGGTCCGGAAACCATTTGACCAATGTCGACACCGGCGAAATATAGCCCAGTCCCAGCCCGATGCCGCCCAGAACACCCAGAGACAGCCAGATGATCCAGAGCTGATGGACGTAGATGCCCAAAGCGGAAAGAACGAATCCGCCGCCCCAGCAGACCGCGGCTGCAAGGCCGGCCTTGCGCGGCCCCGCGCGTTCCAGCCAGCCGCCGAACAGTGCCGCCGAGAGGCCGAGAAATACAATTCCGATGGTGAATGTGATCAGAAGGTCGCTGACCCGCCAGTTGCAGCTTGTCGTCACCAGAGCGTCGAGCACGCCCATGGTTTTGCACGCTTCGGGCTGAGCGCCGGGTATGGCGCGGCTGAGTGGAAGCCAGAAGACGCTCAGTCCATAGGACATTCCGATGCACAGATGAATGGCAAGCGCTGCGGGCGGCACAAGCCAGCGGTTAAATCCCTGCCGGGCGACAGTATGGCTGCGGTCAAGCCATCCATGGCTGGCTGTCTGGGTTGATGAAGTCATATTTGTTTCTCTCCCTTACGTATTACCTGAATGCTAAAAATTCAGGATCATTATTTTTTTGAATCAGATAGTGCGGACTGCTTTATAGGGAAGATAAAAAATCCAAAATATTATAAGACTTTAGTATCAGAATTATTATTCCATGGAAATTTTCTTATATCCGAAAGTCTAACCTATGAATTGTTATCGGAATGCAGCGCAAAAAATTAAATGAATTTGAAAAATTCTTGGCTCTGCAAGCATAAACTGACAGGGCAGGAGCAGCGCTCCGTCCTGAATGCGGGGCGGCGACCCGCCTTCTTTCGGAAGGCCGCTATTTCTGACGCTGGCGGATCAGCTCCTGCATCCGCCCGGCAGCAAGATCAGGCTGCTCCAGCAGGCCGCATTGATCCGCAAGCCGGAAGATTTCCGCGTAATGAACGATGTCGCGCGCGTTCTGCTGGTTGCCAAGCATGATGAAATGATCCTGCAGACCGTTCAGCCAGGCGAGAAACACCACGCCGCACTTATATTTCCATGTCGGCGCTTCGAAGAGCTTGCGTGAAAGCGCCACGGTGGGCTCGAGAATGGCGCGGAAGGCGGCGGCATTGCCCGCATCAAGCTCATGCATGGCCAGAGCGGCGATGGGCGCGATCGGATCAAATATGCCCAGCAGTGCGTGGCTGAAGCCCTGCTCGTCTCCCGCGATCAGTTCGGCATAATTAAAGTCGTCGCCGGTGAACATTTTCACGTTTTCGGGCAGGCGCCGCCGCATTTCGACTTCATATTCGGCCTTGAGCAGCGATATCTTGATGCCGTCGACCTTTTCGGCGTGGTCGGCGATCAGACCGGCCACAACATTCATCGCGGGTGTGATTGTCGCATGTCCCCAATAGCCGCGCAGCTGTGGATCGAACATGTCACCAAGCCAGTGCAGGATGACCCTGTCTCTGGCGCGGCCCAGCAAGTGGCCGTAAACACGGACATAATCGTGGGCGGACGCTGCAGTTCTGGCAAGCGCGCGCGAAGCCATGAGGATGATGCGTCCGCCGAGACCCTCGATGAAATCCATCTGTTCTTCGTAGGCGGCAACGACCTCGTCGATCGATTCGACCGTATCGGCGTCGAGCTGGTCGGTTCCGGCGCCGCAGGCCAGATCGGCGCCGGGCGTTTTCGCCGCCTCGTTTATCGAATATCGGATCAGTTCCTGCGCGTTCTCCCAGGAAAGGCCCATGCCGCGCTGAGACGTATCCATGGCTTCCGCCACCTTGAATCCAAGCCCCCAGAGACGGTGCCTTATGCGCATGGTCATTTCCCAGTCGGGCAGCGGCTGGCCCGTCAGGTCGACGCGGTGCGGATCGGCGACCACATGGGCTGCCGCATAGCAGATGCGGCTGCGAAACGGCTTCATCGCGATGGTGCCGAGACTTCTTCCGCTCATCTGATACGGCTGCATTGCGCCGGAAGCGTCGGGTAACAGAAGGTTTTGCGCCATGGCCCGCCTCCTTCGTGGATCAAAGGCGAATTCTAACAATTTGCCGCCCGTTTGGACAGTGATTTACGGCAAGAGTTCAGGCCGCAGCCGGAGAGAGCGGGCTGTCCAGATGGTTCAGGGCAAATCGGCTCTCCCTCGGACGAATTCCCCGGACGGGCGGAGCCTGCGGATTCAGGCGCCGCCGCCTGAATTTTGTCACCCTTCGGCAAAATGATCGTCCTATAATCGTTGCCTGAGTCGCGCATTCTTTGATGCAAGGCACGAATTCACGTATCGGATGGGAGTTTACACATGCGTTATAACCAATTGGGCCGGACGGGCATTTTCGTTTCCGAATTATGTCTGGGCACCATGACTTTCGGCGAGGCCGGCGGCGCGGGAAACTGGGGCATGATCGCCGATGTCGATCAGGATGCCGCTGATCGCATCGTTGCGCGATCGCTGGCTGCCGGGGTAAATTTCATCGATACGGCGAATGTCTATTCGTTTGGCGATTCCGAGCGGCTGCTCGGGCAGGCGCTGCGCAATGTCGGGGCGCGTCGTCAGGATGTGATTGTCGCCACCAAGGCGGCCAGTCCGATGGGAACAAGGCCGAACGAGCGCGGCGCCTCGCGCGGCCATATCATGGATCAGGTCAAGGCGAGCCTCGATCGGCTGCAGATGGATCATATCGACCTCTATCAGATTCACGCTACCGACAGCGTCACGCCGATCGATGAAACCCTGCGCGCACTGGATGATCTGGTTTCCTCCGGCATGGTGCGCTACGCCGGTGTTTCGAACTGGCAGGCATGGCGCATAGCTAAAGCGCTGGGACGTTCGGAACTGCGCGGCTATGCCCGGTTTGAAACCATTCAGGCTTATTACTCCATCGCGGGGCGCGATCTTGAACGCGAACTTATGCCCCTGATACAGGATGAACAACTGGGTCTCATGGTCTGGTCGCCTTTGGCGGGCGGGTTGTTGTCGGGCAAATATGGCCCGGGTTCCACGCAAAATGACAAGGGCCGTCGCGACAGCTTTGATTTTCCGCCTGTGAACAAGGATCGCGCCTGGGCCTGTGTCGAGGTGCTGCGCGAGGTGGCGGCAAAGCATGCCGCAAGCGTGGCCACTGTGGCGCTTGCCTGGATTCTTGCCAAACCTTTCGTCACCAGCGTCATCATCGGCGCCAAGCGCATGGAGCAGCTCGAGCAAAATCTGGCGGCCGTGAATGTGCAGCTCGATGCGGAAGATATGCGCCGTCTCGACGAAGTGAGTGCGCTGCCGCCGGAATATCCCGGCTGGATGCTGGAGCGGCAGAATGCAGGCAGAAGGCCTGCGCCATTCATTGAGCAATCAAAGTAAATTCACAACGGAAGGCTGCTGTTCTGGTGGTCTTCCGGCCCTAAGCCTCAATGTCCATCTTTCATCATAATGATATCGTGCATCATCCGTATCATATGGCGACGCAATTTTGGCTTTAAGACAAGTGCATAGCGGACAAGGTCGACGATATACGGTTCATTGGCGTAATAAAGCATTTCTGTCTCATTTTGATTGAGCGGAATGCTGGGCCTTTGATCATCCCCGGATTCTATATCTGTAGGTATGATTGCATTGTTCATCGGATTTTCTTTGAATTAAAATTGCCGTAATTAAGTCAAAGTTTAAATTAAATCATTTTTGATAAAACGCAACAAATTCGTCAGTTTACTTTTTTATACTATAGTAAATGCCATAAAATATTATGATATGACGATAAGTTTGAGCTTAGTCTCTATGCGTTGGGTAAGTTACCGAGGCGCCGGTCCGGCCTGTTTTCGGGCAAAATGGGCGGAGCTTGGCGCAGGAGCCGCGCCGGAGTTCGATTGCGTTTCGCAGCTTTCATGGCAACATGCGGATGATCTGGCGTACTGCCGCCGGCCCTGGCATGTAAACGGTGTTGATCGACATGGTTCGTGGTTTCGCGCTGCTTCTCATCTGCCAGTTGGCTGGCGAAATTGGTTCAAGAACAATGGCCCTGCCCATACCGGGGCCGGTGCTCGGACTGACCTTTCTGGTGCTCGGCATGATCGTCTGGAACCGGCTTCGCCCATTTGATGAAGCAGTCCTGACAGACAGCGGCCTTGGGCGGGTCAGCGACGGCTTGCTGGGCAATCTGGCGCTATTTTTCGTGCCTGCGGGTGTTGGTGTCGTGCAATATGCCGGGCTTGTCGGCGCGCATGGCTTTGCCCTTGCCCTGAGCCTGCTCGTTTCGACATTCCTGACCTTGCTCGTGACTGTGTTCAGCTTTGTGCTTGTCAAGCGATGGACGGGTGCCGGGCATGAGGAAGAAGGACCATGAATCCGTTCCGACTCTGGGTCTATCTTGCCACCACGCCGCTATTCTGGCTCACCGTGACGCTTGCGGCCTGGCTTGTCGCGGATTTTTGCGCCTACAAGGCGCGGCGGCACCCGCTCGTCAATCCTGTTTTGCTGGCGATTGCGCTGATCGCGGCTCTGCTTGAGGTCACGCATACGGATTATCAGACGTATTTCAATGGCGCCCAGTTCGTCCATTTTCTGCTCGGGCCGGCCACTGTCGCGCTGGCCGTGCCGTTTTACCGTAATCTGGCGCTCGTGCGGCGTAACCTGCTGCCCATGCTGGCGGCGCTGCTGGCCGGTTCCGCCGTCGCCATCGTTTCGGCGGTCGGCGTTGCCGCCATGATGGGTGTGCCGCGGCCCGTTCTGGTCTCGATCGCGCCAAAATCCGTGACGGCTGCTGTCGCCATGGCTATTTCGCAGGACATGGGCGGCATTCCCTCCCTGACGGCGGCGCTGGTGCTGACCACCGGCGTCATTGGCGCAATGATGGTGACGCCGCTGTTCAATGCCTTCCGCATCAAGGATTACGCGGCGCGTGGATTTGCCGTTGGCCTCGCGTCGCACGGCATCGGCACGGCGCGGGCCTTTCATGTCAGTTCGCTCGCTGGTGTGTTTTCCGGCATTGCCATGGCGCTCAATGCGGTTATCACGGCCTTCTTGGTGCCGGTTCTGCTGCGGCTCATGCTGGGAGAATAAATAATGTCTGAATGCACTGTGCTGCTCAGCGTCGCCGAAATGGCAAAGGCCGATAGTCTGACGATACGGGCCGGCATCAGCGCCTTTGACCTGATGGCGCGGGCGGGCCGGAGCGTCGCCGATGAAATTCTCCGGCATTGGGCCAGACGTCCGGTCGTGGTGCTGTGCGGGCCGGGCAAGAACGGCGGCGACGGTTATGTCATCGCCGCGCGCCTGCGCGAGGCGGGCTGGCCCGTCAAGGTCGCGGCCATGGCGGACCTCGCCCGCCTGACGGGCGAAACCGCCGAACATGCGGCATTGTGGGGCGAGGCGACCGTGCCGGTTACAGCGTCCGCGCTTGAAGGCGCGGGCCTTGTGGTGGATGCGCTGTTCGGCGCCGGACTTGACCGCCCTTTGCCGTCCGAAATTACGGCTGTTCTGGCCGGCGCAGCGAAGCGCGGCCTGCCTGTGGTCGCGGTTGACGTGCCAAGCGGTGTCATGGGCGACACCGGCGCCGCGCTCGGCGCTGTGCGCGCCACCATGACTGTGACCTTCTTTCGCAGGAAGCCGGGTCATCTCCTGCTGCCGGGGCGCGAACTTTGCGGGCGGGTGGTTGTGACCGACATTGGCATCAGCGACACGGTTCTGGATGAAATTGCTCCGCTTTGCGCCGGGAATGCGCCGGTGCTGTGGCGCGCAAAGCTGCCGCAGCTTGACCCGTCCGGCCATAAATATGACCGTGGCCATGCCCTGATTGCCGGCGGCTATCCAATGACCGGCGCGGCCCGCATGGCGGCGCGTGCGGCGGCGCGTATCGGCGCGGGGCTGGTCAGCATTGCCGTGGCGCAGGAGGCATTTTCCATCTATGCGGCTTCGCTGGCGTGCATCATGGTGCGGCCGCTGAATCGGGCCGGAGATTTTGATGCTCTGCTCGAAGACCGCCGGTTTTCCGCCTTTCTCATCGGCCCCGGTGCAGGCCTTTCCGCCGGGACGCGGGCAAAGGTTCTCTCGATGCTCGGCCATCGTAAACCCGCCGTGCTCGACGCCGACGCGCTCACCGTGTTTCAGGATGAGCCGCAGGCGCTGTTCGCGGCGCTGCACGAGCAATGCGTCCTCACGCCGCATGAGGGAGAATTTGCCCGTATTTTCCGTCATGAAGGCGACAGACTATCGCGCGCCCGTGCCGCGGCCCGGCAGAGCGGCGCGATCATCGTGCTCAAGGGCGCCGATACAATCATCGCCGCGCCCGATGGCCGTGCGCTGATCAATGCCAATGCACCGCCCTGTCTGGCCACGGCCGGTTCTGGCGACGTGCTGGCCGGTCTCATCCTCGGACTTATGGCGCAGGGCATGGCCGCATTTGACGCCGCTGCCGCTGCTGTCTGGATTCATGGCGCAGCAGGTGCAAAATTTGGCCCCGGCCTCATCGCCGAGGATCTGCCCGAGCAGATTCCCGCCGTATTGCGTGACATGGCCGCCGCTTGAGCCGTATCTGTGCAGCGACGGGAGGGCCGAAGTCTAAGCTCAGCTCTGATGAATCTGCCCGTCCACGACCTCGATGATCCGGTCGCAGCGGCGCGCCAGCGCCATATTGTGCGTCACCATGAGGAAGGTGGTGCCTTCGCGCGCATTGATGTCCCGCATGAGGCTGAAGACGCTGTCGGCGGATTTTGTGTCGAGATTGCCTGTCGGCTCATCGGCGAGCACGAGGTCGGGGTTCATCGCCAGCGCGCGGGCTATGGCGACACGCTGCTGCTGTCCGCCGGACATATTGGTGGCCTTGTTGCCGGCAACGTGATCAAGGCCAACCTGATGCAGGAGCGCCGCCACCCGCACGCCCATGCCATCATCGGGGAAGCCCCGGTCCGCCAGCAGCGGCATCATCACGTTTTCGGCGGCGGTGAAAGCGGAAATAAGATGGTGATACTGGAATACGAAACCGATGGAATGGCCGCGCAGATGGGTGATCTCCGCCTCGGAAAGGTCATGCGTGTCCCTGCCCTTGATGAATATGCGCCCGCTTGTCGGCCGGTCGAGGAGACCCATGATATTGAGCAGCGTGCTCTTGCCTGAGCCCGACGGGCCGATAAGAGCAAGAAATTCGCCGCTTGCGATGGACAGATCAATGCCATGCAGCACTTCGGTTTCCGAGGGCAGGCCGGGATTGTATACTTTCCGGATCTTTTCAAGGCGCAGCACCTCTTCAGCCACGGATTGCCTCCACCGGATCGAGCTGGGCCGCGCGCCATGCGGGCGCGATCGCCGCCATCAGCCCCGTAATGGTCGCGATTATGGCGGTGGTGATAAAAAGCTGCTTTTCCAGCAGCAGCGGAAACATCTCGCTGCCGTCGGCCTGCCGCGCCACCGAATGCCAATATATGAGCGCGCCCGCGCCGAGCATCGAGCCGATGCCCGAGCCGATGAACCCGAGCAGGCCGCCCTGCAACAGAAAGATGCGCAAAATCTGGCCGCGCGTGGTGCCCATCGCCCGCAGGATACCGATATCGCTCGAGCGCTGGATGACCGACACGATCAGCACCGCGGCAATGCCGAAAGCCACCGAAAGCCCGACAAATATGCGTATCAGCAGATTTGTGTTTTCCTGCGCCTGCACGGCCGTGAAAAACTGGCTGTTGGTCTTGATCCAGCTATCCGCCTCGATGCGATTGGAAGCCTGAATGACCTGCGCAAGTTTCTCGGCGTCGTAGATATTCTGCACGGTCAGATAAATCGCCGTGACGCTGCCGATCATGTTGAGCAGCGATTGCGCGGTGCGCAGCGTCACATAGACATTGCGCTGATTAACGCCTTTGTTGCCGAAATCCGCCAGGCCGACGATGGTCAGAACCACGCTGCTGCCCGTCGCAGAGCTGATGTTGAGCTTGTCGCCGAGCGTCGCGCCCAGATCGCTGGCCAGATCGACGCCGACCACCACATCCTGACTGGTGAGATTGGCCTGCCCTTTCACGATATAGTCGGGCAGCGGCACGATCTTGAAATAACTGGTCTGTTCGATGCCGGACAAGGTCACGGAGCGGCTCGCCGCCCCGCGGATGGCCAGTGCCGAGCCAGAAATGACCGGCGAGACCGCCGTGATCTCCGGCATAGCCAGCATCCGGTCGCGGATGGTCTGCCATTGGTCGATGGAGAGAATGCGCTGCGAGCGGCGCTGGATCGTCGCATCCTCGAAGGTTCCGGCACCCGAGCGCAGGGGCCGCGCCACTTCATCCAGCGGGATGAGCTGGATCTGCGGCTGCGAGGTCAGCACGCGCCTGATGAAATTGGCCTCCAGCCCGGCCAGCATCGCCGACATGAACACAATCACTGCGACGCCGATGGATATGCCGGTGATGATGAAGGCGGTCTGCATCCGCCCGTCGCGTAAAAAGCGCACGCCGACAATCCATTCGAAGGGCAGCCAGCGGTTCATCGCGGCAGCGGCCTTATCCGCTGGCCGTTGACCACGCCCGAAGCGGCGGGGATGACAAGATCGCCCTCCTTCAGCCCGTCAAGAATTTCATAATGGCTGTTGCCGTGAATGCCCAGCGTCACATAGTTCTGGCGCGCGCGTCCGTCGCGCACCATCAGCACCCAGGGCCTGACCGAGAGCGCATCATGCATGACGCTGGCCGGCACGATCAGCGTGTCGTCCTTGTGCGCCACCGAAATATCCACGGAAACAGTCATGTCCTGCCGCAGATAATCGGGCGGATTCTGCACCGAAAGCTTCACGTCGACAGAGGCGCGGGAAATATCGACGCCGGGGTTTATATAGCTCACCAGTGCGTTGAAGTGTCTGTCGGGATAGGCGTCGGCCGAAACGACTGCGCTCTGGCCAAGGGCGATCAGGCCGAGATTGCGCTCGTCAATCTGCAGATCAAGCTGAATCTCCCCGCTGGGCGCCAGCACCAGCAGCGCCTTGCCCGGCTGGACGACGGCGCCGCGCTCGACATTGCGGCTGATGAGAACGCCGTCGCGCGGGGCGCGGATGAGGGCGTAATCCAGCCGCGATTGCGCCAGATCGAGATTGGCGCGCGCCTCTTCATACTGGGTCTGGGCAAGGAGAGCGTCGCTGCCGCCGGGCGAGACGGAGCGCACCTGCAATTCGGCGGTCTGCTTCTGGGTGCGCGCAACATCGAGGTTTTTCTGGGCCTCAAGCATGAGGGCCTGCGTCGTATTGCCGGTTTTGAACAAAGCTGCAGTGCGGTTGTAGATATCCTGCACGTTCAGAAGGTTGGCGCTGGCCTGCTTGAGGCTTTCCTGCGCTGCGGGCAGGGTGAGTTCGGCAAGCTGCTGAAGCCGGGCCTGCGCCTGCGCCACGCTGGCCTGTGCCTGAACCAGGGCGGCTTTCAGCTCGCGCGAATCGAGCGCGATGAGCGCCTGCCCCTTTTTTACACTTTGTCCCTGCTCAACCAGTACGTCCTCTACGGTTCCGGTGATTTGGCTGCCGATTTCGACGCGGTAGGGCGTCTCCACATTGCCGCTCGCCACCAGCGTCTGAACGAGATTGCCGCGCGCCACGCGGTCCACGACCACTGTCGGCCCGATGAATATGCGCAAGCCCTGCCAGCCGCCGAAGCCCAGGACCGCAATCACGCTCAATATGAACCAGCGATGGTCCCAGATTCGCAGAGGCAGACTTCTTCTGGCTGAAATTGGCACGGTAATGACATCGGCCATGCGGTCCAAGCTCCTTCGGCTGCCAGCCTGTCCCCGGGCGGATGTTCTTGCATTGCGCTATATCAAGAATTGGGTTCAGCCCGATGCCGCGAGCAGGTCGAGCGCGTGCCGGGCGATCATCCATTCCTCATTGGTGGGTATGATATGAACCGCGACGGCGCTGCCGGCGGCATCGATGCGCGGCGCATGCGCCGCATTGGCGGCCTCGTCGAGCTTCAGCGCAAGCCAGCCGAGTCGGGCGCAGACCATCGCGCGCACCGGGGAGGCGTTTTCGCCGATGCCTGCCGTAAAGACCAGTCCGTCCAGCCCGCCGAGCGAGCTTGTCAGCGCGCCGATCTCCCGTGCGATGCGATACACGAAAAGTTCGACGGCGTCTCTGGCCTGCGGAGCGTCGCTGGCGAGCAGGCGCCGCATGTCGCTGGACAGACCGCCCGAGACGCCCAGAAGGCCGGATTCGTCGTAAAGCAGCCGGTGCACCGCCTCGTGCGTCATGCCGCGCTGCGCTTGCAGATACAGGATCACGCCCGGGTCGAGCGCGCCGCAGCGCGTGCCCATCATCAGCCCGTCCAGCGTCGAGAAGCCCATGGTCGTATCGATGCTCCGGCCAGAGCGCATCGCGCAAAGGCTGGCGCCATTGCCGAGATGGGCAACGATCACGCGCCCGTTGGCGAGGCCCGGCGCGAGGCGGGGCAGTTGCCGGCTGATGTAATCGTAGGACAGGCCGTGAAAGCCATAGCGGCGGATGCCTGCCGCCTCATAGGCGCGGGGCAGGGCGAACAGCTGCGCCAGCCGCGGCATGGTATGGTGGAAAGCCGTATCGAAGCACAAAATCTGCGGCAGATGCGGGCGCAGAACGGCAATCGGCCGCAATGGCGCCAGATTATGCGGCTGATGCAGCGGCGCGAGCGGCGTAAATGTTTCCAGCACCCGGACAATCTCCGCATCGGCAATCACCGGCGCGGCGAAATCCGGCCCGCCATGAACGATGCGATGTCCGATGGCGACGAGCCGGTCGCCGTTGAGGTGGCTTTCCGCCCAGCCGATGACGGTCTCCAGCAGCTGGCCGAATTCCGGCGGTTCAGGCCAGTTTTGCTCTGCCAGACAAACGCCGGCTGCTGAATGCACGATAAAATGCGGCGCAGTGCGCATGCCTTCAACCTGTCCCCGGCAGACGGGCCTGAGATCATAGCCGTTTTCAATCTCGAAAAGTGCGAATTTGATGCTCGAAGAGCCGGAGTTGAGCGTCAGAATGGCGTCAGCCACGGCCTTGCTCTCCCGATGCCGCAGCATTCGCATGCATCACCATCAGCAGCGCAACGGCACAGGAAGAGATGCGTGTGCGGGCGGAATCGGCCCGGCTGGTCAGGATAATGGGCACTTTTGCGCCAAGTATGATACCGGCGGCATCGCTATCGGCAAGAAAGGTGAGTTGCTTTGCCAGCATGTTGCCCGCCTCGACGTCCGGCACGAGCAGGATGTCGGCTTGTCCCGCCACGGGCGAGGCAATATTCTTTTCATGCGCCGCCGCAGGGCTGATCGCATTGTCGAAGGCCAGCGGCCCGTCGAGAATCGCGCCGCAGATCTGGCCGCGTTCCGCCATTTTGCACAGAGCGGCGGCATCGAGCGTCGATTGCATCTGCGGGTTGACGGTTTCCACGGCGGCGAGAATGGCGACCTTTGGCTGCGCGATGCCGATGATATGCGCCAGATCAATGGCGTTTTGCACGATATCGCGCTTTTCCATCAGGTCCGGCGCGATATTGACGGCGGCGTCGGTCACGAGCAGGAGGCGCGGATAGGTTGGCACATCCATCAGATAGACATGGCTGAGCCGCCGGCCGGTGCGCAGGCCCCTTTCGGGGTCGAGGACGGCATGCAGCAGTTCATCGGTATGAAGCGAGCCCTTCATCAGCAAGGCAGCCTCTCCCTGCCGGACAAGCGCAACGGCGGCCTTCGCGGCGGCTTCGCTGTGCGGCGCCTCGACAAGACGGAAACGGGCGATGTCTATGCCCGCTTCTGCCGCGGCCCGGCGTATCTTCGCGGGCGGGCCGACGAAAATGGGCTCGATCATGCCGGCCTGCGCCGCATCCGCCGCCGCCTCGATCGCGGCCGCGTCGCAGGGATGGGCGATCGCGGTGGGCATGGGTTTGATCCGCGCCACTTTCAGGCGCAGCGCTTCGAGCCGCATGTGGCGGTGTACCTGAATGTCGACTGCGGCGGAACGTGCCCGCCTTATCTTGCGTGCCGGCGCAACGACGTCGGCGGTCCCCGTTATCACCGTATCGCCAGCCTGATTGATGCAATGGCAATCGAGAAGCAGGGATTGGTCGGCTGCATTCTTGCTGGCGACGGTGACCTTGGCCCGCAACTGGTCGCCGATGCGCAGAGTGAGCGGAAATCGCAGGCTCTGGCCGCGGTGAATTGTTCCCGGTCCCGGCAAAACCGTGTCGAGCAGGGTTGATATCAGGCTCGCGGCCAGCCAGTTGGCGGCTGAGGGGTTCAGCTGCTCGGGGTTCATCTCGCCCGACAACACGCTGAACAGTTCCATGTCGTCATGCCGGATGATGCGCGTCAGGCTGGCGCTGTCGCCAACCTTGAGTTCCTCGAACAGGCGGTTCTCGATGAAATTATCCTGTGTCCCGGCTGTCATGCCATCCGCCCTTCCGCTCCGGCCCCGACGCGGACATGGTTGGCGAGACGGGGGCATTTGTCAAAAGAGCGGCGCATGAACTGATCCGGGACGAGGGCGGAAACTTGTCCAAGCCTGCCAAAAACGCCGGCCGGTTTCATTGATTCAAGGCAAATGTCCTGCCTTTGGCGTCAGGTTTGCCGCCGTCATTTCCATTTGGGCATGACACCGCCATATTGCGCAGTGATGGACTCGGCCTTGCGGCGCACACGGTCGCCCAGCACGGGGATGCGGTCATCGAGAATGCGCACCATTGGGCCGGAAATCGAAATGGCTGCGACAGGTTCGGCATTTTCATTATAGATGGCCGAGGCGATGCAGCGCAGGCCGATGGCATGTTCCTCATCATCAACGGCATAGCCGCGCTCGCGCGTGCGCCGCAGGTCGTCGCGCAGGCCATGCGTGGTGGTGAGCGTCTTGACGGTGATCTGCGGCATGCCCTGACTGTGCAGTATCTTGGCGATCTCCCCTTCATTCATGGCCGCCATGAGCGCCTTGCCGACGCTGGAGCAATGCAGCGGCACACGCCCGCCGGGCCGGGCGAAGGCGCGCATCATCTGCGAACATTCGATCTGCGCCAGATAGACGGCGGCAAATTGATCCTGCACCGCGAGATTGACGGTTTCGTCGCTTTCCTCCATCAGCGCGCGCATGTGCGGACGGGCGATGTTGACAAGATTACGTGTTTTCAGAAAGGCGCTGCCGGTCATGAAGGCCTGCATCCCCACCGACCACAGCCGCCGCTCCTGATCGAAATGCACATAGCGCTCCTGTTCCAGCGTGGTCAGCAGGCGATGTGCGGTGGAGGGCGAAAGCCCGACCTGCTGGGCAAGCTCGGTCAGCGATACGCCGCCCTCGGCGAGCGCAAGGCGGTTGATCAGGCTCAGCGCCCGCACCAGCGACTGCACCTGATCGGAACGCGGCGCGGCTGCAGCGAGCGGTTTTTCGCGGGGTAAATCCTTGGTCTTGACCTTATGGGCTGTTTTCCGTGCTATGCGCATGACCGGCTCCGTTTTGCATATAGTGAAATTAATTCCATATTGCAAAATTTCAAGGGACAATTTCATGTAGTGTTGAAGTCGGCGCAAATACGGAAAAATGCCAAGAATTACAGGATTTTTGCAGCCGGAATGCAGATTTTGTTATAAATATGCCAATTATCCGGCGTTTTTATCATTTGATGCCGGGAATGAGGCGATGAATTTTGGCTGGCGCGCGCCGGGTTCGTAACTGAGCTAGCATTTCAGCAAAAATCGCTAAAAAAGACAGATATTTTTTCGATTTGAAAATTATATAAATTATTGATTTTAAATATAATAACTTATTATATTTCATAATGCGGTAAAGATTTCAAATCGTATCGACAAAGGCGTTTTCTTCGGCTGTAATCGACCCATAAAACATATGGGAGCGGATAATGGCCAAGATGAGAGCTGTCGAAGCTGCGGCGCGGGTTCTGGAGCGGGAGGGTGTCAGGACGGCCTTCGGCGTTCCCGGCGCCGCCATCAATCCCCTTTACGCGGCACTGAAGAAACATGGCGCCATCCGCCATATTCTGGCGCGCCATGTCGAGGGGGCCTCACATATGGCGGACGGTTTCTCGCGCGCCAAAGCCGGCAATATCGGCGTTTGCATCGGCACGTCCGGCCCTGCCGGCACCGATATGATCACCGGCCTCTATGCTGCCAGCGCCGATTCCATTCCCATCCTGTGCATCACAGGCCAGGCGCCTCGCGCAAAACTCCACAAGGAGGATTTTCAGGCCGTCGATATCGAGACCATCGCCAAGCCCGTTACCAAATGGGCGGTTACAGTCCGCGAGCCGACCCTAGTGCCCTATGTCTTCCAGCAGGCATTCCATGTCATGCGCTCGGGCCGCCCCGGTCCGGTGCTGATTGATCTGCCCATCGACGTTCAGATGGCCGAGATCGAGTTCGACGAAGAGACCTACGAGCCGCTGCCCGTCTATCGTCCCGCCGCCTCGCGCCGGCAGGCCGAAAAGGCATTGGCCATGCTCTGCGCCTCGGAGCGGCCGCTGATTATTGCCGGCGGCGGCATTATCAATGCTGATGCCTGCGACCTGCTGGTCGAATTTGCCGAACTGACCGGCGTTCCGGTCATTCCCACGCTGATGGGCTGGGGCTCCATCCCCGATGATCATCCGCTGATGGCGGGCATGGTCGGCCTGCAGACCAGCCACCGTTACGGCAATGCCACCTATCTTGAGTCGGATTTCGTCTTTGGCATCGGCAACCGCTGGGCCAACCGTCATACCGGCTCCATCGACGTGTACACCAAGGGCCGCAAGTTCATCCACGTCGATATCGAACCGACGCAGATCGGACGCATCTTCGGCCCGGATCTGGGCATCGTCTCGGATGCGCGCGCCGCGCTGTCCCAGTTCATCGATGTCGCAAAGGCGATGAAAGCGGCCGGTACGCTCCCCGATCGCAGCGAATGGGCAAAAGCCTGCGCGCATCGCAAGCAGAACATGCTGCGCCGCAGCCATTATGACGCCGTGCCGCTGAAGCCGCAGCGCGTCTATCAGGAAATGAACGAAAGCCTTGACCGGGATACCTGCTATGTCACGACGATCGGCCTGTCGCAGATTGCAGGGGCGCAGTTCCTGCACGTCTATAATCCGCGTAACTGGATCAATTGCGGTCAGGCCGGCCCGCTGGGCTGGACGCTGCCCGCCGCGCTCGGCGTGCGCGCCGCTGATCCCAAACGCAAGATTGTCGCCCTCTCCGGCGACTACGACTTCCAGTTCATGATCGAGGAACTGGCCGTCGGCGCGCAGCACAAGCTGCCCTATCTGCATATTGTCGTGAACAATTCCTATCTTGGCCTCATCCGGCAGGCGCAGCGTAATTTCGAGATGGATTTCGAGGTTTCGCTGGCCTTCGAGAACATCAATGTCGCGCCCGAGGGCGATGCGGTGCCCGGCTATGGCGTTGATCATGTCGCGGTGGCGGAAGGGCTGGGCTGCAAGGCCATCCGGGTGAAAAGTCCGAATGAGTTCAAAAGCGCCTTTGCGCGTGCCAAGGCCCTGATGGAGCAATATCAGGTGCCCGTCGTGCTGGAATTCATCCTCGAGCGGGTCACCAACATATCGATGGGTACAGAAATCGACGGCGTCAACGAATTCGAGGATATTCTCTGCCTTGATCCGTCGCTCTCCTTGCGCAAGCGGGCGGATCTGAACCAGCCCCCTGCGGCCCGCGCCTGATCGAAGCGAGGTGAATCATGCCAAAATTTGCCGCCAACCTGACCATGCTGTTCAACGAGGTTCCGTTTCTCGACCGCTTTCAACTGGCGGCCGAGGCGGGCTTCAAGGGCGTGGAGTTTCTCTTTCCCTATGAATTCGACCGGCGGGAGATCGCCAGACGTCTTGCCGATAACGATCTCAAGCTGGTGCTGCATAATCTTCCCGCCGGAAACTGGGCGGGCGGCGAGCGCGGTATCGCCATCCTGCCCGAGCGCAAGACCGAATTTCGCGATGGCGTGGCCAGAGCCATCGAATATGCGGCGGCTCTGGGCTGCGATCAGGTCAATTGCCTTGCCGGAATCGTGCCCGCCGAAGCCAGCGCGAGCCTGTTGCGCGGCACATTCATCGAAAACCTGCAATATGCCAGCGAGGCGCTGGCCCGCGCCAAGATCAGGCTGCTGATCGAGGCGATCAACACGCGAGATATTCCGGGCTTCTATCTCAACCGCACGGCACAGGCGCTCTCTGTGCTGGATGCCGTGCGCTCCGACAACCTCTTTCTGCAATATGACATCTATCACATGCAGGTGATGGAAGGTGACCTTGCCCGTACGATGGAAGCCAATCTGGCGCGCATCGGCCATATCCAGCTTGCGGATAATCCGGGCCGGCATGAGCCCGGAACCGGCGAGATCAATTATCCGTTCTTATTTCAACATATTGATAAAATTGGCTATTCTGGCTGGATCGGCTGTGAGTACAAGCCGGCGCAATCCACGCTGGCGGGGCTGGGCTGGCGCACGGCCATGGGCGTTGCCTGAACATTGAGAAAGAGGATCAGCACATGACGAAGATCGGTTTCATCGGCCTTGGCATTATGGGCCGCCCCATGGCCGCCAATCTGATAGCTGCGGGCCATGAGCTTTATCTCTATGCGCCCAGAACGGTGCCGGAAGAGCTTGTCGCCGCGGGCGGGCGGGTCTGCGCGTCGTGCCGCGAAGCCGCGGAAAAGGCGGAGATCGTCATCATTATGGTGCCGGACACGCCACAGGTGGAGGACGTGCTGTTCGGCCCGTCTGGCATAGCCGAAGCGCTGCCGGGCGCAGGACCGCGCAAGACGATTGTCGACATGAGCTCAATCTCGCCGATCGCCACCAAGCAATTCGCCGCCAGAATCAACGCCTGCGGCGCGGATTATCTCGATGCGCCGGTCTCCGGCGGTGAAGTGGGCGCCAAAGCGGCCACGCTGACCATCATGGTGGGCGGCGAAGAGACGGTCTTCGAGCGGATCAAGCCGGTTTTTGAGAAACTGGGCAAGAATATCACGCTGGTCGGCGGCAACGGCGACGGCCAGACCACCAAGGTCGCCAATCAGATCATTGTCGCTCTCAACATCGAGGCGGTGGCCGAAGGGCTGCTTTTTGCCTCGAAGATGGGCGCTGATCCGGCCAAGGTGCGCCAGGCGCTGATGGGCGGATTTGCCTCGTCGAAAATTCTTGAGATCCATGGCGAGCGCATGGTCAGGCGCACGTTCAATCCCGGTTTCCGCATTGAATTGCATCAGAAGGACTTGAATCTTGCGCTGCAGAGCGCCAAAACTCTGGGGCTCTCGCTGCCCAATACGGCGATGGCGCAGGAATTGTTCAATGCCTGCGCCGCACATGGCGGCAAGGCTTGGGATCATTCGGCCATGGCCCGGGCGCTGGAGCTTATGGCCAATCATAAAATCGCGCCCGACACTTAGGCGCGGCAGGGAAGGACTATAAAATGGGCGAGCGGCACAGGCAGGTGCTTTCAGACATGTTCGCGGCCGCAGTGGCTGCCGCCCAGCCCGCCCGCTCCATTGCGGCGCATCTTCCCGCCCGGCCGGCCGGGCGCACTGTCGTGGTGGGCGCGGGCAAGGCGGCCGCCAGCATGGCCGCGGCGCTGGAAAACCTCTGGGATGGGCCGCTGGAAGGGCTGGTGGTGACACGCTACGGCCATGGCGCGCCAAGCAGCCGCATCAAGGTGGTCGAGGCCAGCCATCCGGTGCCGGATGCCGCAGGCCCGGCGGCAGCGCGCGAGATTTTGCGGCTGGTCAGCGGGCTGAGCTCGGATGATCTCGTCATTTGCCTCATTTCCGGTGGTGGCTCGTCGCTGCTGACCCTTCCCGCCGATGGCCTCACCCTTGAGGACAAGCAGGCGATTAACCGCGCCTTGCTTAAAAGCGGCGCGCATATCGGCGAGATGAACGCGGTGCGCAAACATCTTTCCGCCATCAAGGGCGGACGCCTCGCGCTGGCCGCCGCGCCCGCCGAGTTGGTGAGCCTCATTATCTCAGATGTTCCGGGCGACGATCTTTCCGTCATCGCCTCCGGCCCGACCGTGCCCGATGTCACCACTTCGGCGCAGGCGCTGGCCATTCTGGATAAATATGCCATCGAAATTCCTGCCCATGTGCGGGCTCATCTGCAAAGTTCCGGCTCGGAGACGCCCAAGCCCGGAACGGCGGCTTTTGCCCGGGTCAGCAACCGGCTGATCGCCAGTCCACAGATGTCGCTGGAAGCTGCGGCGGAAATCGCCGTCCGGGCGGGCTATACGCCGCTTATCCTTGGCAATGCCATTGAAGGCGAGGCGCGCGAAGTCGGTATCGTCATGGCGGGCATAGCCAGACAATGCGCCGCGCATGGCCAGCCTGTCCGCACACCCTGCTGTCTGATTTCGGGCGGCGAGACCACGGTTACGGTGCGGGGCAAGGGGCGCGGCGGTCGAAATGCCGAATTCCTGCTCAGCCTGATGATCGCGCTTGACGGCCATGCGGGCATATCGGCGCTGGCGGCGGATACGGACGGCATAGACGGCAGCGAGGACAATGCCGGAGCGGTCTTTGTTCCCGACAGTCTGGCGCGCGCTGGCGCCATGGGCCTGAAAGCTGCGGATTATCTCGCCCGGAACGATGCCTATTCTCTGTTTGCGGCGCTGGGCGATCTGGTGATGACCGGGCCGACGCTCACCAATGTCAATGATTTCAGGGCGATACTGATCGATAGCTGAGGCCGGTCAGTCGAGATCGGAGAAAATTTCCCTGAGGTTGGTTTTCTTGAGCGCGGGCCGGTCGAGATTCAGTTCGTCATTGATGTGATGCAGGTGATGCAGCATCAGTGACGCTGCTCCGTCCGCGTCGCGCCGGCGGATCATGTCGACGAGGCGGCTGTGTTCGTCATTTGAACAATTTATGCCGCCCGGCGTGCCAAACAGGCCAATGATCAGCGAGGTGCGGGCCACCAGCTGCTTGACGATATCCTCCAGCACCTGATTGCGCCCCATCTGCGCGAGCGAGACATGAAAATCGCCGGAATGGCGGATGGCGCTGCGCCGGTTCTTGCGCGCCTTGGCTTCCATCTCGATGCTCACCTTCGATTCGAGCAGGCGGATGTCCTCATCGGTGGCGTGGCGCACCACGTTGCGCACGATTGTCGGCTCGATGATGCAGCGGGCCTCGAAAATATCGCGCGCATCCCCGGCGGTGGGCTCGGCGACAAAGGCGCCGCGGTTGGAATGAAGCTGGATGATTTCCCGCCCCGCCAATACGAGCAGCACGCGCCGGATACGCGTCCGGCTGACCTGAAATATATCGCACAGGGCGGCCTCGGAAAGCTTGGTGCCGGGCGGAAGGCGCTGTTCCAGAATGGCAGAATGGATGCTTTCGATGATACGTGCTTCGGCTGCCCGGGCGTCCTCGCCCTCCACCGGCGATTCCATTTCGATTGATTCGCTTTCGTGAAACACGCCAGAGCTCCGCAATTCCAACCCGCTTGATCCCCGATTCATCTTACTCGCTCTCATAATAAGCACGTGCGGAAAATTTGTGCATCAAAAATGGCGCAATGCCTAAAAATAATATGCAACAATTCTGAACCAGATTGTTGACAATTTTTCAAGTGAGGATTTTACTCATGATGTTCCAGAGGAGGCGCGGGTTTCCTGGAGCATAAGAATTTCGGGAGGAAGACGATGAAACGCAGAGATCTCTTCAAGGCGGCCATGGCGGCCGGAGTTTCGGCCCTGGCTTTCGGATCGGTCGCCGGTGGCGCGGCCTATGCCGCTGAACTGAAAATAGGTTTTGTAGGCGTCACCAGCGGCCCGGCCGCGGCCTGGGGCACATCCAACGTGCGCTCCATGCAGACGCTCGCCGATATGATCAATGCCAAGGGCGGCGCTGAGATCGGCGGCACCAAATACAAGATCGATATCGTGACTTTTGACGACCAGAAGGACCCCAAGCGCTCCATCGAAGGCATGGAGAAGATGGCCCAGGAAGGCGTTCACTATGTCGTGGGCCCGAATGTCGATGACGGCGCCGCCGCAGTGCGCCCCGTTGCGGAAAAAAACAACATCATCTATTTCCCCTATGCCTTCCCCAAGGAGCTTTACACCAAGCCTGCATCCAATGCCGTGCTCGGCATGATCGCCAATTATCAATCGGGTCCGGCGATCTATAAATATCTCAAGGAGCATATGGGCGTGAAAACGGTGGCCTTTATCGCCGCCAATGAATCCGATCCGCTCAGTCAGCGCGACAGCGGCGTGGCCGCGGCCAAGGCGCTTGGCCTGAATGTCGTGGCCGACAAGGACACCTACCAGAACGATACGCGCGATTTCGCCCCTGTGATCGCGCCTATCGTCAAGCAGAAGCCGGATCTCATCGTGCTGTCGGGCGTGTCGCCGGGCAATGCGCCGCTGCTCATCCGCGCCGCGCGCGAACTGGGCTACAAGGGCCTGATGTCGACCGAAACCGCGCAGGACGCCAAGGTGCTTGAGGAAGGCGCGGGCGAACTGGCCAACGGCTTCATCTCGGTGGGCGGCGCCTCGACCCCGGAAATCCGTTCCAAGGAGATGGAGGACTTTATCGCCAATTACACCAAGAAGTTCGGCGAATATAATGACGAGTCCAACACCAAGGTCTATGCGCTCGAATATATCCTCGACACGATGAAGGCCAATCCGAAGGCCATAGACAATGTCGATGAATTCAAGAAGACCATGGACACCTTCTCCGCGCCCAACCCCTATCTTAAGGGCGATAAGACGCTGAAATATGTCGGCATGACCTCCTTTGGCCAGAAGCGGCAGATTTCGATACCGATGGTGGTCACCCAGTTCGAGAACGGCAAGTTCGATACGCTGTTCGTCGGCGAGGTTGACTGAACCCCTGTCTTGTTCCCGGGCCTGAACTTTGTTTCAGGCCCCTTTTTCCGGATGGGCTCTCATGGAACAGGCTCTGGCCAATGGCCTTTATCTTGGTGCGCAATATGCACTGATCGCGCTGGGCTTGACCCTCGTCTTCGCTTTGATGAACGTTCTGAATTTCGCCCATGGCCAGATGTTTGTGCTGGGCGGATTCATCACCTATACGATTTACGGGCGGCTGCACTGGCCCTTCTGGGTGGCGCTGGCGGCCTCGGCTCTGACTTTGGCGCTGGTGGGCGCGCTGTTTGAGCGTGTCCTGTTCCGAACGGTGCTCAAACGAAGTTCGCGCGAGGAAAGCACGATGCTGCTTGCCGCGGGCACGGCCTTTTTCCTCGATGCGGTGATTCTGCTGCTGTTCGGGGAAAAGCAGCGCGGCGTTCCCAAGATCATCAATGGCCTGCTCGACCTTGACGTGATCATCATGCCCTATGACCGCATTCTGATCGGCGTGCTGTCGGTGGCGATGATTGCCGCATTCATTCTGTTCATGCAATACAGCAAACCGGGCCGGGCCATGCGCGCGCTGGCGCAGGACCGCGTGGCGGCACAGCTTATGGGTGTCGATGTCGAGCGCTATTCCATGCTCGGCTTTGCGCTGGGGGCGATGCTGGCCGGCGTGGCGGGCGGGCTTCTGGTGGCCATAACCGGCGTCAATTCCGGCATAGGCGGGCCGGTCTCGATCAAGGCCTTCATGATGGTGATGATCGGCGGCGCGGGCGTGATTTCCGGTGCGATTATCGGCGGCTTCATCCTTGGCATGCTGGAAGCCGTGCTGCTGACCACGCTTCATGCCTATGGCGATATCACTTATCTGGTCATTTTCGGTTCATTGATGGTGTTTCTGAGCATAAGGCCGCAGGGCCTTGTCGGCAAACCGTGGGGTTGATGCCATGACGCGCTCCTTTCTTCTGTCCACACTGGCTTTCATTATCGTTGTGATGGTGGTCGTGCCTGTCGCGATCACGGCTTCGGGCCAGTTCGATCTTTTCTATACGCTCACGTCGGTGGCCTTGCTCAGCATAGCCAGCGCCGGAGTCTGGCTGACCTTCTACATCGGCCGCATCAATATCGGCCAGGGCGCCTATGCCCTGCTCGGCGGCTATACGTCCGCCATCCTCGTGGTGAAATACGGGTTTTCATTCTGGCTGACTCTGCCGCTGGCGGGGCTGGTCTGCGTTATAGCCAGTATCCTGATCGGTCTGCCCATCCTGCGCCTGCGCGGCGTCTATTTTGCCATGATCTCGCTGGTGCTGACGCAGGTTGCGCAATTGCTGGCGCTGGCTCTGCCCATCACCAATGGCGCCAAGGGCATGGTCAGCCTGCCCCTGCCCGGCGCGCTGCGCATCTTTGGCCTGACGCTCATCCCGGATTTTGCGACGCTGGCCAATCTGAAACTCGGCTTTTACTACCTTGCCGTGGTGCTGATGCTGGTGTGCTTTGCCGGAATGTATCGCCTGACCCGCTCGCGGCTGGGTGCGCTTTGCGTGTCTCTGCAGCAGAATGAGGATCTTGCCGCCTCCATCGGCGTGAACATCGCTTATCTGCGCATCATCGCCTACGCCATCTCGTCGTTTCTGGGCGGCATCGGCGGGGCGATATTCGTGGCCATATCGCAGTCGATCTATCCGTCGAGCTTCACCATCGCCGATTCCATCAACTTCATGCTGAATTGTTTCCTTGGCGGGCTTGGCTATGTCTTCGGCCCGATGCTGGGCACGCTGGTGCTTTATTTCGGCTGGGACCTGCTTTTCCAGACGGGCCAGTTCCAGCTTCTGATTTTCTCCAGCGCGCTGATCATTCTGATGCTGGTGCTGCCAAACGGCCTGCTCAGCCTGCGGCTGTTCAAAATGGCGAAGGGAGGAAGCAATGGCTGAATTTCTGGCTGTTCAGGGCATTACGCGGCGGTTCGGCGGACTTGTCGCGGTCAATAACGTGTCCTTCACCGTCGATCAGCATCAGATCGTCTCGGTGATCGGGCCGAATGGGGCGGGCAAATCCACCCTGTTCAAGCTGATCTCGTCCTTTCTCAAGCCGAGCGCCGGCGAGGTCCGTTTCAGGGGAGAGCGCGTTTCGGGCCTTGCGCCCCATATCGCGGCGCGCCGGGGTGTGGTGCGCACCTTTCAGGAAGCGACCATCTTCCGCTCCATGACGGTGCGCGAAAACATCATCGTCTCGCATCACCTGCGCTCGAAGGCGAGTCTGGCGGGCTACTTCTTCAATACGGCGCAGGCGCAGCGCGACACCGAGGATTTCAGCCGATCGGCTGACCGTATCCTGGATCTGCTCGGTCTTACGCATTTGCAGTCTGAACTGGCGAGCAGCCTGCCGCAGGGCCATCTGCGTGCTCTTGGCATGGCGATCGGCCTTGCCACCAACCCGCAGGTGCTGCTGCTCGACGAACCCTTTGCCGGCATGAACCATGACGAAACCATGCGCATGGTGGATCTGGTACGCGGGGTGCGCGATTCGGGCATCACTATCCTGCTGGTGGAGCATGACATGCCTGCGGTGATGAAAATCTCCGACAAGATCGTCGTGCTCAATTTCGGTGAGAAGATTGCCGAGGGCACGCCCGGCGAAATTCAGTCCAATGAACGGGTCATCGAGGCCTATCTCGGCATCGAAGACGAATCGATAGGGCTTTAGCCATGACCGACATTCTGGAATTTTCCGACGTTCAGCTTTATTACGATCAGGTTTACGCGCTCAAGGGCGTTTCGCTACGTGTGCAGCAGGGTCAGACCGTGGCCCTGATCGGCGCCAATGGCGCGGGTAAATCGTCCATTCTGCGCGCCATCACGGGCATCAGGCCGATCAGGAGCGGAGAGATCCGGTTCGATGGGCAGAAAATCAACGGCATGAGTGCCGCCGCCATCGTGCAGCGCGGAATTTCGATGGTGCCGGAAGGCCGCAGGGTCTTTCCGCTCATGTCGGTCAAGGACAATCTGATGATGGGCGCGTTCACGCGCAGCAGCAAGGCGGAGATCAGCGAGAGTCTCGAGCGGATTTTGACACGCTTTCCCCGTCTCAAAGAGCGCTATACTCAGGCGGCGGGCACGATGAGCGGCGGCGAGCAGCAGATGCTTGTCATCGGCAGGGCGCTGATGTCGCGGCCCAAACTGCTTTTGCTCGATGAGCCCTCTCTGGGCATTGCCCCCAAGCTGGTGCAGGAGATCGCCCGCTCCATCGTCTCGATCAACCGCGACGAGAAGGTGAGCGTGCTGCTGGTCGAGCAGAATTCGCGCATGGCCCTGCGTATTTCGCATCAGGCCTATGCACTTTCGCTCGGTGAAGTGGCCCTGCACGGCAAATCGGAAGAACTTATTCAGGATGAGCGCATCAAGTCGCTCTATCTGGGCGGCGAGATGTAAGCGGAGCCATTCATGCGTATTTTGGTGATCAACCCCAATTCCACAGCATCGATGACCGAAAAAATCGGCGCCTGCGCCCGTCGCTTTGCCGCGCCGGGCACGATGATCGGTGCGGTTAATCCGGTCAATGCGCCGGTGAGCATCGAGGGCTATCACGACGAGGCCATGTGCCTTCCCGGCCTGCTTGGCGAAATGCGCAAGGGCGAGGCCGCGGGCTATGACGGCTATATCATCGCCTGTTTCGACGATACGGGCCTCGGCGCCTGCCGCGAGGCGGCCAGCGGCCCGGTGCTGGGCATCTGCGAGGCCGGAATGCATGCAGCCTCCATGCTGGCAAGCCGTTTCTCGGTGGTGACCACGTTGCCGCGTTCGATTCCCATCATCGAGGATCTGGCGCTCAGCTATGGCATGGAGCGCCGCTGCCGCAAGGTGCGTGCCGCCAATATTCCGGTTCTCGCCCTCGAGGAAGAGGGCAGCGGCGCCCGCGAGAAGGTGCTGGCTGAAATCCGCCGCGCTGTCGCCGAGGATGGCAGCGAGGCCGTGCTGCTCGGTTGCGCCGGCATGGCCGATCTGACCGAATGGCTCAGCGCCGAGGCCGGGATACCGGTGCTCGACGGTGTCGTTTGCGCGGTCAAGATGGTGGAAGCGCTGGTGGGTGCGGGCCTGAAGACCAGCAAGGTGGGCGCCTATGCCGCACCCCGGATCAAATAGCCAGATGTATTGCGCGCCAGCTGAGAAAAGCGGCGCTGCGCCGGCGCTTATCCCGAAAACAGCCTGATCCGTTCGGCTTGGCTCTTGTCATTTCGCGCGCGCGTGATTAGGCAGGTGCGGCGGCACGCCTTGCGTTGCGCGTTGATGGAACCCATATAGCTGCATATATTTTATTGGTGAATATATCAAAAAATCATATAATCGCAGCCGATCAGGATAGTCCGCCCCTGAACCGGCGGAATTATGACGGGATTGACATGAATCTGAGTGAGTCTTCTGCTGTTTTGTCGCCGTTGGCACAAAAGGATCCGGCCCTGCCCGATCTTTCGTTCACGGCGGCTGTGGAACGCGCCACCGCGCCGCTGTATGAGCGCGTCAAGCGGGTGATGCCGGCCATCGAATGGCCGGTGCATGCGCCCTATATCCATGCCATCAACGAACTGAAGCGTGAGCGCAACGCCGTCATTCTTGGCCATAATTACCAGACGCCGGAAATCTATCATTGTGTGGCCGATGTCGTGGGCGACAGCCTGGCTCTGGCCCGCATGGCGGCGGAAACCGAAGCCGATGTCATCGTACAGGCCGGCGTCTACTTCATGGCCGAAACATCGAAACTGCTCAATCCGCAGAAAAAAGTGTTGATTCCCGATATGGAGGCCGGCTGCTCGCTGGCCGAATCGATTACCGGCGCCGATGTACGCCGCCTGCGGGCGCAGCACCCCGGCGTCCCGGTGGTGGCCTATGTGAATACGTCCGCCGATGTGAAGGCCGAGGTCGATATCTGCTGCACCTCCTCGAATGCGCGGCGCGTGGTCGAGAGCCTCGGCGCGCCGGAGGTCATCTTCCTGCCGGATCGCTATCTCGCCGCCAATGTGGCGCGGGAAACGGGTGTAAAAATTATCAGCTGGAACGGCGCCTGCGAGGTGCACGAGCGCTTCACCTCGGCCGAGATCCGGGAATATCGCGATGCGCATCCCGGGCTTCAGATTATCGGCCATCCTGAATGCCCGCCCGATGTGATCGCCGAATGCGACTTTTCCGGCTCTACCGCAGGGATGATCGATTACGTGCAGAAGCACCGGCCCAAACAGGTGCTGATGGTCACGGAATGCTCGATGTCGGACAATGTCTCGGCGCAGACGCCTGATGTCGAATTTATCCGGCCATGCAATTTCTGCCCGCATATGCGGCGCATAACCCTGCCCGCCATCCTGAATTCGCTCCTGCACCTCACCCATGAAGTGAAGATCGAGCCTGAGCTTGCCGTCCGCGCCCGTCGTTCCGTTCAGCGTATGATCGACCTGAACTGAATGTCCTCGCCCGTTCTCATTCTTGGTGGCGGGCTGGCGGGATTGTTCTGCGCGCTGAAGCTGGCACCCCGGCCGGTGGTCATTCTTTCGTCGGCGCCGATAGGTCTTGGCGCGTCTTCCGCCTGGGCGCAAGGCGGCATTGCCGCTGCGCTGTCCGAAGGCGATACGCCGGAAAAGCATACACAGGACACAATGATCGCCGGCGCCGGCATTGTCGACGAGGCGCAGGTGCTGGGCATGGCGCGCGAGGCGGGCGCCCGCATTCGCGATCTGCTTTCCTATGGCGTGCCTTTTGACCGCGATCTTGCCGGACGGCTGGTGCAATCGCGCGAAGCGGCCCATTCGGAGCGGCGCATTGTCCGCGTCAGGGGCGACATGGCTGGCAAGGCCATCATGGAAGCGCTCGCGCTGGCGGTGGCGCAGACGCCGTCGATCAGCGTTGTTTCCGGTATTACCGCGCAGGACCTCATTCTGCGCGATGGCCGTATCGCCGGGGTTTTGCTGCAGGAGGCGGATGGCCGCCTGCGCAATGTCATGTCCCCGGCTGTGGTTCTGGCGACAGGCGGCATAGGTCATCTCTACAAAGTCACCACCAATCCGGTGGAGGCGCGCGGAATCGGTCTTGCATTGGCGGCGAAGGCTGGTGCTCTTCTGGCCGATACTGAATTCGTCCAGTTTCATCCCACCGCCATTGATATTGGCCGCGACCCCGCGCCTCTTGCGACCGAAGCATTGCGCGGCGATGGCGCAACGCTGATCAACAGCGCCGGTCATCGTTTCATGCCGGATGTGCATCCCGATGCGGAACTGGCCCCGCGGGATATGGTGGCCCGCGCCGTCTTTGCTGAAATTCTGGCAGGAAGGCGTGTGTTTCTTGATGCGCGGTCGGCGATCGGCGCGGATTTTGCCGAAAAATTCCCGACGGTTCACGCAATCTGCATCAGTGCGGGCATAGACCCGGTGCGCGAGCCGATCCCCGTCATGCCCGCCGAGCATTATCACATGGGCGGTGTCGCCACCGATGCCATGGGCCGCACGAGCGTTCCGGGCCTGTGGGCGGCGGGCGAGGTCGCCTGTACGGGGGTGCATGGCGCCAACCGTCTGGCCTCGAATTCTCTGCTGGAGGCGGTGGTCTTCGCTGCGCGCATTGCCGAGGATATTGGCGCGCAGACGCTGGCGCAGCCGGTATCCGATCCCGGCATAAGCCAGTTCACCGCCGCCGAAGCCGACACGGCGCTCGAGAGCCAGTTGCGCGAAACCATGTCCCGGCACGTCGGCGTGATCCGGAATGGCGCGGGACTGCGGCAGGCGTTGCGGTTCATCGTGCAGGCCGAACAGGCAGCTTCGAGCCTCAGCCTGCGCAATATGGCCTGCGCCGCCTTCATCATCACCATGTCCGCACTGGCCCGCGAAGAGAGCCGCGGCGGCCATTTCCGTACGGATTTTCCGCAGCCAAACCCGGCACTTGCCCGTAGATTCCGCTATACGCTGGCCGAACTGCGCCAGCGGGCGAAGGAGTTTTCCGATGCTTGATCCTTTTCTGATTGAATCTGCGGTGCGTGCCGCCCTGAGCGAAGATCTCGGCCGCGCCGGCGATATCACCACGCAGGCGACCATTCCGGCCACAGCGACGGCACGGGCCAGCATTGTTGCGCGTCAGGCAGGCGTGATTGCCGGTCTCGATCTGGCGCGGGCAGCGTTCCGGCTGCTTGAGCCCGCCATGATCTTCACGCCCCTGCTGGCAGATGGCGACCCCGTCGCGCCCGGTGATGCGGTGGCGCATGTTGCAGGCCCGGCGCGCCCGCTTCTCACTGCCGAGCGGGTGGCGCTTAATTATCTTGGCCGCCTGTCCGGCATTGCTTCGCTGACAGCGAGCTTTGCCAGGGAAATTGCCCATACGCGCGCAAAGATCTGCGATACACGCAAGACGACGCCCGGTATGCGCGCGCTGGAAAAATATGCCGTGCGCTGCGGCGGCGGCATGAATCACCGGTTCGGACTCGATGACGCGGTGCTGATCAAGGATAATCATATCGCCGTTGCCGGCGGCATTGCCGCGGCCCTGCGCGCCGCAAGACGTCATGCCGGACATCTTGTGAAGATTGAGATCGAAGTCGATACGCTCGCCCAGCTTGAAGACGTGCTGCGCGAGGGCGCCGATGTCGTGCTGCTCGACAATATGGGTCTGGATGACCTGCGCACGGCTGTGCGCATGGTGGGCGGGCGCATGTTGTGCGAGGCCTCGGGCGGGGTGAGTCTGCAGAGCGTTCGCTCCATTGCCGAAACGGGCGTCGACCTTATCTCCAGCGGCGCGCTGACGCATTCTGCACAGGTTCTTGACCTCGGTCTGGATATTGTCATGGACGAGTGACCCGAGACCTCCTAGAGTTACGCCGTTCTCCTGGGAATTTAGGATAGGCGGCGTCGGCCTGAGGGCATGGATTTTCTGGCGTGATCAAGATTGTCGTTGTTTTTTTCCTGTTGTGCTGGGCGGCCTATAAGCTCGTCCATTATCTGCCAAATTCGGTTGTGCCGCGACAAACACTTGAAAAATTTGACGCATATTTAAACAATATCCGCAACGGCATTTTCATGATGTGTGTCGTCATGCTGACGGCAGGCTGCGTGATGCTGATCTACGGCTTGTTTCGCTAGGCCCGCTCCATTCAGATGCAATGGCCGCCTCTATCGTGTCGGCTCGCCTTGATGAAGAAGGCAGCCTAAGCCGGCAGAGGTTCGATCAGGCCGGCGTCATCGCATTTGCCCACGGCATTGACCCGCCTTGAGACCGGCCATTGCTGCAGCATCCCGTTACCCGGTGGTTGCAGCAGTTGCTCCGCATCACCATCGTGAAAGATCCATTTCCTGACGTCGGCCAGTTCGAGGAGAACCGGCATCCGGTCGTGGAATGGCTGCATGAAGGTGTTGGCGCGCGTCACGATGATGGTACATGAATACAGCGTGTCCGATGAAACGGGATCGGTCCAGTCGTCCCATATCCCGGCCATCCAGAGCGGCATATGCGAGCGGGCAGAAAAATAATGCGGCTGCTTGCCGGTTTCCGTCTGCGTCCATTCGTAAAAGCCCGAGGCCGGAATCACGCAGCGCTTGCGCCGGAAGCCGGTTCTGAACATGGGCTTTTCGGCGATGGTCTCGGCGCGGGCGTTGAAGGTGGAGGGTACCTCTCTGAGCGTCTTTTTCCACCAGCCGGGCACAAGCCCCCATCGGCGCATGGTGAGTTCGAGATCGTCGCCATGTCCGATGATCGTGTCCACGGGATTGGTTGGGGCAAGATTATAGCGCGCCGGCAGGTTGCGGTTCGGGCCGATGATATTCAGCGCCTCATGAATTTCGCGCCATGTATAATGTTGGGTGAAGCGTCCGCACATGGTCTGTTTGTGACAAGCGGAACCATATTTGTAAAGCCGCCTGACGCGTGCAGCAGGCAGCGGCTCCTGCCCTGTGACCGGCCTTCAGCGCACGGGTTTCTTGACCGGTCCGGTCATACGGGCCACAAACCCAAGAATTGCATCCGGGAGCCAGTGAAGCCCGGCGTCAAGGTGCGCGACAAGCCTGAACAGCAGGATCACGGCGCAAATTGTGTAAGCGGCTGCAAAGGCCTGCAAAACTTCCGGCTGAAAATAGGTGCCCAGCTCCAGCAGCAGCACCTGTCCCATCGCTGTCAGCAAGGAGCCGATGACGAAGGCCTTGAGGCTTTGCCGTCCGAGCTTCTGCAGCATCGGGCCGAGTGTATGGCCAGCGAGCAGCATCAGTTGCGGCGTGGTGGCAAGGGAATAGGCGAGCGCCAGAAAATAGCCAAGACGCACGAGGCCCAGATTCTGCTTGCCGATATCCAGCTCGGCATAGGCCGTGGCGCGCAGGTCCGGCATCAGGCCAAAAGCGTTGGTGGCGATGAGGCCGCCAGCCAGCACAATGAGCCATCCGCCCGCCCGCAGCATGGGCGCGCGCGGCAGATATTTCTCGCGCCATTCAATCGCCGAGACTATGCCCAGAGTGAAGACCAGTTGCCAGGCCAGCGGGTTGAAAAACCAAGTTCCCGATTGCGGCCAGGCCGGCAGCCCGAGGCCAAGATAGCGGGTGATGGTGTACAGGCCCAGAGAGACCGCGAGCGCGAGCATTTTGCTGCGGCGCGCCAATCCGATCACAACCGGAGTCCAGAGCATCAGCGCGATATAAAGCGGCAGAATATTGAAATAGCCCAGCTGGTGGCTGAGCAGCAGGATTCCGGCCATGCCTTGCCAGGGCTGGAAAAGCAGCACGTCGCGCCCATGCATCTGCATGAGATCGGGCAGGCCCCAGAGCCAGTATCCCAGCGAGAAAATGATGATGCCCCCGGATGTCAGGGCAATATGTACACCGTAGATCAGACCGGCCCGCATCAGCGCGCTGCGAAACACCGCGATCATGCCCTGCTTTTCGGCCTTGGCGTAGTAGACCAGACCGACAGATATGCCGGATAGGAACACGAAGGCCTCGGCGCTGTCCGAAATTCCGAAATTTCGCGGCGTCAGGAATTCAAGCAGGTTTCCCGGAATATGGTCAGCCATGATGGCGACGAGCACAATGCCGCGCCAGAAATCAATGCTTCCGATTCTGCGAATGCCGTCCACGAAATCAAAATCTCACAATCAACGAATGACAATTATTCAGTTTTCAAAATTAGCACGCTGTGCAGCACCATTCATCAGATCAAATAACATTGTCATAAAATTTGATGACCCATGCCGCTCTGGCAGCATAGCTCTCGGCGGGATATCCGCCCAGAGGTTAATATAAAAACCGTAGATTCTGAAGCTTGCCGGAAGATTGTTTTTTAAATCGGGCGCAAAAAAGGCGCGCGTGATTTTGCGAAGCTTTTAAGCTTTCCTTACCCATCAGAATTTGAAAATAATGGCGCGCCCGAAAGGATTCGAACCTCTGACCCTCAGATTCGTAGTCTGCAATTTAATTTATTCATTTGTGATCATATGCTGCCAAAAAACCCAAAATCTCTTGCGTTTTCGAGCACAATATCAGATAAACGGGAGCATAGAGCATCGTAAGTAGGCGTAAGTACGCTATGCTGGTGCTTCCACAGTGCTTCCATCCTATTGCACAGCGGCTTTGCAAATGAAACTTACAAAAGCCTCAGTGTCCAAACTTACTCTTCCTCCTGAACGGGAGGAGATGTTTGTTTATGACGACGAACTTCCTGGTTTTGGCCTTCGGGTCAGAGCGACAAAATCGACATGGTTCGTTTCCTATCGACTCGGTGGTCGCGGCTCCCCTCAGCGCCGTCTAACCATTGGAAGCCTCGAACATTTCGAGCCAGATGCCGCACGTAAAGCGGCGAGAGCGATATTAGCAAAAGCGAGGCTTGGTGGCGACCCGGCAAAAGAGAAGGCCGAAAGCAGGCAACAGGCGGCAACTACCCTCGGGACAGCTATCGACGAATATCTAGTTTTTGCAAAACGGAAACTTAAGCTGCGCAGCTATCAGGAAGTTCAACGCCATCTGCAAAGCCATTGGAAATTACTTCATGGTCTGCCGTTGAAGAAAGTTACCAAGGCGAGTGTTGCCGTCCAACTCAATAAGATTGCGAAGGAAAACGGACCCTTTGCCTCAAATCGTGCGCGTGCTGCTCTATCGGCATTTTATACTTGGTCTATGGGCGAGGGGCTGGCCGAGGTGAATCCTGTCGTCGGAACCAACAAAGCAGTAGATGAAGTGACGCGTGATCGCGTGCTGAAAGCTAACGAATTGCGGCTAATATGGTGTGAAGCTGGTGACGGCGATTATGGTGCAATCATTAAGTTGCTTATGTTGACCGGCCAGCGGCGAGAGGAAGTGGCGGCGATGCGTTGGAGCGAAATTGATTTTGGAAACGCTCTTTGGACCTTGCCGAAAGAGCGCTCGAAGAACGGCCGACCTCATGAGGTGCCGTTAAGTGCCGGTGCGTTAGCGATCATTGAAGGAGTGAATAAGCGTGAAGGACGAGATCTTTTGTTTGGAGAAGGTGTTGGGTCGTTTTCCGGTTGGAGTAACTGCAAGACACGGCTCGACGCACGAATTCTAACGGCGCTTCGCAAAGGTAAGTCTAATACGGAACTGGTGCCTTGGCGTGTTCATGATATTCGCCGAACGGTTGCTACCGGAATGGCCAATATTGGAGTTCAGCCGCATATTGTCGAGGCCGTGTTAAATCATCTTAGCGGCCATAAGGCAGGTGTTGCTGGGATTTATAACCGAGCCGTTTATGCCGCAGAAAAGCGCGCAGCGCTCGATCATTGGGCGGGTCATATTGCTAAATTGATCGAAGGGACGGGGCAATGATCCCAGACGGCTACATCTCTCTTTATGCAGCCTTTTCAACTCTTGCTAATCAGAATCGCGACAACATACGCGGGCCTGATATCGCCTTTGAGGCTGCGAATCGGCTACTTCATAAACTCGTGACAGGAGCTTTGCAGGCCTTCCGTTATGATCCTGATAAAGGAATAATCCCAATCGGTAGCGCAGTGTGGACGAGCGAAATAGAATATTTCTTTAGAAATATTACATCACGTATGAAATATAACGATGTGATTCTTCACGCGACCGAAATAAAGTCAACGGGCAATAAGCCTGAACTTGTGTCGCAGGAGCGTAAAGAGACGAGAGGGCGAAAGACGATCGATCGCGATAGATTATGTGCAGCAATCGCTCTGGCCGTTCATAACGACGGGATTCAGAAATCACAGGCGGAAACTATCGAAAAAATACAACTGGCCTTTCAACAACTGTACGGTGAAGAGCACGTGCCTAGTCGCACAACTCTGCAAGACGTTGCCAAGGCAGTAATGGGCGCATTTCGGGATTAGGGTTAGCCCACCGCAAGATGATTTCCGGCTATTTCCGGCTATTTCTGGCTGCATTCAGCCTATGAGTGAGCATTATTGATCCATTGCCGCGATCATTGCGCCTTGGAGGATCAAATAATGTTTTATTTAAAAAGCAGCGAAAAAAAATCTGTTCTTCTGCCGCCTGGACTAGATGCGGCGCGCATTTTGAGTGCTCGTCAGGGCGCAGAACTTCTTGGTGTCTCTATTGCTACGTTTCGTCGGCTTCACTGGGCCGGGAAACTTCCGCCTGCCATCCGTCTCTCCGAGCGCCGTTTGGGTTGGCCCGTCACTGCCCTGTTAGCTTACGCCGAAAGTCATAGCGCAACGCAATAGCTCGACCGTTTCGACTTAGGGCTAAAGGCAAAAAACCTGCTGATTTAACTGCAAGGATAAGTTCGATGAGTAATTACAAAAGTCAACATGAGCTTTGGGTATTAACTCATGAGAAGGCCATTGATTGCTACAGATTTTTAATACCGGAAGCCGAGCGGCGAGCGCGTTTTCTGATCGGGGAATTAACCGCGCTCGAGCATTTGCTTGTGGAAGCGGGAGAGGCATACGTGATTGCGTGGGGGAATGAAGACGATATGACGGGATACATGGGCAGCATGTTATCGGACGATGTGCCAGCCTTTAAGCCGCAACTCATTAGGATCATTCGGCTCCTCAACGGGGAGAATCCACGATGAACCACTATACGCCGCTAGTAGGCGACGCCACGACGCGTCTGTTTTTAACTGACATTTGGGGTGCAAAAATGGACGGTAGTCTACCGGGCGTAGGGATCATCGCCAAATCGACTCAATGGATCGATAAACAGACCGGGAAAGCAAAGTCAGGCTTTAAGCACCACTATGCCAAAACAATTGATGAAGCCATCGCCTATGTTGAGCGTTTTTCTAAAGAGGGCGAGAACGTTTATTTTGCTCTTGCGCTTTTTCGAGACGTAGATTTTGAGGTCAACACGGGTAACCGCGTAACCGCGAAGGCTATGGGTACGCGTAGCTTTTGGCTCGATATTGACTGCGGGCCAACAAAGTCATTCGCGAATCAAACCGACGGGTTGAAAGCATTCAAGAAATTTGCGCTGGCTGCCTCGTTGCCGAAGCCGACTTATGTTGTGAATTCTGGAAATGGCCTTCACATTTATTGGGTGTTCGATGAGCGTATCCCTACTGAAATATGGATCGAGTGCGCAACACAACTAAAGTGGCTGGCTTCTCGACTCAATTTTGACGCCGATCCGAGCCGCACCGCAGACATCGTGAGTGTATTGCGTGTACCGTGCACGACGAATTGGAAGGACCCGGCTAATCCCAAGTCAGTACAAATCTGCTATTCTGGTGAGAAGGTCGATCTATTCGACTTTATGGCCGCGTTAAGCGACGAAGGGGCCGGACGTGACGGGAATTCCGATAGTAAATCGATAGACTGCAGTTTTTCGCTATCGTCGGCGCTCCGGATTATCGAGCATTGTCCGACATTGGCGTATTTCAAAGAAGTGAAAGGGCGCGTGAGCGAGCCGCTTTGGCGAGCCAGTATCGGTGTTATCAAATTCACTACGGGAGGTGAATCGCTTTGTCACGAATGGAGCAACGGTGATCCTCGTTACGACAAGCAGGAAACGGATCAGAAGATCAACGGCTGGAAGAAGGGTCCGACACTTTGCAATACATTCCGCCTGCTGGCTGACGCTAAATGTAGCGGGTGCAATCAAAAATGTAAGTCACCTATTCAACTTGGCTATGATCTAAATAGCGGAGCCCCAGATTCAACTAACGAGGGTGTTTCGCTCAATCAATTTTGCGCATACATGCCTATGCACTCTTATATCTTCCTGCCGACAGGCGAAATGTGGCCCGCTACCAGCATTAATGCTCGCTTCGCTCCAATTCTTTTAGCTGCGGGCGATGGCCAACAACGGAAGCAACTTGCCAGCAATTGGCTCGATCAGAATCACCCTGTCGAGCAGATAACTTGGGCGCCGGGCGAGCCAATGTTCATTTATAACCGACTTGTCGCCAATGGCGGTTGGATCGACCATAAAGGCGCAACCACCTTCAACCTATACCGACCACCAGCTTATCTGCCTGGGGGCATTTCCCAAAAAGCAAGTCCTTGGCTCGATCATATTCGCAAGGTCTTTCCTGAGGAAGCGGATCACATAGTATGTTGGCTTGCCCATCGTGTGCAGCGCCCACACGAGAAAATTAATCACGCACTTGTACTTGGCGGCGGACAAGGTATCGGAAAGGACACTATTCTGGAGCCTGTTAAAAAGGCTATCGGACCGGGAAATTTCGCAGAGGCAAGTCCAACGCAGATACTCGGGCGCTTCAACGGCTTTGTTAAATCAGTCATTTTGCGCGTCAGCGAAGCTCGCGATTTAGGAGACACTGACCGGTTTCAATTCTATGATCATATGAAGGTCTATACAGCCTCTCCACCTGATGTCTTGCGCGTAGATGAAAAGCATATTCGCGAACATTATGTTGTTAATTGCTGCGGGGTGATCATCACTACAAATCACAAGACCGACGGCATTTATCTTCCAACTGATGATCGTCGCCATTTTGTTGCGTGGTCCGATAGAGAAAAGACTGACTTTTCACCGGAATATTGGGTGAACCTTTGGCGATGGTATGAAAGCGGTGGTCACGCGCACGTCGCGGCTTATCTAGGTTCCCTCGATATTTCTGCCTTCAATCCTAAGGCTCCACCTCCTAAGACTTCAGCGTTTTGGGCCATCGCGGACGCAAACCGCGCGCCGGAAGATACAGAACTCGCGGATACGATTGAAAAAATTGGAAGCCCACAAGCTATTACGCTTAGTCAGATCTTAGTTGCGGCTCGCGAGAAAGGTGGGTTGGAACTGTACGGGTGGATCAGTGAACGAAAAAATCGACGTGCAATCCCGCATCGCCTCGAAAAATGTGGCTATGTGCCTGTTCGGAACGAAAGTGCCGCGGACGGTTTATGGAAAATTGATGGTAACAGGATCGCCATTTACTCTAAGAAATCGTTGCCGATCAACGAAAGATTTACAGCAGCGGCGGCACTGGCGAGAGGCAGCGGCAAGTGATGTAGGTGAAGTCGTTGATTATACAATGTGGCATCTTCGTCAGGTGGTTACCTCTCATTGTATTGATTAATTTTATAAATCTAAAAAATGGGGAGAGAAAAAGCGAGTGGGAGAATGTTGACAATAAGAAATCACTGACTTCACTTATTTGATTGCTAGCGGTTTGGCGGGGTTGAATTTGATCACCACAGGAGGTGTGTTTGTCGGCCTACATAAATGCTTTGCAGGAATATTGTAAGCGTGAACGCTTGGAGCAGGAGGAGCGCAAATGCGCTGAAGTGGATGCTGTGAAAGAGAGGTTGGTTCCGCTAGAACTTCGCCTGCGGCGGTTACTCGAAACGGTCCCTGCTGAGTTGCAACGCGAAGGGCTCTCTCTGCCAACACTGCAGATCTCGTTGCGCGGCAGGTCGCGCGCGCATGCGCATCCTGGTGAGTTAGGCGATGCACTTCGGAAACTGGGCTTTCGTCGCGAGCGGCGTTGGAGTGGGGACGAGGGATTTCGTGCGGTATGGCGAAGAATCTGAATTTCTGTGCGCCTTGTTTGTTAAATTCGAGGTCAGGAAGGCCATTACAGCCAAAGCTGGCAGGATCTGCTAGAAGGTAAAAATAATTGCTATTTGATTATGCGGCTTGACGTGCGGTTTTGTATTTACTCTCTGCAAACTACTGTGTCGTAAAGCCTGTAATCGGTAAGTCCATCGTGGCTCTCGATTCCAGTGTATTGCAACGATGCATCCTCATAACTTTGGACGATAAACACCGCCCAATTCATTTGTTCAGCGTGGAATACCTTCAGACGCACAAACAGGTGGAAATCCGTCACATTGAGGCCGGTGACAGCAGCGAACAAATCCGGCTCCAACTTCATGATCACGTCCTAAAGTGCATTCTCGCCGAAGTCGTTCAGGTAAATGATAGCCGGAATGCAAGTTGAATCCAAGAAATCAAGTACTGTAATCGATTCTATGTGTGTCCGGAACGTCAAATGCTTGAAGGTTTCGGCTTAAGATCTTGTAGTCTAGGTTAGCTCAAACTCACCCTGATCCCAAGCCGCTTTGGTATGCTCGTTTAAGTCCAGTCCGAGGCGGCTAGGATCGGTCACGAAAAGATAACGCCAGGTTCCATGTGAACCCAGCCGAGTCACAGCCCCCGTCCATCGCCGCGCAGCTTTAGCCTTAGTGTCGGCATCGTCGTTGGCCTGTCCCTTGATTTCAACGATTACGTTCTCGCCCTTGTCGGTGACAGCGATGAAATCGGGAAAGTATTTAGCGGGCAGTCCACGGCGTCGATAAGGAATATAAAAGCCGAGCCTGTCATTCTTCACCCAGCGCCCGACGCCTGGATGGATATCAAGGATGAAAGCAGCGCTTTGTTCCCACCTCTGCGTATCCGCGACCATTGCGTTGAGATGGCAACGATTGACGGGATAAATCGGCTTGGTCGTGTGGAAATCGACATAAAGCGTGCTGCCTCTGCCAGATGCGCCCTGCGGAATGATCGCCACCTCAGCATTAGAGGTCGATGCTCCCTTCTTGATCGCATCGAGCAAAGCGCCGATGGAAGCCTGCATGTATTCGCCAACCAGAAGCACGTCACATGGTTGGCTGTCGCCTTTCCGGTCCAGTTTCTCGGCAAGAAAGCGCTTGGCGGCAAAGACGACGCGCGGGAACAATTGCTGCATCGGCACAGCAGCCGCACCGTTGTCAGCCTGCCAGCGGACGCAGACTTCCCGCGCAAGGCGGAAAGCGACCTGCTGGTCACGGAACAGAGCGCGCCAGTCTTTCAGCGAGAGCACTGGCTTTTCGCCGGGACCGTAGGCGGCAAGCGCGCCATCCGGCGTCGTCAGCGGCGTCAGTTCGACAAGCTGTGGAATGCGCATGGGGTCAATGGTCACCTTCGACACCTGTCCCCAATCCACCGAAACCTCGAAGCTTCCCGACTGGTGATAGCCGGTCACGATTGGGAAGTTGATTTCGTATTCAGCCTTCTCTGGCACTGAATAGATGTGATTGGGGTCCGGTTGCGGCGGCTGTGGACCGGCTGGCGCGACCTTGAACGGGATCAACTCGAAGGGCACCCCAAAGACTTTTGCGGTTTCTTCCGAGAACATTTGCGTGTCTTCGTTGAGCGCATAGCTCTTGCGGCGCAAGGCGCGGCCCACGACCTGCTCGCACAGAAGCTGCGATCCGAAAGGACGCAGGCCGACGATGTGGGTCACGGTGTTGGCGTCCCAGCCTTCGGCTAGCATCGCCACCGAGACGATGCACCGCACATCGCGACCGGGCGGAATGCGCTCATCGATCCACTTCAGCGATCCGTCATTGTCGTCGTTAGCAGCCTTCTCATTATGCTTGCGAACAAGCTCTGACCAATCCTCAGGCACCTTGCCGCCAGGCCATTCAGCCTTGCCGACAGTATCGAGAATGAAGCGCAGGCGACGTGTCTCATCCTTCGTGCCACCAGCCTCAATGTCCTCGATCACCTTCGAGTCGATGCGGACGGTGACCTCGTGACCTGGAGCGTTACGGAAATATGCAGGTGACAGCCCATAGCTGTCATTGCCAATTGCAAGCCATGAATGGACTTCGCGCGCGACCGCCGTGTCACGACATACAACGATGAAGACCGGTGGGACCGGGTGCTTCTGCTGTTGTTTGGAAAATTGCTCCCATTCGAGGAAGCGCTGATGCCACTCGGCGGCCAACAGGTTGATGGGCGCGCTGGCGTAGTTCATGACAATTTCAGGTGTAATGGTCGTGCCGAGGCCATCTTCCTTTGCCTTGGCCTGCACCCACCGCCAGATGTTGAAATAGGCCGCTTCCGCTGCGCCGGTCACGTCGCGTGCCGGTAGCTGCGGAATCTTTACAAGGCCGGACTCAATCGCATCGAGCAGGCCAAAGTCCGACACGATCCAAGGGAAAGGCTTGCCGACATCATTGCCGGAACCCTGAATATAAAAGGGGGTGGCCGATAGATCAACGCAGAGATTGATACCGCGCCTGCGGCTGCCACCTGCCAGTTTATGGATGCGGTCGAGCCCTTCTATCCAGATCGTCGCCTCGCGCTCGTTCTTGCTGGCGAGGTCCTTATCTTCGTCGAGTGTCTGGTCCTCCGCCGTGCTATCGCCGCGACGATAGGCATGGTGGGCTTCATCGTTGAAAATCAGCCAGTGCTGACTGCGGCCTTTGCCGCTGCCGAGTTCACGGCGGATGCGCTTGAACCATGCGGCGTCGGACTCGAAGTATTTCGTTTCGACCGTCTCGTTGGTCTTTCCGGCATTCTTGACGACCTCGACGGCCTCGCCGGTTTTAACGACCTTTGCCGAGTCGCCGTTGACCGTGTTGGTCTCCTTCTTCGCAAGGCGGTGCCAGTTAGCGATCATCACCTCGCCACGGCGCAGTTCTTCCATACGATGGGGCGGCACCAATTGCCGCGTCCGGTAGAGACTGAGATCGCCAAGCGCAGGGTCCAGTTCCTGCAACCGCTCGCGGATGGTCACGTTCGGGCAAACGACGAGGATCGTATCAGAGAAGCGATCATCGCGCGGCGCCGCCACGCTGTTGAGAATGGACCACCCCGCCAGCATCCCCATCACGGTCGTCTTGCCGGAGCCAGTCGCCATTTTGCAGGCGTAGCGGAGGAACGCGCGAACACCTGCCGCCTTAGATTCAAGGCCGGGCTCGTCCTTTGGAATTTCAGGAATACCCTTGCGATAAATTTCGGCGGCTTCGGTCAGAAAGATGATAGTTTCGACAGCTTCGATTTGGGCGAAAAACAGTCGCTGCATCCTGTCGCCACTGCGCCAGAGCTCCAGCAGTTCCTTGGTGATCGGCGTTGCGCCGTCATAGGCTACGCCGCCCGAATGCAGACCCTCGCGCCATTCCTTCACCCGGAGGCGGATCAAGTTGACTATCGTAAGTTCGACTTCCTCACCCTTGGCTTCTTCAAACATCTCAGCTTGTTGCTTATTCTTTTTACCGCGCCCGGCATGTTCCGGCACACGATAAAAATAGCTCGCGCGCCGCCTTCCCTCAGCCTTGACGGGCGGCTTGCCGCGTTCGATTTGCCAGTGCTGCTCAGGCTCGCGAAAAGGCGAGTTGATGATTGGCGAGTCAACTTCGGCAACGGTCGGTGCTGGCTCCCGCGTCTGGGCGGCGGGCATCATTTGCCTCCCTCGACAGCTTTGACGACCATCAGTTCATTGCCGCGCTCGTCGATGGCTTTGACGGCGATGCGCTTCTTGTCGCCGAGCACGAAGGGCTCGCTCACCGTGCCGGCAAGATGCTCCCAGACGCTGTCGCTGAATTGGCCTTTGAGGGATTTTTGCAGGTTCTCCCAAGCGCCAGTCTTAGGGAAGAACACCTGCGTCGCCATGAAAACCATGCCGTTGTAGTTACTATCCAGCATCCAGCACGGCAGGTTCTCGGCCTTGACCTCCTCTGTCTCCATCGTGTCAGGGCGGAAAATGTCGAGCCCCTTGATCACGACACGATGCAGCGGTGTGCCGTCCTTGTCCTTTCCGGCCTGTTCAATAGTGACATCGGGCAAGCCGGTGATCGAGAAGATTTCGCTTCCCTTAGTAGTCTTCAGCAGGTCCGACATCACCACGTCAGGCGTTACTGCCACATAAGTCGTCGGCACTTTCAGCTTGTCCAGCATCTCGCGCGCCTTTGCCTGAATGGCGAAGCCAAACAGAAACAGTTGCTGGAAGCCTTGCTGCAAGGCTTCGGTGTGGGCGTTGAAAACATATTCGGAGCCGATGGCGCCGTCTTCCGGACCGAAGACGAAGGCAATGCGCTTGTCGGTGCCGTTCTTCGCCACGCCTTCGGCATGGAGATATTCGCGGTCGGGCAGTGGGCTGATCCCTTCCAGTTGTAGGGTTACATTGCCGGGCAGTTGCAGCGTCTTGCTTTGGCGCAACACTTCGATCATGCGATCAAGGAAGGCGCGCGGGTTGTCGGATGTGCTCGGCGTCGAGTTTGTCGTATCATCCTCAAGCGTTATGGCCGCTTGGATAGTGGCCTCGACAGTGAAAGGGCCGCAGACGCGCGTGACTTTACTAGCTGTTTCGGGTCTATCGACTAGCGTAACAATTTCGGGCTCATCCTTATTGGCTATTGATCCAAGTGTAATTCTTGGAACAAGACCGCCAATTTCGTCACCATTTCGGTTCTTTTTGCGCTCATAGATAAAACCGCCGATGGGGCCTGATAAAGGTTGTTTAAGATGATACCACGGGAAAGATGAAGTCAGGAGCCTTTGACGGGCAAGTGCCAATGGAACCCTAGATGTGTCGCAAGTAATCCAACGCCTTCCCCATTGCTCTGCAACATATGCAGTGGTACCAGACCCACAAGTTATATCCATCACTAAATCGCCAGGGGACGTCGTTAACATCATACAGCGTTGAATTACTGATGTTGAAGTTTGAACAGCGTAAATCTTTGGGTCGGAACGACTTTGAACAGCACCACTTATATCTGCCCATAAGTTACCGACGATCGAATATCCGAAGTCGTCCTTAAATCGCCGGTAAGACAATCCACCCTTACTTGATGCGTGAAGGCGTCCCTCTTTTGCAAGGAGCTTCATTCCCTCAAGGTTAGTTTTAAATGTCCCCTTCCCAGGAGTAAAAGTCCGCCCATCGAACTCAAATTCTCTTAGGTCTCCATCCCCTGCGGGACGTGAGCTTGTAATGTTATCCAACCTGAATAGGCGAGCGCCTTTAGGAATTTCGACCAATCCCGCCTTTTCATCTGCAGTGGCAGGTCTGCTCGTGTTGTCAGGCATTAAGACTTGATCATAGCGATCATCGCTCTCGTCACTACGTGATACGTAAACTGGACTATATGATACTGTTTTCGAATTTTTGGCGTACCAAATTAGGTAGTCACAAGTTGCGCCTATCAGGCGACTTCCTTCGCTAGTGGTTTTTCGAACGGATATGACAGCGCAGAAATTGTCTGATCCAAATATTTCATCCAAAATTTCCTTTACATGATGAATGTTATCGTCAGATATTTGAATAAAGATTGATCCTGATTCTGCTAACAACTCTCTTGCAAGCATCACTCGATCACGCAGGTAGGTGAGATAAGAGTGAAGACCAAGCTCCCATGTATCCCGGTAGGCTTTAACCATCTCCGGTTCACGGATCATTTCGTCGTCTGATCCGTGAGTGACCCGGTTCTTTCTCACAAATGGTTGGAAGTTCGATCCGAACTTCACCCCATAAGGCGGATCGAAATAGATCATCTGGACCTGACCACCCATGCCTTCGTATTCGAGCAGGGAATTCATGACCTGCAATGAGTCGCCCAGGATGAGACGGTTGGCCCACGGCCCCTTATGCTCGTAGGCGTCGAGTTTGTCGGCGACGTCGAGGTTGGTGTCGCCGAACAGGTCGAGGTTGGTGCCAAGCGCCTTGTGCGATTTCAGCGTTTCCAGGATGGCTTGTGTCGAATGCCGCTCGTGGACGAACAGGGGCATAGTCGGCACCGTGACCTGCTGCCTCTCAGCTTTACCTGTCCAATTCAGAAAGGGCTTAGTCAGGCTGCGAAGGCGGGCGACGCATTGGGACAGGGACCCGAAGCTCTCGCCGTTGCCCGCCCATACATGCGGGGTGGCGAAGACCGTGCTCTCGCCCTTTTCGGCGGCGTCGGCGACCAGCCCCAGGAGCCATTCGGCAAAGGCGCGCTCGGCGCTGTCATCCCACGACAATTCTGGCGCAAGGCTTGAATCGTAACGGTAGGTCTTAGGTGCCTTCTTGTTGGAGAACTGCGCTTCGACGCCAACGTCAGGACGTTGCACCGATTCTTGCTTGTGCTTGTAGGAGGAAGCGGCCGCGCGATCATCCTGCGTCATTAAAACACCCCTATAAGCTCAGAAGAAATATCGTGATAGCAACAATTAGTAGAGAATCACTTGCAGATCACGTCCTATCTGGCACGAAAATGAAAATCACGGGTGTGTTGGCATGTCGGAGAAGCGTGGCGTATTGGGATGCCTTCCGCTATAAGGCTGGGCTTTGAACGCTAGGGACACAATAAAATAGGATAAAATGCATGAATCATGACCGGTCCGTTCAACTGCCTTTCGATGAATTATTTGAAGCAGCCAGTAAATTACCAAAAATGCGGCTGGGTACGAAAAGCACTAAAGCCGAGGTGCCGCTTGACACGCAGTTTCTAGCAGATCGAGACGGGATCGTTGTCAATACACCGGTTATGGGAACTTTGATTTATTGTACCTCACCCTGGCGCGCCAATATTGGTGTAGATTCATACAGACTTAGTGAACTTTGCAAAACATTGAAAAAATTAGGTGCTTCGGGAAAGCAAGTTGCTATCGGCATAACCGACCGTAAGTTTTGGCTAAAATTTAACGGAACGCGCCTTGAAATTCAGACTTTGTTTCGGAATGAAGACGCCGCGCACTTTTGGCCGAGCGACCTGTGATCTAACCCCCAGCTAATGACAGGAATTCGGGTCTTAGATTAGCCTCACGCTGCCCGTATTTTTAATCGTGAATCTCTTGGCTAATTCATTGGGCGTGATTTTGCTCGCCACTTCCATTGCTGAACACCGGAACCAGGCGTCCGAGATAAGGATCCAGCGTGACAAACAATGGGGTCGGCGCTCGAAGTCGGACTTTCCGTAATTCACGTCTCCTACAGTGAGTTTGCGCCGGAGAATTTTAACGAGAAAATTGCCACTGCTGCAGGCCGGTTCGAGGAACCGGAAGTCAATGCAGTCCGCCGTCTCTTTCACGAGTTCCAGCATCGCGCCCATCAGCCAAGCTGGCGTGATGACTTCTGGGTAGTCAGCGACGCGTTTTTTGATTTTATCAGGCCAATCTGTGGCAAGTCATCGAATAGCTTTCTAGTTCAACCGTTAGTTCGTAGCGACCGAGCGAGATGTGCAAGTGTACCTGACGACGAGCGCTGCCTGATGATCGCAGGTCATCTCGTATACTTTTGTGACAAAGGCCCGATAAGGCGGAGACCTTACATATAGATGTAAGACCATGTTACAGAAATCTTGGCTGATTAGCGGTGAATCGGCGGATTTATAACGATTTCACGGAGCACTATTTTCAATCGATGGCAATCGGACTTCTTAGCTAGCGACCAGCGGTTCAGAAAATAAGGACTACTATGACCATCAGTTCATTTATTCATTTCTATGACGCTCGTGCAGCTTTTGATGCGCTTTGACAGTTTTTTTGAATGTCTCAGATAGCTTCCTTAAACCTTCAGTCATAAGATTTTGAAAAATTTACCTGTCCGCTACAGGGCATTGTGGAACTACCCCCCCCCCTGGCAATAATAAAAACCCCCTCGGGGATGTCAGGGCTAAAAAGAATTATTTGTCCTACAATTTTATTGGATCAAGCTGGCAACTTTTCCGTTCCTGCCAGGTTGCATCTGCCATGCTATTCCCTCAACCGATTGGCAGAAAGCTGGTGTCTACCAATTTCTAAGGTGACTGAACTGGACCGCTGTGCTTCCACGGTGCTTCCACTTTGTAGCTCTGTGGAAGCACGTATCAATAATTTTCTGCTTAACTCATTGAAAATAATGGCGCGCCCGAAAGGATTCGAACCTCTGACCCTCAGATTCGTAGTCTGATGCTCTATCCAGCTGAGCTACGGGCGCGCAATGTCCGGAGGACGTGCTGGCGGCTTTAGCCGCAAGCAGGGTGTGTGTAGCCGCTCTTTTGCCAAAAGGCAACTGCAAAAACACGTAAATTGCCGGAATTTCCTCCGAGCAAAATATCGTCATACTTTGTCCGTTAGGCGTTCCGGCGCGGGGCTGGCAGCGGCGGAGCGGGCAGAATGATCCGGAAACATGCGCCTTGCAAGCTGTCCTGCAACATGATCCTGCCGCCATGGGCCTGCAGCAGTTCGGCGGCGATGGGCAATCCCAGTCCCGAGCCGCCAGCCTTGTCAGAGCCATGAAAGGGCTCAAAAAGACCTTCGCGCCGCTCCGGGGCAATGCCCGGTCCGTTGTCGCAAATCTCGATCCAGACGTGCTGATCCTGCTCTCCGGCGCGTATGCCGATCATGCTGCCGTGAGCGCCCGGCGAGGGCATGGCCCGCAGGGCCTCGGCGGCATTGCGCAGCAGGTTGAGCAGAATGCGGGCCAGTTGTTCGGGGTCTGCATAGACCCGCAGATTTGCCGGAATATCGGTGGCGATTGTGAGTGCATCGCGTCCGGCCAGACCGGAGGTTTCAATGACATCGGTGACCGCGTCCGATAAAATCAGGAATTCCGGTTGCGGCTGCCGTTCGCTGCTGCGTCCGTAATCCAGCGTCGATTGACAGAACGCTAGCGCGCGGTCTAGCGCGGCAATGAGGCGTGCGCCGGTCTTTTGCGCTTGCGGGTCTGTGAGCAGGCCCAGCCGGTCTGAGAATAATTGCGCGGAAGCCAGCATGTTGCGAAGGTCATGGTTGATCTTGGCGACCGCCAGACCAAGCGCCGCCAGATGTTTCTTGTTCTTCAATTCTTGGAACAGCGCCGTCTGCATATGCTGAAGCGCGATTTCGGCTTGCCCGATCTCGTGTCCCGCGCCCGATGCCGCCATGATGCGCGTTGCATCCTCGGGCTCCTCGGCAAAGCGCATCAGATTATTGGTGAGGCGGCGCACCGGCCTCAGCACCATCGTGCGCAGCGCCAGACCCGCCGCCAGAGCCACCAGACCGGAAATCAGCACCGAGATGCCCAGAAATGTCCGGGCTGCCGCGCGCATGGCTTTTTGCAGCGGCGCTTCATCGATAACAATTTCAATAAAATCGCCGCCCATCGGCGCTGGCCCTTTGACGTTGAGAAGACGGTTTTTGCCCGCAAACAGCGTTCTTGCCGCATCGATGACCGGATTGATCCAGGAAGGGTCCTGCATATCGATTGTCTCGTCGACCATCACCGGCATGTCGGAGACGGCCAGCAGCCGTTTGGCGCCATGCATTTTGATGGCGATGGTTTTGCTGCCGACGGAATCAAGAATATTCATCGCCAGCTGGCGCGGGATCATGTCCGAGGGGCTTGCTGCAAAAACCAGCGCTGCAGTATGGGCCGCGGCGAGGCGGTCATTAAGCCAGCTCAGCCGGAAATTGGTCATGGCCGGCACGAAGATGATGATTTCCGTCAGGATGAGGGTCGCGACGAGAAGAAGGCTGACGCGTGCGCTCAATCCCGGAGATTTCATGAGGCGGAGTCCGGAGAAGAGAAAAATAAAATATCAGCCACGAAAGACCTGCAGACAAAACCCGCGCTATGAATATCATCATTCTAGCCCGATGCGGCCGCGCCAGACAATGCCAATTCGGCTGCTACTTTCTGCGCCCGGCTTCGATGAGCCGCTGATAGGCATTGCACATGCGCGCCAGAGAATAGCGTTCCTTCAGGCTTTTGGCGCGGCGGCGCAGATGATTCTGCAAATCCTGATCCGCGAGGATGCGGGCAACGCCGCCACCAAACTCCTGTTCGTCCGCAGCATGCACAAACAGGGCGCATTCGCCCTGCGCCGTGGCGAGAACTTCTCGCAGTACCGCAAGATCATTGGCCACCACCGGCAGGCCGGCCTGCGCGGCCTCGACCGCAGCCAGACCAAATGTCTCCGCCAGACTTGGAAAGACAAACACATCAAGCGCTGCCAGAAAGACACCCACCTGCTGCGGCGGAAGTTCACCGACAAAATGCAGGCGGTCCGCGACATCAAGACTGCGGGCAAGGCGCACCAGCGTCTCCTTTTCGCCGCCCTGTCCGCAAAGAGCCAGATGCCAGCTTTCGTCGTGCCGCAGCAGGCGTACGGCCGCGTCAAGGTTTTTCAGCGGATGCAGGCGCGCAACGCAGCCAAGCAGAATAACCGACGGATCAAGGCCGAGACGCGCCCGCGCGGCGCTTTTGGCCAGCGCGATGCTCTTGTCCTCGAAGCCGTGGTCGATCCGCATCAGCCTTCGCCTGTAGGCCGCCGGTTGTCCGGCGCATGCGTTCTCGGTGCTGGCGGAATTGACGACAATCTGGTCGTAAATGCCGCTTACGCCACAGAGCATATCAAGCATCTGCACGGGCCTGCTGATCAGCTCCGGTGCTGTATTGATATTGGCGATGACATGCCGCACGCCCGCCAGCCGCGCAAAGACCGCGCCGATCACATTGCCGTAATGCTGGAACGTCAGCACCGTATCCGGGCGGATCCGGCGCATCAGCCTGAATAAATTCCACAAGAACCGTGCCATCTGTACCAGATTCCGCGGGCGGGCCTGTGCACAGAATACGCTGTTTGGCGCATCGTCGAATGAATTTGTCCGCCGGAAAAAGAAAAGCTGATGAATATCCGCGCCGCTTGAGGTAAATTCTTGAAATATAAGCCGGGAAATTTCCTGCGCGCCGCCAAGCTCAGCCTGTGTCTGCACAAGAAGAATGCGGCAACTTTCCTGCTTTTTATTGTCATGAACCATGACTTCATGATTCATGACAGCGTTTAACAAAGACTGAAGGCTGCTTTATATTAAAGCGTAGCTTTATCCGGCATCCGGCTCTATTTCGCCGGGATCGATCTCATAATGGGTCGAGCAGAATTCACAGGTGACGCCGATTTTGCCGTCCTCGCCGCGCATGTCGGCCTGTTCCTGTGCGTCAAACCGGCTGAGCATTGTCAGAATGCCCTGTCGCGAGCAGCGGCAGGCGTGCCGCAGGCGCAGCGCCCCGAACACGGTTGCTCCCCGCTCGTGAAACAGGCGGTAGAGCAGATCTTCCGGTGTAAGGGTCGGATCGACCAGTTCGTGATCTTCGATGGTGCCCACAAGAGCCCGCGCCTCGGTCCAGGCATCGTCTTCCGCAATATCCGGAATCTCGGTTCCTTCGGGCGCGTCGCCGGGATGCAGATCGGCCGGACGGCGTTCCGACGATTGCGGCATGAACTGCACCATCAGGCCGCCGGCGCGCCAGCGGCTGCCCTGCGTGGTCATGTCCTCGGCGACCGCGAGGCGGATTTGCGTTGGAATCTGCTCGGACTGGTCAAAATAATGATGCGCGGCAGCCTCGAATCCTTCCCCGTTCAGCACGACAACGCCCTGATAGCGCGACATGTCCGCGCCCTGATCGATGGTGAGCGCCAGATGCCCCTTGCCGATGAGAGCCGCGGTGCTGGCGCTTGCGTCGAGCCTGTCTGCCTCGAAACGGGCATAGGCGCGCAATTTATCGGGCGAGTCAAAATCCACCACGATCATGCTTATCGCGCCGTCAGTCTTGGTCTGGAGCTGGAAACGTCCGTCAATTTTAAGGGCTGAGCCAAGCAGGCCGGTCAGCGCGAGCGCTTCGCCCAGCGCGCGGCACACCGCCGGCGGGTAGCCATGCTTGGCAACGATCTCATCGAATGCCGCGCCAAGACGCGCCACGCGGCCGCGCACATCCAGCGGCTCCACCGTGAAGGGCAGCACAAGATCGTCATGCTCGCCCGTCATGTCCACCGCCTGGGTCATGCCAGGGCCCCAAGACACCAGGCCAGAATGCCTTTTTGCGCATGCAGGCGATTTTCCGCCTCATCGAAGACAACGGAATTCGCGCCATCCATGACGGCGTCGGTCACTTCTTCGCCGCGATGGGCTGGCAGACAGTGCATGAAGATCGCGTCCGGCTTGGCGTAGCTCATCAGCCGTTCGTTGACCTGATAGGGCTTGAGCAGGTTGTGGCGGAACCGCTCCTCCTCCTCGTCGCCCATGGAAACCCAGCAATCGGTGACGACGGCATCGGCGCCGCGCGCTGCTTCCAGCGGGTCTTCCGTCAGATTGAGGCGCGTATCATGGGCCTTGGCCCAGTCGGCCACCGCCTTGGGCAGGCGAAAAGCCGAAGGCGCCGCTATATTCAGCGTGAAATCGAAGCGCTGGGCCGCGTGAATCCAGCTGGTGAGCACATTGTTGATGTCGCCCGTCCAGGCGATGGTGCGCCCGGCGATCGGCCCGCGATGCTCCTCGAAGGTCAGCACGTCAGCCATGATCTGGCAGGGATGGCTGCGCTTGGTCAGGCCGTTGATCACCGGCACACTGGCGTGGGCGGCGAGTTCCTGCATGGCTTCGTGGTCGAGAATGCGGATCATGATCGCATCGACGAAACGCGAGAGCACCCGCGCCGTATCGGCGATGGTTTCGCCGCGGCCAAGCTGCATTTCCGTTCCGGTGAGCATGAGGGTTTCGCCGCCCAGTTCGCGCATACCCACATCGAAGGAAACGCGCGTGCGGGTGGATGGCTTGTCGAACACCATGGCCAGCGTCTTGCCGGTTAGCGGCTTTTCGGCAGCAACTTCGCCTTTGCGTCTTTTGGCCTTGATGCGAGCAGCCTCAGCGAGGATGCGCCGCAGCTCCTCGCCGCTATGTTCCGTCAGGTCGATGAAATGCCGTGGTGCATGTGGCGCTTTGGTCATGCCTTGTCCTTACGCTTTATGTTCGAGGGCGGCGCAGGCGGCATCCAGCCGCCGGAAAGCCTCGGAAATATCCTGCTCGGTGATGATGAGCGGCGGCAGCAGACGCACGACATTATCCCCCGCCGGAATGACGAGAATGTGCTGGTCGCGCGCGGCGGCCACGAAATCCGTATTCGGCACGACGGTCCTGAGGCCCAGCATCAGGCCCTCGCCCCGAATTTCCCCGATGACGCCGGGGTGGCGGTCCTTCAGTTCGGCAAGCCGCTGGCGCAGCAGCAGGCCAAGTTCGGCCACATGCTCGATGAAGCCCGGCTCCAGCACCACGTCGAGCACGGCATTGCCGACCGCCATGGCCAGCGGATTGCCGCCGAAAGTGGTGCCATGCACGCCTGCCGTCATGCCGCGTCCCGCCTCGAATGTGGACAGGCATGCGCCCATGGGAAAACCGCCGCCGATGCCCTTGGCCACGGCCATGATGTCCGGTTCGACACCGGCCAGTTCATGCGCGAAAAAGCGGCCCGTACGGCCGACGCCGGTCTGGACTTCATCGAAGATCAGCAGCAGGCCGTGTTCGTCGCACAGCGAGCGCAGGGCGCGCAGGAATTGCGTCGGCACCACGCGCACGCCGCCCTCGCCCTGAATGGGCTCGATGAGAATTGCCGCGGTTTGCGGGCCGATCATTGCGCGCAGCGCATCGATGTCCCCGAACGGCACCTGATCGAAGCCGGCGACCTTGGGGCCGAAGCCATCGATATATTTCTGCTGGCCCCCGGCAGCAATGGTTGCCAGCGTGCGTCCGTGAAAGGCGCCCTCGAAGGTGATGATATGGAATTTCTCGGGGTGCCCTTGGCTTGCGTGATATTTGCGCGCCATCTTGATGGCGCATTCCAGAGCTTCGGCGCCCGAATTGGTGAAAAACACCTGATCGGCGAAGGTTGCGTCAACCAGCCGCTGCGCCAGACGCTCGCCTTCAGGAATCTGGAACAGGTTGGACACATGCCAGAGCTTGGCGGCCTGCTGCTGCAGCGCTGCCACGAGATGCGGATGTGCATGGCCCAGTGCGTTGACGGCGATGCCGCCGCCGAAATCGAGATATCGCTCGCCGTTCTGCGCATACAGCCAGACGCCTTCACCATGCCCGAACGAAAGAGGGGCGCGCGCAAAAGTCGGTAAAAGGGGTGAAGACACGGGGGTCAAACTCCTTGAGTGAGGCCTGAACGGGCGGGATCAAAATCAAAGGGCCGCTCTCATGCAAGAGCGGCACCACATTTTCTATTTAATATCTTGACTCGGTTTGGTCAAATAAAAGAACGAACAGAGAATCACTGAAATGGGCTGGGGAAAACGAGTCTGCAGCCCATAAACACGGGCGCGGACTCTTGCGCGGGATTCAACGAATGGTGTATTTAAAAAATCGTTAACCACGACATATCGTGTTCCAGGCTTCTCAAACTGCTTGCTGCGCCAGGCATCCGCGGGCTTTGTCTTCGGATGGTGCGGGAGGATTCTGAATATTGGACCGCGACCATTGTTTTAAGGAAATTGACATGTCCTGGACAGACGAGCGCGTTGAATTATTGAAAAAACTATGGCTCGACGGACACAGCGCCAGCCAGATCGCCGCCGAACTCGGCCATGCCATCACGCGCAATGCCGTGATCGGCAAAGTGCATCGTCTCGGCCTTTCCGGGCGTGACAAGGTCTCGATCACGCCGGTTGCCCGTAACCGCAGTCCTGCAAAGCCGGTTGAACGCAGCCATGCCGCGCGCACTGTCACGCATGTGCGCGGCAATACGGCGATGGTGATGCAGGTCGCTGCCGATGCCGAGCCGGAAGTACGGGAGCGCCCCGCTTCTGAAGTGGTGATTCCGATATCCGAGCGCGTCACCATCATGGAACTGCGCGAATCCATGTGCCGTTGGCCGCTGGGCGACCCGTCCACACCGGAATTCCGCTTCTGCGGAACACGCTCCGGTCCCGGCGAGACCTATTGCGGGCCGCATGCCCGCATCGCCTATCAGCCAAGCCACGATCGCCGCCGCGCGCAGCAGAAAGTGGCAAAGTCAGCCTGAAACGATAAAAGGCCCCTTGTTCGGGGCCTTTTTTCTGGGTGGCGTGCTTTGCATCCGGGCAGCGTGTGAGCGGTGTTAATGCTTGCCGAATGTCTCGTCGAAGGCATAGCCCGCGCCGCGCACCGTACGGATGGGGTCCCGCTCCCGCCCGCGCGACAAGGCCTTGCGCAACCGGCCCACATGCACATCCACCGTGCGTTCGTCAATTTCAACGGAAATGCCCCAGACGCCATCCAGCAATTGCGCCCGCGAGAAGACGCGGCCCGGACGTTCCATCATGAATTCGAGCAGGCGGAACTCTGTTGGCCCGAGATGAATGTCGCGCATATTGCGTGTGACGCGGTGGGTTTCGCGATCCAGTTCGAGATCTCCGGCCCTCAGGCGCGCGGCCACGCGCTCCGGCTTGGCGCGGCGCAGCAGGGCGCGCACCCGGGCCATAAGTTCGGGCACCGAAAACGGCTTGACCACATAATCGTCCGCGCCCACCGAGAGGCCGCGCACACGTTCGCCTTCGTCGCCCCGCGCGGTGAGCATGATGACCGGCAGGGTCTTGGTGGCCTCGCGCGCCCGCAGCCGGCGGCAGATTTCAAGCCCGGAGACGCCGGGCAGCATCCAGTCGAGAATAACGAGATCAGGCGGGGATTCGGCCAGCTTCAGTTCGGCTTCGTCGCCCCGCTCCGCCCGCTCCACCTGATAGCCTTCGGCTTCGAGATTGTAAGCCAGCAGAAGCGACAGAGAAGCTTCGTCTTCGACAATAAGAACGCGCGGCGCGGTCTGGCCGACGGGCTTTGGTCCCGAGGCGGCGCCTTCAAAATTCTGGCGCGCTTTGCTCAAGCTCATCATTTGCCGTTGCTCCCGGTCTGGTCATCCGCCTCAAGGCCGCCGCGCGGGCGCTCCAGCGGCAATGTCTGGCCTGTCACCAGATAGAAAACGGTTTCGGCAATATTGGTGGCATGGTCGCCGATGCGCTCGATGTTCTTGGAGCAGAACAGAAGATGGGTACAGAGCGTGATGTTGCGCGCATCCTCCATCATGAAGGTCAGCAGGTCGCGGAATACGGAATCCTCAAGCGCATCGAGCTCGCTGTCACGCTCCCATACCGATCTGGCCAGCGCGATATCGCGGCGGGCATAGGCATCGAGCACATCCTTCATCATCATGGCGGCGATATCCACCATGTGGCGCACCCCGATGATGGCCCGTGGCAATTGCGGGCGCTGTTCCCTGGCAATTTTCAGCGTGCGTTTGGCCAGGTTCTTGGCGAGGTCGCCGACGCGTTCCAGATCGCCGGAAACACGGATGGCCGCGACGATTTCGCGCAGGTCGACGGCCATGGGCTGGCGGCGCGCGATGGTCAGAACAGCCGCATCCTCGATCTCGCGCTGGAGCATGTCGAGGCGGGTATCGGCGGCGATAACGTCGCGGGCGAGGTCAAGATTGAGCGTGCCCAGCGCTTCCATCGCATCGGTAAGCATTTTTTCGGAAATGCCGCCCATTTCGGCAATCTTGCTGCCGAGGGATTCCAGTTCCTTGTTAAAGGCTGCAACAATATGTTCTGTCATAATCAATCCTCATGTCAGCCGAAGCGACCGGTAATGTAATCCTGTGTGCGGCTGTTGGCCGGTGAGGTGAAAATCCTGGTCGTGATGTCAAATTCGATCAGCGAGCCGAGATACATGAACGCGGTATAATCCGATACGCGCGCGGCCTGCTGCATGTTATGCGTCACGATCGCGATCGTATATTGTTCCTTGAGCTCGTCGATAAGCTCTTCGATCTTCGCCGTCGATATCGGGTCGAGCGCCGAGGCCGGCTCGTCGAGCAGGATGACTTCCGGCCTTACGGCTGTGGTGCGGGCGATGCACAGGCGCTGTTGCTGGCCGCCCGAAAGGCTGAGGCCGCTCGCCCTGAGCTTGTCCTTCACTTCTTCCCAGAGCGCGGCCTTGCGCAGCGCCTCTTCGATGCGCCCGTCGAGCTCGCTTTTCGGCAGCTTTTCGTAAAGATTGATGCCGAAGGCGATATTATCATAGATCGACATCGGAAATGGCGTCGGCTTCTGGAACACCATGCCGATCTTGGCCCGCAGCAGGTTGAGATCCTGATCCTTGCTCAGAATGTTTTCGCCGTCGAGCAGCACCTCTCCTTCGGCGCGCTGATTGGGATAAAGTTCGTAGATGCGGTTGAGAATGCGCAGGAGCGTGGACTTGCCGCAGCCCGAAGGGCCGATGAAAGCCGTCACCTTGTTTTTGTAGAGCGGGAGCGTGATGCCCTTGAGGGCTTCCGTGGCGCCGTAATAGAACTTGATATCCCGGATCGAGACTTTTTCTTCCAGTTGTTCGGGGGTGATGAGGTTCATCCGGATTTCCTTTGGGATGTCAATGTTCTGGCAATGATGCTCAGCAGCAGGATAGCGGCCGTGATCAGCAGAGCGCCCGTCCAGGCCAGTTGCTGCCACTCCTTGTAAGGTGACATGGCGAACTGGAAAATGGTGGAAGGCAGGCTGGCCATGGGCGCGTTGAGATCGGTGCTCCAGAACTGGTTGTTGAGCGCGGTGAACAGCAGCGGCGCCGTCTCTCCCGATATGCGGGCAATGGCCAGCAGCACGCCGGTGAGGATTCCGGCGCGCACCGCCCGGTAAGCAACCTGCGATATCACTAGCCAGCGCGGCATGCCGAGCGCGGTCGCCGCCTCGCGCAGGTGCGGCGGCACCAGATTGAGCATGTTTTCGGTTGTGCGAACCACAACCGGAATCACCAGAATGGCAAGGGATGCCGCACCGGCGATGCCCGAGAAATGACCCATCGGCCGCACAAGAATCTGGTAAATGAACAGGCCGACAACGATCGAGGGCGCGCTGAGCAGAATATCGTTGACGAAGCGGATGACGAAGGTCGCCTTTGAATATTTACCATATTCAGCCATGTAGGTGCCCGCCAGAATGCCGATGGGCGTGCCCACCGCCACGCCGATCGCGCTCATGACGACACTGCCGAAAATTGCGTTGGCAAGACCGCCGTTGGAGCCGGGCGGCGGAGTCATCTGGGTGAAGACGCTCAGGGAAAGCCCGGGCGCGCCCTCGACGATCAGTGCGAACAGAATCAGCGCCAGCGCGCCGAGGCCGACGGCCGTTGCGGCATAGCACAGCGCCATGATCAGCTTATTGCGCCATTTGCGCAGGCGATAAGGTGTCATTTTACTTCCCCGCCTTGCGATTGAGCTGGAACAGCAGCAGCTGGGCGGCGGCCAGAACGATGAACGTGATCAGAAACAGGATCAGGCCGAGTGCGACCAGCGACGATGTGTAAAGGTCGCCGGTGGCTTCCTGAAATTCGTTGGCGATTGTCGCCGAGATCGTCGTGCCCGGCGCCAGCAGCGAGGCGGTGAGCTTATGGGCATTGCCGATGACGAAAGTAACGGCCATGGTCTCGCCGAGCGCGCGGCCAAGACCGAGCATGATGCCGCCGATAACCCCGACCCGGGTGAAGGGCCAGACAATATTGGCTGCCACTTCCGCGGTGGTGCAGCCGATGCCGTAGGCGGCCTCCTTGAGCACGGGCGGCACGGTCTCGAAGACGTCGCGCATAACCGAGGTGATGAAAGGCAGGATCATCACGGCAAGAATCAGGCCGGCTGTCAGCATGCCGATGCCATAGGGCGGGCCGGCAAACAGGCTGGACAGGACGGGCACGGGCTTGAACAGCTTGATGAGGAAGGGCTGAACCTGCGTCTGCAGGAAGGGCACGAGAACGAACAGACCCCAGATGCCGTAGATGATCGACGGAATGCCTGCCAGCAGCTCGATGGCGATGCCGAGCGGGCGCCGGAGCATGGCCGGGCAGAGTTCGGTCAGGAATATGGCGATGCCGGTGCTGAGCGGCACGGCGATGGCCAGAGCCAGAAACGATGTGATCAGCGTGCCGCCGATAGCTGCAAGCGCGCCGAATTTCTCGGTGACGGGATTCCAGGTCTGATTGAAGAGAAAGCCGAAGCCGAAATGTCCGAGAGCGGGCGCCGCGCCGATCGCCAGCGAGACGATCACACCACCAAGCAGGATGAGAACACCAAAGGCGGACGCCATGGTGGCGTTGTGGAACAGAAGGTCGCCGATCCGGAAGCGGCTGAGGGCGGAACGTCTGGCCGCCTGAGATAGCGGGCTGGCTTCGCGGTGCAGGATTAGGCTGTCGCTCATATGCGCTCTTTTAAAACACGGGAAAGACCCGCGGATGCACAGCACCCGCGGGCCGGATTATTACTTGGAGAACAGTGGTTTGCCGTCGGCGCCCTTGATCTCGTCCGTCCAGGTCTTTTCGATCTGCGTGATCACCGAGGCGGGCATCGGCACGTAGTCGAGCTCATCAGCGGCCTTCGTGCCCTTGGTGTAACCCCAGTCGAAGAACTTCAGGGCCTCGCGGCTTGCAGCCTCGTCGCTCGGCTTTGCATGCATCAGGATGAAGGTGGCGCCGGCGATCGGCCAGGACTTGTCGCCCGGCTCGTTGGTCATGACGACATAATAATGATCGGCCTTGGCCCAGTCAGCCGAAGCAGCGGCGGCCTGGAAGGCGGCGGCGTCACCGGCGACGGCCTTGCCGGCCTGATTGATCATCTCGACCGAGGTCATCTTGTTCTGCTTGACATAGGCATATTCGACATAGCCGATTGCGCCCTTGGTCTGCTTGACATTGTTGGCGACGCCTTCGTTGCCCTTGGCGCCGACGCCCACCGGCCATTCGACCGAGGTGTTCACGCCAACCTTGTCCTTCCACTCAGCGTCAACCTTCGAGAGGTAGTCGGTGAAGATGAAGGTGGTGCCCGAACCGTCGGCGCGGTGCACGACCACGATGTCCTGATCAGGCAGCTTGACGGACGGATTGAGCTTGGCGATGGCCGCGTCGTTCCACTTGGTGATCTTGCCCATATAGATGCTGGCCAGCGTGGTGCCGTCGAGCTTCAGCTCATTGGCATTGATACCGTCAAGGTTGACGGTCGGGATCACGCCGCCGATGACTGTCGGGAACTGGACAAGGCCCGCAGCCTTGATCTCATCCGGCTTCAGCGGCATGTCGGATGCGCCGAAGGTCACGGTATTGGCCTTGATCTGCTTGATGCCGCCGCCGGAACCGATGGACTGGTAGTTCAGGCCATTGCCGGTCTCTTTCTTGTAGAGGTCAGCCCATTTGGCGTAGATCGGATAGCCGAAGGTGGAGCCGGCGCCGGAAATATCCATCGCGAAGGCGGTCTGGACAGTGCCGGCAACAATGACGGCAGCCAGAGCTGCGCGGGAAACGGAAATCTTCATAAAGTGCCTCTTTCGTTCGTTAAGGCGTGTGCGGATTGCGCGCCCTCGGCACGCAACGGGAGTCCTATAGGCTTTCGATCACGATAATATGAAAATTTGATCTCAGTATTATGACAGTCTATTGCAATGTTTTCATTGCTGAAAATCAAATTATATCAGCGGAAAGGCCACGGTGAAGCAAGTGCCCTGACCGATCGTGCTTTCCACGTTCATCCGGCCTCTGTGCCGGGCGACGATATGCTTGACGATGGCAAGGCCAAGGCCCGTCCCGCCTTTGGCGCGGCTCTGTCCGTCATCGACGCGGTAGAAGCGCTCCGTCAGACGCGGGAGGTGTTCCGCCGCAATGCCGGGGCCATGATCGCGGATGCTGAGCACCGCCTCATTCTCCTGCCGGAGCAGGTTGATCTCGATCTGGTTGAGCTTGCCCTGCTCGTCCCAGACGCCATATTTGATTGCATTTTCGATAAGGTTTTCGCATACGCGGGCCAGTTCATCGTGGTCGCCCGCAATCACCATGCCCGTATCGATCGCGCGCAGCACTTCGACGCCGTTTTCTTTGGCCAGAGGCAGCAGCGTCTCGACGATATGCTGGACGATCAGGCTGAGATCGACGGGATTTTCCGGCCGCAGATGCGCCTTCTGCTCGATTCGCGAGAGCGAGAGCAGGTCATCGACCAGCCGCGACATGCGGCGTCCCTGATCGCGCATGATTTCGAGAAACTTGCCGCGCGCCTTTGCGTCGTCCTTTGCCGGGCCCTGCAGCGTTTCGACAAATCCCAGGATCGAGGCCAGCGGCGTGCGCAGCTCGTGGCTGGCATTGGCGACGAAATTGACGCGCATCTGCTCAAGCCGCCGCGCTTCCGTCATGTCCGTGAGCGCCAGCACCGCAGCCGAGGCGATCTGCCCCGGCACATCGAGCGGCGTGATCGTGACATCGAAAACCCGTTCCACCGGCACACGCTCATGCAGCAGCGTGTTTTCTCCCCGCTTGTTCGTCAGGACGCGGGCCACGGCATAAAGCACATCGGGCGCACGCAGGGTCAGGATCAGCGGTTCGTTGAGGCGCAGGCCGGGCAATATTTTACGCACTGCGCTGTTGGCGGCGACGATGCGCACATTCTGGTCGACGATCAGCACCGGATGGGGCAGGGCCTCCAGCAGCGCGGCTGCAAAGCTTGTGGTCGGGGAGGTCCGGTTTCTGTCAGCCATCGGTTATCCGCCTATTCGTCCGCTTCTTCCATGGCGGAGCGTAGGGCCTGCCAGCGACGCATGATTTCGCTCGCGCCGAGCAGGGCCAGCGCCAGAATGAAGGGGGCGACATAATAGATCACGCGGAACATCAGCAACGAGGCAAGGATCGCCGAAGTCGAGGCATTGGGAATGACCTTGAGCATCGTGGCCTCAAAAATCCCGATGCCGCCCGGCGCATTGCTGGCAATGCCGAGCATGACCGCAAAGACATAGAGCGCCGCATAGGTGATGAAGGCGAGCCCGTGGCCTTCAGGCAGCAGCACATAGAGGGTTGCCGCGCCCGCGCAGACATCGATGACGCCGAGCATCATCTGCCCCAGCGTCACGGACAGCCCCGGCAGCTCAAGGCGAAACCTGTGCCAGCGGATGCGCCGACGCCGCCGGCCGACATAGACGAGATAGGCGCTGATCACGCCCAATATGGCGAGGCCGATCAGAATATTGACGTCCACCTTGAAATAATTGAGATCGGCGATGGCGCCCGCCTCGAGAATCATGCCCACGCCGAGCACCGTTCCCATGCCGAGCCAGAAGGTGATGCCGGCGATCACGGTCAGGCTGGCCACCTTGCCCGCAGACAAGCCGGCCCGCGCATAGGTCCAGAACCGCACCGCCCCGCCCGTGACAATGGGAAAGCCCAGCGTGAACGAGATCGCATAGGATGTGAAGGAACCCAGCGCGGTGACGCTCAGCGGAATTTTCGCGCGCAGATGGCGCAGGGCCAGCGCGTCATAGCCGGTCAGTGCCGCATAGGAGAGCGCGGTAAAACCGCCGGCCATGAGAAATTGCTCGAGACGTGTCGCATCGAAGGCGGCGCGCAGTTCGGCCACATCAATGGCCCGCAGTGTGCGCGCCAGAATGAGCACCGCGACGAAGATCAGCGCGGCCGAAGCACTCAGGCCGATGGCGCGCCACAGACGAGGATGGGTTCCGGTGTCAAAGTCGGTTTCCGTCGCCTCCGCCGTTTTTTTGTCCTCCATCTTCCGCGTCTGCCTCTGTTTCAGAACATATAGTCAATAGGCAGGTAATATGACAGCCGCAAGGCATCACATCCGCGCTTTCCAACTATTTTACGCGGTTCGCTCAGCGCAGGTTTATCCATTTTCCGCTTTGCTGAGATTCGGCAAAGCCGTGAATGACGCGTTCGATCTCATAGCCAGCCGAAAAATCCGGCCAGGCCGTGCCCTTGCCCTCGATCGCCCGGATGAGTTCGGCGCATTCTATGATCTTGAGATCGTTGAAGCCGAGGCCGTGGCCGGGGGCCGGGCAGAACTGGCCATAGGGTGCATGGGCCGGACCTGTGAGGATGCGCTTGAAACCCTGCAGGGATTTCACGTCGTCCGCCGCGATCCTGCGCGAGAAAAGCTGCAATTCGTTCATCTGTTCCTGCTGGAACAGGATCGTGCCCTCCGTGCCATGAACCTCGAAGCCCAGCCAGTTCTTGCGGCCCCAGACCGCGCGGCTGGCGAGCAGGGCGCCGCTGGCACCATTGGCGAAGCGCACCAGTCCGTTGGCAACATCCTCGTTCTCGACGGTTCCGGTCTTGCCGGGCGCATCGGGCATCGGGCGTTCACGGTGTACGATATCCGTATCGGCGATAATGCGCTCTATCGGCCCGCACACCATGCTGGCCAGCGAAACGAGATGGCACATCAGGTCTCCCAGCACGCCGAGCCCGGCATCCTTGAGCGTTGCGCGCCATGACCAGGGAATTTCGGCCGCGGCCAGATAATCCTCGTCGACCCAGCCGCGGAAATGAAAGACCCGGCCGATCGCGCCGCTCTCGATCAGGGCTTTTGCATGGGCAATGGCGGGATTGCGGGTATAATTATAGCCCAGCATGGTTACCTTGCCGCTGGCTTTTGCGGCATCGCGCATGGCGCGCGCTTCATCCAGCGTCAGCGCCATCGGCTTTTCACACCAGACATGTTTGCCGGCCTTCAGCGCCGCCAGCGCCATTTCGTGGTGCATTCCGTTCGGCGTGGTGATGGAGACGACATCGATTGCCGGATCATTGACAAGCGCGCGCCAATCCGTTGTCCAGCCGGCAAAGCCATATTCGCCGGCGCGCCGGCCGGTCAGCGCTTCGTCGGCATCGCAGAGCAGGCGGAGCTCCGGCTGTGCGACATCGCCGAAGACGGCTTTGACGGCGTTCCATGCCAGTGCATGGGATTTGCCCATGAAGCCTGTTCCGATCAATCCGACACGTAATTTTTGCATGGGTTTCCTCATTGTCTGGGCGCGCTGCGCGCCCGCTTCACGAAATTTGCAGCGATTGAAACATAATTTCAAAAAAGAATATACATTCTGAATTGACTATGGAATAGAATTTTTGTTCTATATGCGGGCGGCCTGCTTCCGGAGTGGGTTCCGCTTTTGAATTCAATTCAGCCCGATCAGGATTTTCTCAGCCATGGCACAAGACCTCCCGCAGAAACTTAAAGGTAAAATCGCTGTCGTCACCGGCGGCACACAAGGCCTGGGCGAGGCTATCGCGCGTCACTTTGCCGCCAGCGGCGCAGCGGGGCTGGTGATTTGCGGACGCAAGGCCGATGCCGGCAAGGCGGTCGCGGATTCGATCAGCGCTTCGGGCTGCAAAACATTGTTCGTGCAGGCCGATCTTGCCAAGGTCGCCGATTGCCGCGCCGTGATCGCTGCGGCAAAGAACAATTTTGGCCGGGTCGACGTGCTGGTCAATGCTGCGGGCCTGACCGACCGCGGCAATATTTTCGATACGACCGAAGAGCGGTTCAACGAGATTTTCGATGTCAACGTGCGCGGGCCTTTCTTCCTCATACAGGAAGCGGTCAAGATCATGGCAGCCCAGAAAATCCACGGCTCCATCGTCAATATCCAGTCCATGTCGGCGCATGGCGGCCAGCCGTTCATTACGGCCTATTGCGCCTCCAAGGGCGCATTGGCGACACTGACCAAGAATGTGGCCCATTCGCTGGTGCGCTACCGCATCCGCGTCAATGGCCTCAATATCGGCTGGATGTCGACGCCCGGCGAGGACCGCATCATGAAAACCTATCATGGCGCGCAGGACGGCTGGCTGGAAGAGGCCGTCAAGGCCAAGCCCTTTGGCCGCCTGATCGACCCGAACGAAGTGGCCCGCGCCTGCGCCTATCTGGCCAGCGATGAATCCGGCCTGATGACCGGCGCCAATATCGATTTCGACCAGAACGTGATGGGCGCGGGCGACGCCCCGCTCGATCCCGCTGCCTGAGCCAGATTCCGCCTCGGCTGGCGGAGGATACGACAAGCGAAGGAATGGCAGGACGCCATTCCTTCCGGTTTTTTGAGAGGACATGCCATGAGTGCACCTGCTTCCAACGCCCCCCTGCTTGATGTCATCACCATCGGCCGCTCCAGTGTCGACCTTTACGGCGCGCAGGTGGGCGGGCGGCTGGAGGATATGGCCAGCTTTTCCAAGGCGGTGGGCGGCTGTCCGACCAATATTGCCATCGGCACCGCGCGGCTTGGCCTGAAATCCGGCCTGATCACCCGTGTGGGCGATGAGCACATGGGCCGGTTCATTATCGAGCAATGCGGCCGCGAAGGCGTCGATGTGCGCGGCATCAAAATCGATAAAGAGCGGCTGACCGCACTCGTGCTGCTTGGTATCCGCGATGAGAAAACCTTTCCGCTGATTTTCTACCGCGACAATTGCGCCGATCTTGCGCTCTCGGTTGAGGATATCGACGAGGCCTATATCGCTTCAGCTAAGGCCATTGTCGTCACGGGGACGCATTTTGCCAAGGAAAACGCTGCTGCGGCGCAGCGGCTCGCCATAACTTACGCCAAAAAGCATGGCCGCAAGGTTCTCTTCGATGTCGATTACCGGCCCAATCTCTGGGGTCTGGCGGGGCACGGCGCGGGCGAGGAGCGCTATGTCAGATCCGAGAATGTCACGGCCCATCTCCAGACCATCCTGAAGGATTGCGATCTGATCGTCGGCACCGAGGAAGAACTGATGATTGCCGGCGGCGTCGAGGAGCCGCTTGAAGCCATCCGTGTCATCCGCTCCCTTTCCGATGCCACCATTGTGTGCAAGCGCGGGCCGATGGGCTGCGTGGTGTTCGACGGCCCCATTCCTGCCGATATCGAGGATGGCATCAAGGGGCCGGGCTTTCCGGTCGAGGTCTATAATGTGCTGGGCGCGGGCGATGCCTTCATGTCCGGCTTCCTGCGCGGCTACCTGCGCGACGAGCCGATCGAGCGCTGCTGCGCCTATGCCAATGCAGGCGGGGCCTTCGCCGTTTCACGCCTGCTCTGCTCGGTGGAATATCTCACCGAAACCGAATTGTTTTATTTTCTGGAGCATGGCAGCCCGCTGCGGGCCCTGCGCAAGGACGCGAAGCTCAACCATATTCACTGGGCCACCACCCGCAACGACAAGACCGCGCTGGCGCGCGCCGTCACCCATGCGCCGCATCTCATGGCGCTGGCCATCGACCACCGCGTCCAGCTTGAAAAAATTGCCGACGATCTCAATGTGTCGCGCGATAAAATCCCGCATCTCAAGCGGCTGGCTGTAGAAGCTGCCGCAACGGTCATGCGCCGGCATCCCGAATTGCCGAAAGGCACCTTCGGCATGCTGATCGACGGAACCTATGGCCGCGAGGCTTTGTTTCGCGCCGCCGATCGTGATTTCTGGATCGGGCGTCCGGTCGAAGACCCCGGTTCGCGTCCGCTCGATTTCGAGGGCGGCGGCTCGCTTGCAGCCAAGCTCAACGAATGGCCGCTGATCCACACGATCAAATGCCTGTGTTTCTATCATCCCGACGATCCGGCAGAGCTGCGCGCCCGGCAGGATCGTGAATTGCTGCGGCTCTATGATGCCGCCCGCATGGGCGGGCGCGAACTGCTGGTCGAGATCATTGCCGGCAAGCACGGGCCGGTGAACGACACGACAATTTCCCGCGTGGTGACGCATCTCTACAGCCTCGGCATCAAGCCGGACTGGTGGAAGCTGGAGCCGCAGACAACGCTGAACGCATGGTCGAATATTGCCGGCGTGATTGCGCGGGAGGATGAATTCTGCCGCGGCATTGTCATGCTGGGGCTGGAAGCTCCGGAGGCCGAACTCGCCAGCGCGTTCAGGCTGGCGGCAAAATGTCCGATGGTGAAGGGCTTTGCCGTTGGCCGCACCATATTTGTCGATCCGGCGCAGAACTGGCTGGTGGGCAGGATATCCGACGCCGAAGCCGTCACACAAATGGCCAAGAGCTTCGCCACATTGGTAGATGCGTGGCTCCTGGCCAAAAAAGAGGCTTGAAACATGAAAACAATCCGTTTGACTGCGGCGCAGGCGCTTGTCCGCTTCCTCAGCGTGCAGATGACAGAAATCGACGGCAAGGACGTTCCGATCTTTGCCGGTGTCTGGGCTATTTTCGGCCATGGCAATGTTGCGGGACTTGGCGAGGCCCTCTACGCGACGCGGGATGAACTGCCAACCTACCGTGCTCATAACGAGCAGGGCATGGCCCATGCGGCCGTGGCCTTTGCCAAAGCATCGCGCCGCCGCCGGATGATGGCCTGCACCACCTCCATCGGCCCCGGCGCCGTGAACATGGTGACTGCGGCAGCAGTGGCGCATGTCAACCGCCTGCCCGTGCTGCTGATTCCGGGCGATGTCTTTGCCAATCGCGCGCCTGATCCGGTGTTGCAGCAGGTCGAGGATTTCGGTGACGGCACTATCTCGGCCAATGATTGTTTCAAGCCCGTTTCACGCTATTTCGACCGTATCACCCGGCCCGAGCAGATCATTCCGGCGCTCAACCGCGCGATGAGCGTACTCACCGATCCGGCCGAATGCGGTCCGGTGACGCTGGCCTTCTGTCAGGACGTGCAGGCTGAGGCCTATGATTATCCCGAGAGCTTTTTCGAGCGCCGCGTGCACCGCCAGCGCCGGCAGGCCCCCGATACGCATGAACTGGCCGAGGCTGCGGAACTGCTGAAATCGGCGCAGCGCCCCCTCATCGTCGCGGGCGGCGGCGTGCTTTATTCCGAGGCCGAGTCGCAATTGCTGGCCTTTGCCGAGCGCCATGGCATTCCCGTGGCCGAGACGCAGGCCGGAAAATCCGTCATGCCGCAAGGCTCGCCGCTGGCTCTGGGCGCGCTGGGCGTCACCGGTACGGCAGCGGCCAATGTTCTGGCCGAACAGGCGGATGTGATTCTGGCTGTCGGCACCCGCCTCGCCGATTTCACCACCGGCTCATGGGGCCTATTCAAGGGCGAGGAGCGTCAGATCATCGGCCTCAACGTGCAACCTTTCGACGCCTCGAAACATCGCGCCCTGCCGCTGGTCTCTGATGTGCGCGCTGGCCTTGCGGCGCTCAATGCCGCGCTTTCTGGCTGGAGCGCGCCCGCCGGCTGGAGCCGGCTGGCGGCTGAGGAAAAGGCCAGATGGCTTGAGGTTGCCGCCACCTATACGGCGGCCACCAACGCCGAACTGCCCTCGGATGCACAGGTCATCGGCGCGGTGCAGCGCAATGCGCTGCCGAGCGATGTGGTGGTGGGCGCGGCAGGCGGCCTGCCGGGCGAGATGCACAAACTCTGGCAGCCCGGCGCGCCGGGCGGCTATCATTTCGAATATGGCTTCTCGACCATGGGCTACGAGATTGCGGGTGCTCTGGGCGTGAAAATGGCCGATCCCTCGCGCGAGGTCATCTGCATGGTTGGCGATGGCTCGTATATGATGATGAATTCCGAACTGGCCACTGCGGTGATGATGGATATGAAAATCATCCTCATCCTGCCCGACAACAGAGGCTTTGGCTGTATCAACCGCCTGCAGGCGGGCACGGGCGGCGCGCCGTTCAACAACCTGCTCAAGGATTCCTATCAGGTTGTGACGCCGCACATCGATTTTGCCGGACATGCCCGGGCCCTGGGCGCCGATGCGGTCAAGGTCTCGTCCATCGCCGATCTGGAGGCAGCCTTTAAAGCCGCCCGGGCTGCCAGAACTTCGCAGGTGATCGTGATCGACACCGACCCCCGGCTCTCCACTGACGCTGGCGGGCATTGGTGGGACGTCGCCGTGCCCGAAGTCTCGACCCGTGAAACCGTCAACAAGGCCCGCGCCAATTATGAGCAGGCCCGCACCCAGCAGCATATTGGAGACTGAGATGATCCGTATCGGAGCCAATCCCATCGGTTGGTCAAATGACGATCTGCAGGAGATCGGCGGCGACACGCCGCTTGAAACCTGTCTGGCAGAAGCGCGCGAGGCCGGCTTTGTCGGCATGGAGCTTGGAAACAAGTTCCCGCGCGAGGGTGCGGCGCTCAAGGCAAAGCTTGCCGACTTCGGCATGTCCTTCATCGGCGGCTGGTATTCGACCGAATTGCTGGTGCGCTCGCCCGAGGAGGAATTTGCCGCCTCTGCAGCGCATCGTGCGCTCTCGAAAGGTGCGGGCACCAACATCATCATTCTTGCTGAAACATCGAACGCCATTCACGGTGACCGCGCGAAGCCGCTTTCGCAGCGCCCGCACTGCACGGACTGGGCCAGTTTTGGCCAGAAGATGACCCGCTTTGCCGATATGCTCGTGGCCGAGGGCTTTGTGCCCTGCTACCATCACCATATGGGCACAGTGGTGCAGAGCCGCGAGGATATTGCCGCCTTCATGGAAAATACCGGCGAGAGCGTCAATCTGCTGCTGGATACCGGCCATCTGACGTGGGGCGGCTGCGATCCGGCCGAAGTGGCGCGAGCCTACAGAAGCCGCATCAGGCATGTTCATTGCAAGGATGTCCGCCTGAACATCAAGGCCAAGGCCGAGGCCGGCGACTGGAGTTTTCTTGATTCCATCCTCGGCATGGGGGACGAGATCGGCATCTATACGGTGCCGGGCGACGGCAGCATCGATTATGTCAGCGTGTTCCGGGAGTTGAAGGGCTATTCCGGCTGGGTGGTCGTCGAGGCCGAACAGGACCCGAAAAAGGCGCATCCGCTGACCTATGCCAAATTGGGCGTCGCCAATCTCAGGCGTTTTCTGAGCGAGGCCGGATTGGTTTGAGATAAGATGCTGAAAGAGTAGACTTGCCGCGTCATCCCCGTGCCTGACACGGGGATCTGTCGGCGGTGACCGCGTCAGGCGCGGTCAGATGGCGGAATGATGCGTTAAAAAACCTTAGGATTTCAATATGCCCCAGTCCAAACTGCTGCTGCACCCCACCAAACCCGATGCGGAAGGACGCGTTCATCACGTGACGCCGGAATCGGCCGGCTGGACCTATGTCGGCTTCGATATGTTCGAGCTTGCCCCCGGCGAGCGGCTCGATAAGCAGACGAGAGACATGGAAGTCTGTCTCGTCCTCATTTCCGGCAAGGCAAAAATCGCCGTCGAGGTGCAGGGCAGGATCGAGGACTTCGGCGAGCTTGGCGAGCGCATGTCGGTTTTCGAGGGCGCGCCGTGGTCGGTCTATGTGCCCGCGCAGGCCTCATGGAGCCTGACGGCCACAACCAGAGTGGAACTGGCCGTATGTGCCTCGCCCGGCACCGGTGCTTTGCCGGCGCGCGTTATCGGCCCTGATCAGTGCGGCCGGGAAGTGCGCGGCAAAGGCACCAACGTGCGCCATGTCTGCAACATCATTCCGGAAACCGATCCGGCGGAAAGCCTGCTGGTGGTGGAAGTCATCACGCCGGGCGGCAACTGGTCCAGCTATCCGCCGCACAAGCATGACCGCGACATGCTGCCTCAGGAAAGCTATCTCGAAGAGACTTATTATCACCGCATCAATCCGCCGCAGGGCTATGCCGTGCAGCGGGTTTATACCGACGACCGCTCGCTCGATGAAGTGATGGTGGTGTCTGACGGCGATGTCGTGCTGGTGCCGAAGGGTTATCATCCTGTCGGCGCGGCACATGGCTATGATCTCTATTATCTCAATGTCATGGCCGGGCCGAAGCGGGTATGGAAATTCTGGAATGATCCGGATCACGCCTGGATGTTCGGCAAATAGGGCGTCGGGCCCTTACCTTGCCTGCTCCGGAACGGAGCGGGAATTGCCGGGGTGATCCCTTCTTCCTCTGGGAAAAGGATGGGATGAGAGCTTTGTTTAGCTATTCCGGAATGCGCGCCGCCAGTTCAAGGTCGAGCAGGTGGCCGCCCTTGTCCCGCTTGGTCTGCAGATAGCCGCGGTTCTGGCTGGTGAGCCGCCCCTGAATGGCGAGCGTTTCGGTCACATCCAGACCGGCGCTGCGCAAGGCTTCGACCTTGGCCGGATTGTTGGTCATCAGCCTCACCCGCGAAACGCCGAGCAATTGCAGCATTCTGGCCGCAAATTCAAAATGGCGCTCGTCATGTTCGAAGCCCAGAATTTCGTCGGCGTCGAATGTGTCGTGACCCTGCGCCTGCAGCGCATAGGCCCGCATCTTGTTGCCGATGCCGGTGCCGCGCCCTTCCTGATCGAGATAAAGGATGATGCCGCCACCGCCCTCCGCCATGGCTCTGGCGGTGGCGCGCAACTGGTCGCCGCAATCGCATTTCAGGCTGCCGAAGAGGTCGCCCGTCAGGCAGGCGGAGTGGAGACGCACTGGCACCGGCCCCGTGAGATCGGGCCTGCCGATGATGATGGCCACCTGATCGCGCATGCCCTCGCCGCCGCGAAAAATCACAAATTCGCTGTCCTGCGCGCCTTCGAGCGGCACGGGCGCTCGGCTGACGATATCCACCTTGCTCATGGCATTGGCGCGATAGGCCGCAATATCCGTCATATCGGCCTGCAACAGCCCATCTTCCTGCACCGGCTGAACAATAACCGAGGGCAGCAGCAGTGCCAGCCTGGCAAGATCGAGCGCCGCGCGCTCAATCTGCGAAACCGGCGCAAAAAACGGGATCGCGCTATCCTTGCGCCCGATGGCGAGATCCAGCACCTGCTGGCCGCTGAGGCCGGCGGCATCTGTTGCGCCGCCCTGCGGCAGGTTGAGGTGCAGGCGGCGCAGGCGCGCGCCCGTCAGCAGCAGACGCGCGTTGGCCAGCGAGTGCGGCAGATGCTCGATGCCGCTTACCTGCAGCGCCGTTTCGCCATGGCGCAGAACGACGGCGCGCCCGGCCCGCAATTCGCTGATCACGCGCTCGACGGCGACCATCCTGTCGTGATTGTTATCGTGTGAAGAACGCGGCACTTGAAGTTCCAATGATCTTTCAGGGCAAATTGGGCGGGCTCAGCCCTGTTTGCAAGGGGCAATTGCGAAAACCGCCCTTGCACAGACGGAAGCGTCCGCCCTGCCGGATAATTTCAGGGCTGGTTCAGCTTGCGGCATTCGGTGGTCCTCCGGCGAAGGCGCGCAGGAAATCCTTCAGGTCTTCGGTGATAAAATCCACGAAAGGCGAAGTGAGGTCATTCAGCGTTCCTGCGGTTTTGTCCGCCTCGTCGCGGTGGTCGAGGCGGCCGCTCTGCGGAATGACCAACGTCGTCACCATGCCGCTCAGATGGGGCACAACGAGGTTTTTTGCAATATCCTCGAACATGGCGGCCCGCTTCGGATTGACGTCATGCTTGCGGAAAAACCGCTCGTAGGCCTCGGCATTCGGCTTGGGAATGAGATCCGCGGCAACAATATCGAAAATATCTTCGAAATGATGGTCGATGCCAAGCTGACGCGCCGTGTTTTCGGCATGATGGCGCGGGCCGTTGGTGAAAATCAGCTTGCGGCCCGGCAGGGCGGCGATGGCCTCTCCCAGCTCGGGATGCGGATCGAGCGAGGTGCGGTCAATCTCATGCACGAAGGCGAGGAATTCCGTCGGATCGACCTGATGCAGGTCCATCAGCCCGCGCAGCGAGGTGCCGTATTTCTGATAATAGGCCTTCTGCAATTGCCGCGCCTCGACCGCATCGAGCTGCAATTTCTGCGCAATGTAAGCGGTGATGCGCGCGTCGATCTTCGGCCAGAGGTCGGCATCGGGCGGATAGAGCGTATTGTCGAGATCAAACACCCATGTGTCGACCCCGGCAAAGGCCTCCATCCTCTGGCTGAGATCGGCAGAATGCACACTCACTTGGTGATCAGCGTCCCTGCGCCATGGTCGGTGAGAAGCTCGACCAGCACCGCATGCGGCACCTTGCCGTCGAGAATGACGACGCCCTCGACGCCCTGTTCGAGCGCATAGATGCAGGTCTCGACCTTCGGAATCATGCCGCCGGTGATGGTGCCGTCGGCGATGAGGCCATGGATGTCTTCAACACGCAGTTCCTTGATGAGATTGCCGTTCTTGTCGAGCACGCCCGGCACGTCGGTGAGCAGAAGCAGACGCTTGGCCTTGAGCGCGCCGGCAATGGCCCCGGCGAAAGTATCGGCGTTGACATTATAGGTTTCGCCATCCTGCCCCTGCGCCACCGGCGCCAGAACGGGAATAAGCTCGCGGCCAAGAACCTGCTCCAGCACGGTGGCGTCCACCTTGGCCGGCTCGCCGACGAAGCCAAGATCGACATGTTTTTCAATGTTGGAGCCGGGATCGCGCACCACGCGGCCCACCTTGCGGGCCGTGACCATGTTGCCGTCCTTGCCGCACAGGCCGATGGCGCGCCCGCCCTCGGCATTGATGGTGCCGACGATCTGCTTGTTGATGGAGCCGGCCAGCACCATCTCGACAATCTCGACCGTCGCTTTGTCTGTGATGCGCAGGCCGCCGGAAAATTCGGATTTGATGCCGAGCTTGCTCAGCATCGCGCCGATCTGTGGCCCGCCGCCATGCACCACAACGGGGTTGACGCCCGATTGTTCCAGCAGAACCATGTCCTTGGCGAAATCGCGCGCCACTTTCTCGTCGCCCATGGCGTGACCGCCATATTTCACGACGATGGTCGCATCGTCGTAATGCAGCATGTGCGGCAGCGCACGGATCAGAATATTGGCTATGGCTTGCGGTTCGGTGTCGGACATGGCTGGCCTTTTCAGGTCTTCAAGAGAACTGGCGCTGTTCTAGCCGATGCAAGGTTCGGGCTCAATCGGCAAAAGGTAAATATTCTGGCAGCTTCTTCCGGCCTTGCGCATAGCTCGGGGCAGGAGGAGCGCTTATCTTTGCGATGTCTGCCAGTCGGGCGCCTGATAGACCGGCGCTTCAAGCCGCGGCAGCAGGCTCTTGCCAAGAATGTGGTCCGCCGCCTTTTCGCCGATCATGATGGTCGGCGCATTGAGATTGCCGTTGGTGATCTGCGGCATGATGGAGGAATCGGCCACATAAAGGCCTTCGGTGCCGATAACTTTGGTTGTCGGGTCCACCACGGCCATCCTGTCGTCCGCCGCGCCCATCTTGCAGGTGCCGCAAGGGTGGTAGGCGCTTTCCACCTTGTTGCGGATGAAGGCGTCAATCGCCTCGTCCGACACAACCGCCGCGCCCGGCTGCATCTCGCCGGCGAAAAAGGGCCTGAATGCGGGCTGGCTGAAAATTTCCCGCGTCAGGCGCACGCAGGCGCGCATCTCGGGCAGGTCATCCTCATGCGTGAGATAATTGAAGGTGATGGCGGGTGCATCCTGCGCCTGCGGCGAGGTGAGGCGCACATGGCCGCGGCTTTTCGAGCGCATCGGCCCGACATGGGCCTGAAAGCCGTGCCGGTCCGCCATCGACTTGCCGTCATAGGAGACGGCCAGCGGCAGGAAATGGAACTGGATGTCCGGATAGGAAATGCCGGCCCGGCTGCGGATGAAGCCGCCGGCCTCGAAATGATTGGTTGCGCCCAGCCCGTTCTTGGCCAGAAGCCAGCGCAGGCCGATAAAGCCCTTGCGCCACAGGCTCAGCGACGGATAGAGCGTGATCGGCTGGCTGGATGCGATCTGGAAATAGAATTCCAGATGATCCATCAGATTTTCGCCGACGCCCGGCCGCTCGGCAATGGGCGTAATGCCGAATTTCTGCAGTTCCGGCCCCGGCCCGATGCCCGAGAGCTTGAGGATCTGCGGTGAATTGATCGCGCCCGCCGCAAGGATGACCGCACGGCTGGCCGAGACCTCGACGCTGCGCCCGCCCCGCGTAAAGCGGATGCCGCTGGCGCGCCTGCCCTCGAACAGAACCTTTTCCACCCGTACATGGGTGCGGATATCGAGATTGCGCCGTCCCCGGATCGGCCGGAGATAGGCGTTGGCGGCGGACCAGCGCCGGCCATTATGGATCGTCATGTCGAGCGGGCCGAAGCCTTCCTGACGCTCGCCGTTGAGATCGGACGATTCGGCATAGCCCGCCTGCTTGCCGGCCTCGATGAAGGCGCGGTAGAGCGGGTTCTTCATGTCGCCCTTGCTGGTATGCAGCGGGCCGCTGTTGCCGCGATAAAGATCGCCGCCGTCGCCGTCGCGGGTTTCGGCCCGTTTGAAATAGGGCAGCACGTCGGCATAGGCCCAGCCTGCCGCGCCCAGGGCGTCCCAGGCGTTGAAATCCTCAGCATGGCCGCGCACATAGACCATGCCGTTGACCGATGAGGAACCGCCCAGCACTTTGCCGCGCGGCACATGCATCCGCCGGTTGTTGAGCTGCGGCTCCGGGGTGGAATGATAGCCCCAGTCATATTTTGGCGAATTCATCGGAATCGACAGGGCGCTCGGCATCTGGATGAAGGGCGAGATGTCCGAACCGCCGAATTCGAGCAGCAGGACGCGGTTGCGCGCATCCTCGCTCAGGCGGTGGGCGAGCGCACAGCCGGCCGAACCGGCACCTACGATGATGAAATCGAAATTTTCCAGCATGGATTTTGATCGCCGATCTCAATTGAAATAACTTGGCAAAATTCGCCTTATTTTGTCGTTTTTCGTCAATGCCAATCCGTATCATGCCTCAATTCTAGGGCCGTTAATTTGTGCATTTACGTTTCTTATTTGAACGTGCAACATATGACGAAATGGGCAAAGATAAGCTCATAACATAGGGAGAAACCGATGAAGTTGATGCTGAAAACCCTCTCCGTAGCCGCCATGGCCTGCATGATCTCGCAAGGCGCGTGGGCCAACGACCCCGCTTCGTGCAAAACGGTCAAATTTGCCGATGTCGGCTGGACGGACATCACCGCCACCACCGCAACCGCTTCGGTCATGCTCAAGGCGCTGGGCTATGAGCCGCATACCGACGTTCTCGCCGTGCCGGTGACCTACACCGCCATGCACAACAAGCAGATCGACGTCTTCCTCGGCAACTGGATGCCGACCATGGAAGCCGACCGCAAGCCCTATGTCGACGACAAGACCGTCGAAGTCATCGGCGCCAATCTCGAAGGCGCGAAATATACTCTGGCCGTGCCCGAAACGCTGTATGACGCCGGCCTCAAGAGCTTCAAGGATATTGCCAAGTTCAAGGATAAGCTTGGCGGCAAGATTTACGGCATCGAGCCGGGCAACGACGGCAACCGCCTCATCCTTGACATGATCAAGGCCAACAAATTCGACCTCAAGGATTTCCAGCTCGTCGAATCCTCGGAGCAGGGCATGCTGGCGCAGGTTGAAAAGGCCAGCGTCAAGAATGATCCGATCGTCTTCCTTGGCTGGGAGCCGCATCCGATGAACACCAAATTCAAGATGAAATATCTCTCGGATGGCGATGACGTCTTCGGGCCGAATTTCGGCGGCGCCACCGTCTACACCAATACACGCGCCAATCTGTCGAAGGACTGCCCCAACCTTGGCACGTTCATCAAGAACCTGAAATTCACGCTCGACATGGAAAATCAGGTCATGGGCTCGATCCTGTTTGACGGCATGGAAGGCGACAAGGCGGCGACAAAATGGCTCAAGGCCAATCCGTCGGCCCTTGATGGCTGGCTGAAGGACGTCACCACCATTGACGGCAAGCCGGGCCTGCCGGCCGTGAAGCAGAGCCTCGGCCTCTGAGTGAAACCACGCCCTGCGGCGAGAGCCGCGGGGCGCCTGCCGGGTGATGGGGGTGCGCGTGGAAGAATGGCTGAGCGACCATAAAATTCCTCTTGGGCGTTGGATCAAGGATGGCGTCGACACGCTGAAAACAGCGCAGGGCTTTTTCGATACGCTGACGACGGTCCTGCAATTCTTCATCACGATGCTGACGGATGTCCTGGTCTGGATTCCCGCGCCCGTTGTCGTGCTGCTGTTCTGCGGTTTCGCTTATTGGATGCACCGCTCGGTCAGGCTCTCGGTCTTCATTCTGATCGCATTCCTGCTGATCATGAACCTCGGCTACTGGAACGAGACCATGCAGACGCTCTCGCTCATGACTTGGGCGACGCTGGTGTCCACGCTTGTGGGTGTGCCGCTCGGCATCGCCATGGCGCATCGCAGTTGGCTCTACAATGTCATGCGGCCCATTCTCGACCTGATGCAGACGATCCCCACCTTCGTTTATCTGATCCCCACATTGATTCTTTTCGGCATCGGCGTGGTGCCGGGGCTGATCTCGACTGTGGTGTTCGCCATTCCTGCGCCGGTGCGCCTGACCCATCTCGGCGTCTCCTCGGTGCCCAAATATCTGCTTGAGGCCGGTGAATCCTTCGGCGCGACCAAAAGCCAGCTGCTGTGGAAAGTGGAGCTGCCTTACGCGCTGCCCACCATCATGGCCGGGATCACGCAATGCATCATGCTCAGTCTCTCGATGGTGGTGATCGCGGCCCTCGTCGGCGCGGACGGGCTTGGCAAGCCCGTGGTGCGCGCCTTCAACACAGTCAATCCGGTGATGGGTTTTGAAGCGGGCCTGTGCATCGTGCTGCTGGCCATCGTGCTTGACCGCGTGTTCCGCCAGCCTGACCGCCTGATCGGGGGCAGATAATGGCTGACGCAATCGTATTTTCCCATGTCGATATCGTTTTCGGTGGCAACCCGGCCAAGGCGCTGGACCTGCTTGATGCGGGGCGCAGCCGCGACGAGATTCTGGCCATGACCAATCAGGTCATCGGCGTGGCCGATGCCGATGTTTCCGTGGCGACCGGCGAGATTTTCGTGCTGATGGGCCTCTCCGGCTCGGGCAAGTCCACACTCCTGCGCGCCGTCAACGGGCTGAACAAGGTGGCCAGAGGCAAGGTTCTGGTGCGTCACGGCGGCCAGATGGTCGATGTCACCTCCTGCGGACAGCATGTCCTGCGCGATGTGCGCGCCCGCTCGGTTGCCATGGTGTTTCAGCAATTTGCCCTGCTGCCCTGGCGCAGCGTGCGCGACAATGTCGGTTTCGGTCTGGAGCTGCGCGGCATGTCGCGCAAGGAACGCGACCGCATCGTCGATGAAAAGCTGGAGATGGTGGGACTTTCCCGCTGGGCGGACAAATTGACGCAGGAGCTTTCCGGCGGAATGCAGCAGCGCGTCGGTCTTGCCCGCGCCTTTGCCACCGATGCCGATATTCTGCTCATGGATGAGCCGTTCTCGGCGCTCGATCCGCTGATCCGCACCAAATTGCAGGATGAATTGCTGATTTTGCAGAAGCAATTGCAGAAAACCATCCTTTTCGTCAGCCATGATCTTGATGAAGCGCTGAAACTGGGCAATCGCATCGCCATCATGGAGGGCGGACGCATCGTGCAATGCGGCACGGCCGAAGATATCGTCCTGCGCCCCGCAGATGCCTATGTGGCTGAATTCGTTGCCCATATGAACCCGCTGCAGGTTTTGCGCGGCGCCTCGCTGATGAAACCGGCGCATGATCTGGCCCGCGAAGGGTCCAGCATCCTGCTCGATACGGCGGGCCGCCTGCGGCTGACTCTGGACGAGGAAAACCGGCCCAAACAGGCTCATATTGACGGAAAGCCCGGGCGCCTGACCCACGTTGACCGCGAAACGGGCAAGTTTGATCCGCAAACCACCGATATTGTCATTGCTCCGGTGGATTTACGGCTGAGGGCGGCGATCGAGTTGCGCCGGGCCTCGGGGCATCCCATTCTTCTCGTCGATCAGCTTGGCCGGCTGGCCGGTCTGTGCGGCGATGAGGAGATCTATCGCGGCCTTTTGCGCGATCTCTAGCCGCCAGCGAATCAAAGATTCGGACAGTGTTGCAAAATTCCTCTTCTCTCGCCTCTGGGGAAGAGGTATAAGCCCGCGCTCATGTGCGAAGGGTTGGCTTGAAGCTGGCCCGGGTGACATGAACCAATTTGAGACTTTCGACATGAAAGAGAATAACGCGCCGCTCGCCGGGGCCAACGATCTGGTGAAAGCCGGCGAACCGTCGAATTCAGGTCACAGCGCGTTAAAGCCGGAAGGCCATTCACACAAGAAGTCCAGCCTGTTCGCGCTCGCTCTTGGCTCCATCGGCGTTGTTTACGGCGATATCGGCACCAGTCCTCTCTACGCGCTCAAATCCGCGCTGGCCCATGCAGCAGGAACGGGCGCCACCCCGCAGGAGGTGATCGGCATCGTTTCGCTGCTCGTCTGGGCGCTGATCCTCACCGTCACGATCAAATATGTCGCCTTTCTCATGCAGGCCGACAACAAGGGCGAAGGCGGGACTCTGGCCCTCATGGCGCTGGCGCAGCACGCGCTCGGCACACGGTCCCATTGGGTGTTTCTCCTCGGCGTTGCCGGTGCTGCCTTGTTTTCCGGCGATGCCATCATCACCCCGGCCATTTCGGTTTTGTCCGCCGTGGAAGGTCTCAATCAGGTTTCAACCTCGTTCGGGCCGTTCGTCATTTATATTGCCGTGGTCATTCTGGTCGCACTGTTCATGACCCAAAGCTCCGGAACGGAGCGGATCGGCCGGTTTTTCGGCCCGATCATGGTGTTGTTCTTTGCCGTTATCGGGGTGCTCGGCCTTTATCACATCCTTGATGCGCCGCAGATTCTCTGGGCGCTCGATCCGCTCACCGGGCTGGAATTCCTCTTCAGCAACGGGCTGGAAGGTTTTGTCATTCTCGGCCTTGTGTTTCTGGGCGTCACCGGCGCAGAGGCGCTTTATGCCGATATGGGCCATTTTGGCCGCCTGCCGATTCAGCTGGCCTGGGTGACCTTCGTCCTGCCGGCGCTGGTGCTCAATTATTTCGGGCAGGGCGCGCTGATCCTCAGCCATCCGGCCGCGATCAAGGATCCCTTCTACCTGATGGCGCCGCAATGGGCCATTCCCTATCTCGTCATCCTCGCCACTATGGCCACCGTCATAGCCAGCCAGGCCGTGATTACCGGCGCCTTCTCCATCGTGCGCTCGGCCATCCAGCTCGGCCTGCTGCCGCGCATGGAAATCCGCCACACCTCGGAGGCGCAGGAAGGCCAGATCTACATTCCGCGTGTCAACCGCCTGCTGCTCATCGGCGTGCTGCTGTTGACCCTGCTGTTCAAATCTTCGGATGCTCTTGCCAACGCCTATGGCATCTCGGTGGTCAGCACCATGGTCGTGACCACGGCGCTTGCCTTCGTGGTTGTCTGGAAGAGCTGGCATTGGCCCTTCTGGGTGGCTCTGGGCGTCGTGGCCATGTTCCTTGTGGTTGATCTGGCCTTCTTTGTCGCCAATCTTGTCAAGGTGCTGGAGGGCGGCTGGGTGCCGCTCACCATGGCGGGCCTTGCCATGGTGGTCATGTGGACCTGGGTGCGCGGCACGCGCCTGCTCGAAGGCAAGACCCACCGCGATTCAATCCCCATGGCCGATCTGGTGCGCATGCTGGAGCGCAAGCCGCCCGTCCGCGTGCCGGGCACGGCCATCTTCCTGACCAGCGACCCGGAAGTCGCCCCTTCGGCGCTGATGCACAATCTCAAGCACAACAAGATCCTGCATGAACGGGTGGTGATCATGTCGGTGCGTACCGAGGATATGCCCCGCGTGCCGCAGGCCAACCGCTATGAGGTGAGCGAGCTTGCTGAAGGCTTCCTCGCCATCACCCTGCATTTCGGCTTCATGGAAAGTCCGCGCATTCCGGCGGCGCTCGCGCTCATGCGCAAGAGCGGCCTGAAGTTCGACATCATGACGACCTCGTTCTTCCTCGGGCGGCGGACGCTGAAAGTCTCGAAGCAGTCGGATATGCCGCTCTGGCAGGACAAGCTCTATGTCGGCCTCACCAAGCAGGCGACCAGCGCGACGGACTTCTTCTCCATTCCCTCCGACCGCGTCGTGGAACTGGGGGCGCAGGTCTCGGTCTAGCCGCTTATTTGCGTCCGGGCGCGCTTTTGCCTACCGGAAAATAGACAAATCCGCGCCGGCGCATTTCATCTGGCCGGTAAATGTTGCGCATGTCGAGCACCACGGGCTGGGCCAGCGCGGCCTTGAGCCGGTCCAGATCGAGCGCGCGGAAGGCATCCCACTCGGTTATAATGGCCAGAGCGGCCGCGCCGGCGGCGCAATCATAGGGATCGCTGCAGAACGTGGCATAAGGCATCAGCGCGCGGGCCTGGTTCATGCTTTCCGGATCGAAAACACGCAGATGCGCGCCGGCCTCGTGCAGCCTCGCCGCTATGGTCAGGGCCGGAGCGTCGCGCATATCGTCAGTGTTGGGCTTGAAGGCCAGACCCAGCAGGCCGATGGTCCTGCCCCGCACTGAACCGCCGCAGGCCGCGATGACCTTGTTGGCCATGGATCTCTTGCGCGCCTCGTTGCTGGCGATGACAGCTTCGACAATGCTGACCGGCGCTCCGGCATCGCGCGCGGTCTTTGCCAGCGCCAGCGTGTCCTTTGGAAAGCAGGAGCCGCCATAGCCCGGTCCCGCATTGAGAAATTTCGGGCCTATGCGCTTGTCGAGGCCGATGCCGCGGGCCACATCCTGCACATCGGCACCGAGCCGCTCGCACAGATCGGCCATTTCATTGATGAAGGTCACCTTGGTGGCGAGAAAGGCATTGGCCGCATATTTCGTCAGTTCCGAGGTGCGGCGGCTGGTGAACAGCATTGGCGCCTCATTGAGAAACAAAGGCCGGTAGAGTTCGCGCATCACCTCGCGCGCACGCTCGCTGTCCGTGCCGATCAGGATGCGGTCGGGCCGTTTGAAATCGGCGATGGCGGCGCCTTCACGCAGAAATTCCGGGTTTGACACCACTTCGAACTCTGCATCGGCATTGGAATCGCGGATGATGCGTTCCACTTCGTCGCCGGTGCCGACCGGCACTGTCGATTTTGTCACGATGACAGTGAACTTGGTCAGCGCCTCGCCGATCTGCCGCGCGGCGTCATAGACATAGGTCAGGTCGGCATGTCCGTCGCCGCGACGGGAGGGCGTGCCCACGGCAATGAACACCACATCCGCTTCACGCACCGCGCCCGTAAGGTCCGTGGTGAAATGCAGCCGCTGGTCGCGCATGTTCAACCGCACCAACTCGGCAAGGCCGGGCTCGAATATCGGGATCTGCCCGTGCCGGAGCGCGGCAATCTTGGCCGTATCCAGATCAACGCAGGTCACGATATGGCCAAAATCGGCGAAGCAGGTGCCGGAAACAAGACCGACATAGCCTGAACCGATCATTGCAACGCGCATGAGTTTCGTCCTTCCATCGTCAAGGCCGTTGCCGGCGCACGGCCATGCCGAAGCGCCGGACAAGTGTTCGTGCCTTACTAGGCCGGGATGAAGCTCATGTGAAGCTGAACTTCCTCAACCGCCGATATTATAGGCGGCCAGAATGGCACAATTGACGATATCCGAGTCCTTCGCGCCCAGCGGCACGATCTGCACCGGCTTGTCGAGGCCGACAATAAGTGGCCCGATGACCGTGGCTCCGCCCAGCTCCTGCACCATGCGGGTTGCGATCGAGGCGGAGTGGAAGGCCGGCATGACCAGCACATTCGCGGTGTCCGTGAGCCGGCAGAACGGATAGGACGCCATCAGTTCGCGGTTGAGCGCGACATCGGCAGCCATTTCGCCGTCATATTCAAAATCCACGCGCTTGGCGTCAAGAATGCGCACCGCCTCCTGTACCCGCAGCGAGCGCTCGCCGGGTGGATGGCCAAAGGTCGAGAACGCCAGCATGGCGACGCGCGGCTCATAGCCAAGACGGCGCGCCACGCCTGCCGCCTCTATGGCGATCTGTGCGATATCCTCCGCGCCGGGCATTTCATGGATGGCCGTGTCGGCGACGATCACCGGCCGGCCGCGCGCCAGAACGAGACTGATCCCGATCACTGAATGGCCGGGCTTCGGGTCGATCAGGCGCCGCGTTTCCTCAAGGCAGATGGAGAAATTACGGGTCACGCCGGTCACCATGGCATCGGCATCGCCAAGGCTGACCATGGCGGCGGCGAAATGGTTGCGGTCCTGATTGATCAGGCGCTGGCAGTCCCGGAAAAGGTAGCCTTTGCGCTGCAGGCGCTCGTAAAGAAACTGCGCATAGGTGGAATTGCGATGCGACAGGGCGGCATTGTGAATTTCAATGCCTTTATCCTCAAGATCGATGCCGGCCAGCGCAGCTGTCTGGCTGATGCGGCTTTCGCGTCCCACCAGAATGGCCGTGCCATAGCCCTGATTGACGAAAGACACGGCGGCGCGGATAACCTGCTCCTCCTCGCCCTCAGCGAAGACCACCCGCTTCGGGTATCTGCGCACCCGTTCGACGATGCGTTGCAGGGCTCCCGCCACAGGATCGCGGCGCGCGGAAAGCTGCGCCTTATAGGCATTGAAATCAACGATCGGCTTTTGCGCGACGCCAGAATCCATCGCCGCCTGCGCAACCGCCGTCGGAATGACATGGATCAGGCGCGGATCGAACGGCACCGGAATGATGTATTCCTTGCCGAAGCGCGGGCGCGAGCCCTGATAGGCGGCGGCCACCTCGTCGGGCACATCCTCGCGCGCCAGCGCGGCCAGCGCATTGGCGGCGGCAATCTTCATTTCCATGTTGATGGTCGTTGCCCGCACGTCCAGCGCGCCGCGGAATATATAGGGAAAGCCGAGGACATTATTCACCTGATTGGGATAGTCCGAACGCCCGGTTGCGATGATCACGTCGTCCCGCACGGCATGGGCGTCTTCAGGCGTGATCTCGGGATCAGGGTTGGCCATGGCGAAGATCACCGGATTGGGCGCCATGCTCCTGACCATTTCCGGCGTCAGCGCGCCTTTGGCCGAGAGGCCGAAGAAAATATCCGCGCCCTCCATTGCCTCTTCCAGCGTGCGCTTGGAGGTTTCCACGGCATGGGCCGATTTCCACTGGTTCATGCCTTCCTTGCGACCGCGGTAAACCACACCCTTGGTGTCGCACAGAACGACATTCTCCGGCGCGAAGCCGATGGCTTTGATCAGGTCGAGGCAGGCGATGCCCGCCGCGCCTGCGCCGTTGCACACAAGCTTTGTCTGTTTGATATCGCGGCCCGTGAGTTCGATGGCGTTGATCATGCCTGCGGCGGCAATGATCGCCGTGCCGTGCTGGTCGTCATGAAACACCGGAATCGACATCAGTTCGCGCAGTTTCTCTTCGATGATGAAACATTCCGGCGCCTTGATGTCCTCAAGATTGATGCCGCCGAATGAAGGCCCGAGATAACGCACGGCGTTAATGAACGCATCGGGATCTTCGGTGTCGATTTCAAGATCGATGGAATCGATGTCGGCGAAGCGCTTGAACAGAACGGCCTTGCCTTCCATCACCGGCTTCGAGGCCAGCGGGCCAAGATTGCCGAGGCCGAGAATGGCGGTGCCATTGCTGATCACGGCGACCATATTGCCGCGTGTCGTATATTCGAAGGCCAGCGACGGATCGGCCGCAATGGCCTTCACCGGCACGGCTACGCCGGGCGAATAGGCGAGGCTCAGGTCGCGCTGGGTCGCCATGGGTTTTGTCGGAACGATCTCCAGCTTGCCGGGCCGCCCGCGCGAATGAAAGGCCAGCGCCTCCTGATCCGTAATGGTGGGGCGCTTGGGGCGGTTGCGGGGCTCCTCGGTCATCAATCCTCCAAAAATCTTTCTGATTTGACGTTGCGTCGAGAATAGCGCCGGTCTTTATCAATTCACAACTGCAGAATTTGTGATGAGACTTTTTGATAATCGACAATAATCGGCGCAAATCAGTGGATGATCGGCCTGCGGCGGATGCATCGTTATGGTGCATTTGTTAGTGTCTCCGTATGACACACGCCTCCGACAAGAGCTTCAAGGCCCGCAGCACCCAGGACCCGGCAACGCCGATGATGGCGCAGTTTCTGGAGATCAAGGCGGCCTATCCCGATTGCCTGCTGTTTTACCGGATGGGGGACTTTTACGAACTGTTCTTCCAGGATGCGGAAGTGGCCTCGCGTGCGCTTGGCATCGTGCTCACCAAACGCGGCAGGCATCAGGGCGAGGATATTCCGATGTGCGGCGTGCCGGTGGTGCGCGCCGAAGATTATCTGCAGCGCCTGATTGGTCAGGGGCATCGCGTGGCCGTCTGCGAGCAGGTGGAAGACCCGGCGGAGGCGAAGAAGCGCGGGTCGAAATCGGTGGTGCGGCGCGATGTCATCCGTCTGGTGACGCCCGGCACCATCACCGAGGAGCAATTGCTGGAGCCGGGGCGCTCAAGCCATTTTGTGGCTCTGGCGCGGCACAGGCAGCCGGATGAAAGCTGGCATTACGGCCTCGCCGCCGTGGATATCTCGACAGGCGCGTTTCTGGTGGCCTCGGCCAACGAAACCGGTCTGGCGGGCGAACTGGCGCGGCTGGAGCCGCGCGAGATCGTTGTCAGCGAGACGACGGGCGATGATCTGTCCCTGCGCCTTCAGTTTGACGACACCGCGATTCCCGTGACGCGCCTCTCCGATGCGGCGGATAACGAAACTGCCGAAAAAAAGCTGCTGAATTATTTCAAAGTGGGCACGCTTGATGGCTTCGGCGCACTTTCGCGCGCCGAGATCAGGGCCTGCGCGCTGGCGCTGCACTATGTCGAAAAAACCCAGCTTGGCTCGCAGCCGCTGCTTGCGCCGCCCCAGCGCGTCCAGCAGGGCGAATATCTCAGCGTCGATGCGGCGACGCGCGCCAGTCTCGAGCTGACGCGCACGCTGGCGGGCGAGCGGGCCGGTTCTCTGCTGGCCGCGATTGACCAGACACTGACGCCGATGGGCGCGCGCCTCCTCGCGGAGAGGCTGGCCGGTCCGCTGACGCAGCTTGAACGGATCGAGGACAGGCTCGATTCGGTGAGCTGGTTCATCGAGGAAAGCGCCGCGCGGTTTGACCTTCGCGCCGCGCTCAAACGCATTCCGGACATGATCCGCGCCCTGTCCCGGCTGGCGCTGGAGCGCGGCGGTCCGCGTGATCTTGCGGCCTTGCGCGATGGCATGATGCTCGCGGGCGATCTTGCCGCACGTCTGGGCGCGCGCGAGGCGCTGCCGCGCGAATTGCGTGCTGCCGTCGCCGGCTGTCAGGCGCTCAGTCCGCGTCTGGCCGAACATCTTGGCCGGATGCTGGCCGGCGAATTGCCGCTGAACAAGCGTGACGGCGGCTTTGTCGGGGAAGGGTTCGACCCGGCGCTGGACGAATTGCGGCTGCTGCGCGATGAGAGCCGCCGTGTTATCGCTGAAATGCAGGCGCATTACGCGCAATTGTGCGAAACGCGGCAATTGCGCGTCAAATATAACAATTTTCTCGGCTATTTTGTCGAAGTTCCGCAGGCGCTCGGCGAGAAGATGCTGCAAAAGCCGCTGAATGAAACCTTCATTCATCGCCAGACCATGTCCGATGCGATGCGCTTTTCGACAGCGGCGCTGGCCGAGCTTGAAACGAAGATTTCATCAGCTGCCGATCAGGCTTTGGCGCTGGAGATCCGTCATTTCGAGGAGGCGGTGGCGCATGTGCTGGCGCAGGGCGAGGCATTGCGCGCTGCCAGCGCCGCGCTGGCCGTTCTCGATGTCTCGGCGGCTCTGGCCGAACTGGCCGCCAATCACAACTGGACACGGCCCCGGGTGAGCCAGTCGACGCAGTTTCATATTGTTGGCGGGCGTCATCCCGTGGTTGAGGCGGCGCTCCGGGCGCGCGGCGCCGCCTTTGTCGCCAACAACTGCCAGTTGTCGGGCAGTGCGGGCAATCATCTCGCGCTGATCACCGGCCCCAATATGGCCGGTAAATCGACTTATCTGCGCCAGAACGCGCTACTCGTCATTCTGGCGCAGATGGGCGCCTTCGTGCCAGCGCAAAGCGCCGACATCGGCATTGTCGACCGGTTGTTTTCGCGCGTCGGCGCCTCGGATGATCTGGCCCGCGGACGCTCCACCTTCATGGTGGAAATGGTGGAGACAGCCGCCATTCTCAATCAGGCGACCAGCCGGTCTCTTGTCATTCTTGACGAGATCGGCCGCGGCACGGCCACCTATGACGGGCTGTCCATCGCCTGGGCCTGTCTTGACCACCTGCACGACATCAACCGGTGCCGCACGCTTTTCGCCACGCATTTTCACGAACTGACCCGGCTGCAGGGCATCATGCCGCGCATTGTCAATCTCACCATGCGCGTTACTGAATGGAACAGCGACGTCGTGTTCCTGCATGAAGTTGTCGAGGGTGCGGCCAACCGCTCCTACGGCATTCAGGTTGCCAAGCTGGCGGGCCTGCCGAAGACCGTCATCGATCGGGCCAGCGTGCTCCTCGCCGAGCTTGAATCGGGCGAGCATGGCGTCAGGATGGATGATCTCGTCGATGACCTGCCGCTTTTTGCCGCCAAGGCGCCGCCGCCCGCGCAGGGGCCCGATCCGATCCACGAGGCCCTGCGCAAGCTTGATCCGGATGAACTCACGCCGCGCGCGGCGCTGGAGGCACTCTACGCGCTGCGCAGATTGCTTTAGCCGTTTTCGGGGATCGGATTTCGTCCGGCCTCACAAAACCGGCTGCTTCTTTCGCCTGTTCTGTGCCTTTTGAAGGATGGGGGCTTAGGCGGGAGGAACGGCGCCAGGTTCTGCTTAAAAATTTGCTCGACAGAGCCGGCCGATTAATGTTCAACCTAGCATGTTAGCGGCGCGCGGTGAGCGGGCCTTCCTTCATTCAACGAGAGACATGGTTGCGCGCATGACAGCAAAGGCGGATGAGCAGAAAAAATCGGTCATTTACCCCGATCTTGCCGGCAAAGCGGTGCTGGTTACCGGCGGCGGCAGCGGTATCGGCGAGGCCATCGTGCGCCGCTTTGCTGCGCAGGGCTGCAAGGTCGGTTTCCTTGATATTGCCGTCGAGCCTTCGCAAAGGCTGGCGGCGGAATTGTCGGCTGCCGGCCATAATGTACGGTTTGAGGCCTGCGACCTGCGCGATATCGATGCGTTGCGTAAAGCCATAGCCAATGTGCGGGCCGCGTTCGGGCCTATCGGCGTGCTTGTCAACAATGCTGCGCATGACCAGCGCCATGCCACGCTGGATGTCACGCCTGAATATTTCGACGATCGCATTGCCGTCAATCTCAAGCATCAGTTCTTTGCGGCGCAGGCCGTGATTCCGGATATGCAGAAACTGGGCGCCGGGTCCATCATCAATTTCGGCTCGGTCTCGTGGATGGTGGGTCAGGGCAATATGGCCATTTATACGGCGGCCAAATCGGCGGTTCTTGGCCTGACGCGCTCGCTGGCGCGCGATTTTGGCAAGGACAATATCCGCGTTAATGCCATTGCGCCGGGCTGGATCATGACTCAGCGCCAGATTGATCTGTGGCTGACGCCCGAATCGGAAAAGGAACTGATGGAGCGGCAATGCCTCAAGCGCAAACTGGTGCCGGACGACATGGCGCGCATGGCGCTGTTCTTTGCCTCCGATGAATCTGGCGCCTGCACCAATCAGCATTACGTCGCCGATGGGGGCTGGGTCTGATGATCGCCGTCGATTGGGGCACCACCCGGTTAAGGGCCTATCTTCTGGGCGATTCGGGAGAAATACTGGATCGCGTCAGCCGTCCCGAGGGCGGCATGCAGCATGTGGCCGCCGGGGCCTTTCCGGCGGCGCTGCACGATGCGATCGGCCCCTGGCTGGCGGCTGCGCCCGGTCAGCGCGTGATCATGGCCGGCATGGTCGGCTCGCGAAACGGCTGGGCGGAAGCGCCCTATGCGCTCGCGCCTGCATCGGCGCGCGACATTGCCAGCCAGATGAGCGCCGTGACGCGGCTCGATGGCGGCCTTGCCATGATTGTGCCGGGCGTTCTGGCGCATGACGCGGATGGCGCCGATGTCATGCGCGGCGAGGAAACGCTGATTTTCGGCTGCGGCACGGAAGATGCCACCATTATCCTGCCCGGCACCCATTCGAAATGGGCGCGGATTGAGGGCGGGCGCATCACCGGCTTCGCCACCTATATGACGGGCGAGCTTTACGCATGGGCGCGCAATGTGTCGATCCTGAGCCGCCTTGCCAGCGAACCGGAGGATGATTCTGGATTCGTCCTTGGCTTGCAGGCCGCGCGCAGCCCGGCCGGCCTGACCCATCTGCTGTTTCTGGCCCGCAGCAATGTTTTGGACGCCGCGATGACCGGCGCGCAGGTCGGCCCTTATCTTTCAGGCTTGCTCATCGGCGCGGAAATTCTTGGCGCGATGACGAGCCATTCCGCCAGCCCCGAACGGGTGCTGGTTGCCGATGGCCATATGGCGGCGGCCTATCAGACCGCCTTGCAGTTTTATGGATTAAATGCTCGATTGATCGTGCCGGAGGCGGCGCTTGTCGCCGGGCTTGCCGCGATTCATGCCGCAATGTGAGGGTTCATGAGTTTGTCTTCCCGTTTTGATGCCGCTCTTGCGGCGCAGCCCCTGATCGCCATTTTGCGCGGTCTGCAGCCTGCCGAGGCCCTGCAGATCGGCGAGGCGCTGGTTCAGGCCGGCATCACAATTCTCGAAGTGCCGCTCAATTCGCCCGAACCTCTCAGGAGCATTGCCCTGCTTGCGGACGCGCTCAGGGGCCGCGCGCTTGTGGGTGCGGGCACCGTGCTCACGCCAAAGGATGCCGAAGCCGTGCGCGACGCCGGCGGCGAACTCATCATTTCGCCCAATATGAATCCCGAAGTCATCGCCCATACCAAGGCGCTCGGCCTTGTGTCGCTGCCTGGAATATTCACGCCGACGGAGGCTTTTGCGGCAATTGCCGCCGGTGCCGATGCCCTGAAAATTTTCCCCGGAGAACTGGCAAGCCCGGCATTTGCCCGCGCCCTGAAGGCCGTTCTGCCCGCCCATGCGCGCCTGCTTGTCGTGGGCGGCGTCTCCGCCGACAATATTGTCCAATGGAAGGGCGCCCCCGTGGCGGGGTTCGGCATCGGGTCTTCGCTCTACAAGCCCGGCCTCTCCGCCATTGATGTCAGACAGCGGGCAGAAGCACTTATTCGCGCCTGGAGGCAGGGATGATCGTTGTTTTCGGTTCAATCAATGTCGATCTGGTCACCAATGTGCCGGATATTCCCCGGCCCGGAGAAACTGTGCTGGGGCCGTCCTATGTCGTCATTCCCGGTGGCAAGGGCGCCAATCAGGCATTGGCCGCCCGCCGTGCCGGAGCCGAGGTGAAATTGGTGGGCGCCGTGGGCGCCGATGGCTTTGCCGATACCGCGCTTGCCCTGCTGCGGCAGGATGGTGTCGATTGCGCACAGGTCAAGCGTTTAGACGTGCCGACGGGCGCGGCCTTCATCACGGTCGACCGGCACTCGGAAAACACCATCGTGGTTGCGTCCGGCGCCAATGCCCGGTCAACGCACACGCAGGTGGCCGAACATATCCATGCTGGCGACTGGTTGCTTCTGCAACGCGAAGTTCCGGATGAGGAAGGCGAGGCCGCAGCACGTCTGGCGCATCAGCGCGGCGCGAAAGTCGTGTTAAACCTGGCTCCTGCCGGTATGATCTCCAGAACATATCTGCAAAATGTCGATATTCTGGTGATGAACGAACATGAGGCGGGCGTGCTGGCCTCTGCACTTGGCCTTGAGGCCTCGTCGCCAGAGGCGGCGGCGCGCGCGCTGCACGAAGCCTTCGGCCTGATCAGCATTGTCACTCTGGGGGCTGAGGGCGCGGTGGCCTTCTTTTCCGGCGCGCGGCTGGCTGTGCCGGCCTTGCCGGTCAGGCCGGTCGATACGACGGCGGCGGGCGACAGCTTTGTCGGCGCTCTGGCAGCGGCCTTGTCCAATGGCGCGGATTTGCAGGCTGCGCTGCCTTTCGCCGCAGCTGCGGGTTCTCTGGCGTGTACACGCGCCGGCGCACAGACAAGTATTCCGTATGAAAGCGAAATAAAAAGCGTGCTGGGCCGCTGATGGTAATAATGTCAATGATTTAATAAGAAATTGTCTTTAGCTTTCCCTGCGTAATGCAGAGGGCGCGGTATGGTTATGTTTCTGCGAGCGGCAATTATACTGAGTATAGGCTCAGTATTTCTGTCGCAATATATTCAGGATCGTATCGCCTCATTCGCTCCGCCAGCCTCCAGTTCCGTCCGCCCGTCGTCAGCGCCCGCTGACTCTTTGCGCAGCGTTCCAGATCTGGTTCTCCATGCCGATGCCGATGGGCATTTCCGCGCCGCTGTCGACATCAATGGCGTTGCCTTCCGTCTGCTGGTGGACACTGGCGCGAGTATGGTGGCCCTGAGATATGAGGATGCCCGCGCGGCCGGCATCAACCCGGCTCCCGCTGAATTTCAGCTCAAAATGACCACGGCCAATGGAACGGGCACGGCCGCGCCGATCAGATTGGCCGCCTTTCGCTTCGCGCAGCATGTTTTTTACGATGTCCCGGCCCTTGTCATGAATCAGGGGGCCGCGCAATCAAGCCTGATGGGCATGAGCCTGCCGCGCACGTTCAGGTCTTACGAGATCTCGGGCGAGCAGATGGCTTTTCATATATAGGCCTGTCAGCCATTGAAAACGTTGCCCGGGCAAGACGTGTATTTATTTGAGAAGGTGCTGGGAATGATATTGACCTTGCGCGGCGGCGCGTAGGTGGTTTGGGTCAGTGTTATACTTCCATTCCTTAAAAAGGTGGATCCGAACCGCGGCGTATAGGCAAAGGATACGTTCGCGACAATGACGCTTGTGCCGGCAATGGCCAGATTGGACTGGACAGTGTTGGGTGCATTTGCACCGCCGGAACTCACAAGGGTTAATGGCGAGCCACATGACCACTGCGTCGTGCCGGAATTGATTGCAGACCAGGCCAGATAGGCTGTTGGTGTATTTGCCCCCGAATTGAAAAATACACTGGATATTGTCATTGTGGCAGTCGGCCCGCTGATGCCGCTCATCATCGGCGTGGCGACGCTGAAAATGTTGGTCATATCGCTGTCGCTGACTGTAGTATATTGCGCTGTGAGGTCTGCCAGCGAGCGTGACAGGCTGACAACCCGCCTGTTCGCCATGAGCGCCTCAGAAAAGGCAACAACGCCGGCGAAGATCGGGATGATCGCGAGGGGCGCGATGAGGGCAAATTCCAGAGCCACGCTGCCATCGCGGTTATTGATATAATCTCGCCACCGGTTTCGGGATCCATGCGACGCTCTGCCCGTTCCGGGTGTTGAATTGAGCATGCCGGCCTCAGAACGGTTCGGCTTTGAAGACAGCGGTGGCCCAGAGCACACGTCGCGGAATTGTATATGAAGTCGATTGTCCATTGCCTGTAGAAACTGAAGTGACGGTATTCGCAGTACCCAGAAGACCAGTCGTCAGCGCGGGCAGGGTATAAACCGCGCGAACGACCGCGATGCCTCCCGAGCCGATTTGTCTATAAGTCCATTGACTTACATCCAGCACTGGATATTGCACGGGATATGTGAGCGACGCGCTAGAAAACGAGGTTGCCGTTGAAACATCCATATAAACATCATTGCAATTCATTATGGCTGGCAGGCGCCTTGGGTTGCCGCACAGAGCTCCGTTTATAAAGCCCTGCGCCGATGCATATCCGCTTGAAGCGGCTGTCCCGGTAAGGATGTCGCGGGCTGCATCATTAACGGCAGTCTGAAACACCTCCTCGAGAAAGTAATTTATCGACAGTTCAATGGTTCCAAAGATGAGGCCAAGCATGGGTACGGCCAGCAAGGCGAATTCAATCGATACCGAGCCCGCCATGGATCTGAAGCGCCGTCGCGCGCGTATGCCTGGAAATTTTGTGCTCTGTTGTATAGGGACCCTATTATTTTCCGGCATATCTGTTCATTCAGCGTTGTTTTCTGAATTGAACGTACTGGAATGACCTTATAAATGTTTTAATGTCAGCATTTAAATTATATCTATACTTCGATTTGAAAAATAAATTCGCCTGAATTTATCGATATTATTTGGATGATGGGCTTATAAGATCGTTTCTTGCTTTGATGCCGGTTTGTACTTCCGAGGAAAAGGCCTGCGCATCGCCCAGTGATACGAGAGGCATGCATCCGGGTGTGCAGGAATAGGACTCGCGGTTCATCCCACGCTGCAGAACCAGCACTTTTTCCTCAGCCGGATGAACGGAAATGGTGGCCTCAGAAATTGCCTTTCCCTGATCGTCGACGGCAATCAGGTTTGTTGAGCCATAGCCTTTTCCCGTCAGGATCATGGTGCGATTTTTAAGAACGGTGACATCCGCAATTGCCGGATTGCCGATGATGATGGTCCTGGCCATGTCCGGCATTTTCATGACTTGCGCCCGGTCAAGAAAAACCTCGATCTGGGCTGGATCGGCCAGCGCGTTGCCGCAGCCGCCGGATAAAATGCTGGCAAGTGAAATCAGCATTCTGGCCCGGATCGATTTCATCTGCAGGTTCCCATCTGGAGCAATTTCACCCATAACAAGCAAATAATAGTGAATAAAAATTAAATATATCTTTCTATTATATCTCATTATTATTCATTGATTTGCATAAATTGCCATATTGTCCTGATTTTTCACTTTATATTATATAGTGAAGAGCTGCGAATGTGCTGAAAACAGATTATTTACATATTTTATCTTACTTTCTTTCCTTCCGTTAAGCATTTATTTGGGGCTCTCGGATATGCTCGTGATACGTCAGCGCGATGGCGTTTAATGTATTTTTATCAGTTTATTTTCGGAGCACATTGATGTTGAAACTTCTCTCCCGTTTCATGACGGATCAATCCGGCGCGACCGCAATTGAATATGGCCTCATTGCCTCGCTCATTGGCGTCGCGATCGTCGGCGCCTTGCAGGCCACCGGCGCAAAGCTCAAGCCACCCGCCCCCTGAAATAAGCAGGGCCTGCTGCAGGCAATATAATTTAGGTTTTCAACACAACGGCCCCTTTCCGGGGCCGTTTTGTTTTGTCTGGTTGCAAGCACAGGTTGTTATTCGCACCAGATGTGTCTTCACGGTACATAATAATCATATAATTAAATTCATGATGACGCAGAGTTGATATAAAAATTTTGTGCTTATTTTTGAAATTACAACAACAATACTAAGCAAATTAAACAGTGAAATTAACTGAATATACGTAATTACGTAATAGTTTTTGAATTGCGGAATAAATATACCGGAATTACCGCATTATAAAATTCATATGTTGGAGCAAATCATGATAAATCTGGCTAGAAACTTCATCCAGGATCAGTCTGGAGCAACTGCAATTGAATATGGTCTTATTGCGTCATTGATTGCTGTGGCAATCATCACGGCAGTGACCAATGTTGGGACAAAAATTTCCGATAGATTCAATTCCATCGCGACCAATGTTGCTACTTAAACACCAGTTATAAATTACATTTGCTTCGATGTTCAGGTTTACGCAAGCCAGACAAGACATACTTCCGCTCAGAGATTATGCCTTGTCGGATCAAATGGTTGCATAAGCTCACGAACATCGGAGCAAAACTATGAGGGTCATTATAAAGCGCTTTGTGCATGATCAGTCCGGAGCAACGGCCATTGAATACGGTCTGCTCGCGTCGCTGATCGCTGTTGCTATTATCACTGCTGTCACGAGTGTGGGCACACAACTGAAAAGTACATTTACGACTGTAGCCAACAGCTTGTCCTGACCGGTGTCAGTCATGAAGTCCGGCTTTGGTCGGATCAGAATACAGGCGGGTCTTCCATGGACCTGCCTTTATTTTTTGGCTCTAAGGTTTTATTAATCAAACTGAAATGTTCAAATTCTAGGCTCACGTCAGTTCAATGCGCGCCGGCTCGTCCCGGGGGATAATATGATGATCAGTCTGGCAGGCTTGCTGGTTTTTCCGTTTCTGATGGCCTATGCGGGTTCTTCCGATCTGTTCACGATGAAGATTTCCAACAATATATCGCTTGCGCTGGTGGCGAGTTTTCTGGCGCTGGCGCTTGCGATCGGCCTGCCATGGCACGAGATTGGCTGGCATCTGTCCTGCGGCGGGGTAATGCTGGTCATCACATTCACCTTTTTTGCGCTTGGCTGGGTTGGCGGCGGCGATGCCAAGCTGGCGGCGGCAACCGCCGTATGGCTCGGCTGGACCGATATACTCGATTACACGCTGGTTTCGGCAATATTGGGCGGCGTCCTGACGCTCGGGTTTCTGCAGTTGCGCAAAATGCCATTGCCGCAATGGGCTAATTCGCATGAATGGATCGCCCGGCTGCATAGCCCGGAAAACGGTGTTCCCTACGGTCTCGCGCTCTCGGCGGCGGGGTTGATTGTATTTCCCTATACCGAGATCTGGCGGCGCGTGTTCGGGTTCTAACGCAGCGCCAGCGACGCCGAAACCGCCAGCAGCACCATCGCCACGCCCCTGTGCATGAAGGTGAGCGCGCGTGCTGAACGAAACAGGGTGCGCGCCCTGTCTGCCGTGAACGCATAAAGCAACGTCACGCTGGTCAGCACCAGCGCCAGCACGGCGGCAAGCAGTATAAATTGCTGTAACCCTATCTGCGTCATGTCGAGCGCGAGCGGCATGATCGACAGAAAGAAAATGATGACCTTCGGATTGCCGAGCGTCAGACTCACAGTGCCGGCAAACAGCGGCAGCGCGCCAGCATCGGCGCCGGAGCGCGCGGGCTCCGCCCCGGTTGCGGGCGCATGCCACAATGCCCAGCCCAGATAGGCGAGATAAGCCGCGCCGCCATAATGGATGACGGTGAAGAGCCAGCTGAACTTCTGCACCACCAGCGTCAGCCCGGCGGCAGCACATGTGAACCAGATGAGGTCGCCGACAACGAAGCCCGCAATCATGGCCGCCAGCCCATGCCGCCCCTGCCGCAGCACGCGCGCGATGAGCGCGGCTATGCCGGGGCCGGGCACGGCCACGGCAAGGCCGTAGATGCTGCTGAACAGAAGAAGATTCGCCAATGTCATGTCGGGTGCACGCGGCCTTGTTCAATATGGAAAATATGCGCCCGGCCCGCCAGACCGGCGAAAGCCGCCTGGTCTGCGCCCGTCATCCAGATCTGGGCACCGAAGCCGTCCAGCTTGTTGAACAGGGCTTCCCGGCGCTCGGGGTCAAAATGAGCGGCAATCTCGTCCAGCAGGATCAGGGGCGCACGTCCCGTCATCTGGCCGATAAGCTGCGCATGAGCAAGAATGAGGCCGGTCAACAAAGCTTTCTGCTCGCCGGTTGAGGATTGCGCTCCATCCATGGCCTTGGGGCCGTGCCTGACGTGCAGATCGCTCACATGCGGGCCGATCAGCGTCCGCCCGGCGGCCGCATCCCGGCCGCGGTTGTCATGCAGCAGTTCGCGATAGATCTCTTCAGCGACGACAGCGGGGTTTTCCCGGCAAAGCCGGTCTATTTCCCCCTCCAGCGCCAGTTCGGCCCATGGAAATACAGTAAATTCGTCCCGTTCACGCAGAATCAGGGCCTGCAGGCGGCTGATCGCCTCAAATCGCGCCGTTGCAACGGCTATGCCGAGTTCGGCGGCTTCGCGTTCGGCGGCGTCCAGCCAGACTTTGTCGGTAAACGAGTCCTCGAGCAGGCGGTTGCGGTTGCGCAGCGCGCGCTCCAGCGCATTGACCCGGCTGCCATGCGCCGCATCCATCGCCAGCACCAGCCGGTCCAGGAAGCGCCGCCGCTCGCCGGCGGGGCCGGTGAACAGGCCGTCCATGGCGGGCGTCTGCCAGATGACCGAGATATATTCGGCAAAGGCCGTGGCTGAGCCGACGGGTGCGCGGTTGACACGGCATCTGCGGCTTGTCTCGCCGCTTTCATAGCCGGTGCCAAGGTGCACTTCTATGTCGTCGCCGGCCAGTTCGGCTGAAACCGCCCAGGACGGGGCAATGCTTTGCGCTTCGCGGCGCAGACAATCCTTCAGATCGGCGCGCCGAAGGCCGCGGCCAAGACTGAGAAACGACAAGGCCTCGAGTATATTGGTCTTGCCTGCGCCATTGGGCCCGGTCAGCACAACCAGACGGCGTTCGATCTCAAGATCGAGCGTGGCATAGGATCTGAACCCGTTCAGCGCCAGCCGGCGGACAAGCGGGCGCTGAAGCGCAGGGTAGTCTGGCACGAGAGCGGTCATGAGGTCTCATGCCATGATTCATGCGAAAATGAAATTTCAAACCCGCATCGGCATCAGCACATAAAGCGCCGGTGCGCCGTCGCGGTCGAGCACGAGTGTCGGCGAACCGGCGTCCGCCAGCTTCAGCAGGGCGGTGTCGCCATCCAGCTGCGCGGTGATTTCGAGCAGGTAGCGGGCGTTGAAGCCGATATCGATCGGGGCCGAGTCGTAATCGACCTCGAGTTCCTCGACGGCAGAGCCGCTGTCCGGATTGGTGACGGAAAGCGTCATCTTGCCATCGTTGAGCGAAAGCTTGACCGCGCGGCCACGCTCGGAAGAAATGGTCGAGACGCGGTCGACAGCGGCAGCAAAGGCACTGCGTTCGACCACCAGCCTCTTGTCGTTATTGGTGGGAATGACGCGGTTATAATCCGGGAAGGTGCCGTCGATGAGCTTGGAGGTCAGGACAACGGAGCCGAAGGAAAACCGCGCTTTGGTTGTCGACATTTCGACGCTCACCTCGGCATTGGTGTCGTCGATAAGCTTCTGGATTTCGGCGACAGCCTTCTTGGGCAGGATCACGCCGGGCATCCCGATGGCCCCGGCGGGCGCGCCAATCTCGACGCGCGCGAGGCGGTGGCCGTCGGTGGCGACGGTGCGCAGCATGGTTTTGCCGCCGACATCCAGAGTATGGATGAAAATGCCGTTGAGATAGTAGCGCGTCTCCTCATTCGAGATGGCGAACTGGGTCTTTTCAATCAGCTTCTTGAGATCGGAGGCGGGCAGCGCGAATTGGTGCGACAGATCTCCCGCGCTCAATTTTGGAAAATCGGTTTCCGGCAACGCCTGCAGGTTGAAGCGCGAGCGGCCGGAGCGCAGCAGCATCTGGCCTGAATCGCCGCCCAGTTCCAGCGTGACCTGCGCGCCGTCCGGCAATTTGCGCACGATGTCGTAGATCACCTGAGCGGGGACGGTTGTCGCGCCCGGCTGTGTCACTTCGGCGGGCACCTGATCGGCGATTTCAAGATCGAGGTCGGTCGCCTTGAGGGCGAGATGGCCGTCCTCGGCCTGAATAAGCACGTTGGACAGAATCGGTATGGTGTTGCGCCGTTCGACCACCCGATGCACATGGCCCAGGGATTTCAGGAGAGCCGAGCGTTCCAATGTCACTTTCATAACGCCAAATCCATCATTTTATAGTTCGCAGACCATGGTGGGGCGATATCATTGACGTGTCGTCTGCGTAAGTGCAAGAGAAAATCCGTGGCGTTGCTGGCGGATTCGCTTAAAATCCAGAATAAATTTAACTTTGATTCTTATTATCTTGTCAGCCTAAACAATCTCGCAGGCGAGCCTGTTCAAAGGCGGCTTATTCAGGTGCGGCTCCGGTTCGTCCGGTCCGCGCCGACCAGTCAGGACTGTATGATGGCGCGTCGGGGCAAAGGTGAAGGGCGGGGGCGGATCGAGCCCAGCTTCGACGATGCGCATGCCGCGCCGGGCATGTCCGATCTGCGCGCCACGCGCGATGATCCGTCGCAGAATTGGGATGGCGAGGCGGAAGAGGCTCCTGCAAAGAAATCGTCAGGCCGGCGCAAGGGTCAGGCCGGCGGGGGCAAGGGACGGCGCGCGCGCGCCGGTTCCGGCGACGGGCGCCGGTCCTCGCGCCCGAAGCGGCGCTCATGGCTGTTAAGGCTGGTTTACTGGTGTTTCATCCTCGGCCTCTGGGCCTTCATCGGTCTGGCGGGGCTTGTCGGCTATTACGCGGCGCAATTGCCGCCGATCGACCAGCTGGCGATTCCGAAGCGGCCGCCCAATATCGCGATCATGGCGGATGACGGCTCGCTCATTGTCAATCGCGGCGATTCAGGCGGCCCGGCCATCCGGCTGAGCGAACTGCCGCCCTATCTGCCAAAGGCCTTTATCGCCATCGAGGACAGGCGTTTCTACCATCATTTCGGTATCGATCCCTTCGGCATAGCGCGCGCGCTCGTGCGCAACGTGATCGGTCATGGCGCGCCGCAGGGCGGCTCGACGCTGACGCAGCAACTGGCGAAAAACCTGTTTCTGACGCAGGAGCGCACCTTGTCGCGCAAGGCGCAGGAGGCGGTTCTCGCGCTCTGGCTCGAGCATACATATTCCAAGAACCAAATTCTCGAACTCTATCTCAACCGCGTCTATTTCGGCTCGGGCGCCTATGGCGTAGAGGCGGCGGCGCGTAAATATTTTGGCAAGAGCGCGCAGAATGTCACGCTGGCGGAGGCGGCCGTGCTGGCCGGCCTGATGAAGGCGCCGACGAAGCTCGCGCCCAATCGCAACCCCGAAGGCGCCAGCGCGCGCGCGGCACAAGTGATACAGGCCATGGAACAGGAGGGCTATATCACGCATGGCATGGCCGATCTTGCGCTCGCTCATCCGGCCCGCGCCGTGCGCGAGGACAGCGCCGGTTCGATGAATTACGTCGCCGATTATGTCATGGACACGCTGGATGAGACCGTCGGCGCCATTGATCAGGATATTGTCGTCTCGACGACCATTTCGCCGGTGATGCAGAGCGCGGCGGAAACGGCTCTTGTCGAGGAACTGGATGCCAAGGGCGGCAAATATGGTGTTTCTCAGGGCGCGCTCGTGGCCATGGACAGCAATGGCGCGATCAAGGCCATGATCGGCGGCCGCAATTATGCGGACAGCCAGTTTAACCGGGCCGTCTCGGCCAGACGCCAGCCGGGCTCGTCGTTCAAGCCGTTCGTCTATCTTACGGCCATGGAACACGGCCTCACGCCGGATACGGTGCGCGAGGACGGGCCGCTCAACATCAATGGCTGGCAGCCGGAAAATTACAGCCACGAATATTTCGGCCCGGTGACGCTGACGAACGGTTTGGCCCTGTCGCTCAACACTGTCGCGGTGCGCGTCGGCATGGAGGTCGGCCCGAAAAATGTCGTCGCAACCGCGCACCGTCTTGGTATTCAGTCCGAGTTGCAGCCTAATGCCTCGATTGCGCTTGGCACATCCGAGGTCACGCCGCTGGAAATGGCCGCCGCCTATGTGCCGTTTTCCAATGGCGGCATCGGCGTGCAGCCGCATATCATCTCCAGAGTGCGCACACGCGAGGGCGCGCTGCTCTATCAGCGCAAGGGCACGGGTTTCGGGCGGGTGATCGAGCCGCAATATGTGCGGATGATGAACACGATGATGCAGGAAACCCTGCTCACAGGCACGGCCCGCAAGGCCGAACTGCCGGGCTGGCAGGCGGCGGGCAAGACCGGCACCAGTCAGGAATACCGCGATGCATGGTTTGTCGGTTATACCAGCGCATTGACGGCGGATGTCTGGCTGGGCAATGACGATTCCTCGCCGACGAAGAAAACGTCGGGCGGCAATCTTCCCGTCGAGATATGGAGCCGCTTCATGAAGGCTGCGCTTCACGGCATCCCGCCCGCTCCGCTGCCGCTCGGCCTCTGGCATCGCGGCGACGGGCAGAGCCCCGAGACCGCGCCCGGATTGCCGCCGGCTTCGATTCCCGGCGCGGAGCAGGCGCCCCTGCCGCTTCAGTCGGCGGCGCCCGCCGGGCCTTCGCCCGTCACGCCCGCACGAGGCCAGACAGCGGCCAGCCCGCGCCGGACACAGGCCGCTGCGTCAGACGAACTCCTTCCGCCTGCGGACGTGCCAAACCGCCCGGAAGCGCCGCGAAAAACGCGGCCATCCGGCAATTTCCTGCAGCAATTGTTCGGCAATTAGAGCGCGGCCGGGCCGCTCATCAGTGGACGCTGACGGTTTCCAGCTCATGTTCCCAGGCATTGGCAATGGCGGCATCTTTCGAATCCGTCAGCAGAATGGGCGTACCATCAGCGCCAAGCAGGGCAAAAATCTTCAGGCCCGGTTCCAGCGCCGGAGCCTGCGGAAACAAGGCGGCCACGTCCTCTGAGCGCATAGGCTTGACATAGGCCACCAGTCCGTCGCCCAGATGTGCGAATTCCTCGGTGGTCAGGGGCGAATGATTGAAAGTCGACAAATCGATATGGGGCATGTTGATCCTCGGTAGTGGACGGGTGCAATCGCGTTTATCAGGCGATAAGTCCCTGAATTCCTTTCTTTAATCGTGAACGTTAATCGTGATGCTCTGGACGAGCTTTTCTGGTTCGGGCCGCACAAGGTCGATGGAGAGGAGACCGTTCTGCAGGTCGGCGCCCAGCACTTTCATGCCGTCTGCCAGCAGAAATGCGCGCTGGAACTGCCGGGCTGCAATGCCGCGGTGCAAATACTGGCGCTCCCGGTCGTCTGTCTGCTTGCCGCGGATCAGAAGCTGGTTTTCCTCGATCACCACTTCAAGCTGATCGCGGCGAAAGCCGGCTACAGCCAAAGTTATGCGCAAGCGGTCAGGCTGACCCTCGGCAGGCGCGAGGCGCTCGATATTATAGGGCGGATAGCCATCCGAAGTCGCTTTGGTGACGCGGTCCAATGCGCGTTCGATTTCATCAAAGCCAAGCAGAAATGGCGAATTCAGAGTTGCAATACGGCTCACGGGGAAGTCCTCTCATCGGCACTTCGGTTATCCGGGTCCATGACAGCCCCCGGATAACGCCAATATGGGATCGCATTTGCATGAATGCAAGATCCCGCCCCGCGGAGGTTTTTATAATCCCTCGAACAGGGCGGTGGAGAGATAGCGCTCGGCGAAAGATGGAATGATGAGGACGATATTCTTGCCCTCGAATTCCGGCCTGAGACCTATTTCGATGGCCGCCGCCGCCGCCGCGCCCGAAGAAATGCCCACGGGAATTCCCTCTATCCGTGCCAGAAGGCGGGCCGTATCGAAAGCCGTCTGGTTGCCCACGGTGATCACTTCGTCAATCACGGAACGGTCGAGGATACCGGGGATAAAACCCGCGCCAAGTCCCTGTATCTTGTGCGGTCCGGGCGCGCCGCCGGAAAGAACCGGCGAATCTTCCGGCTCTACGGCCACGACATGAAGTGAAGGCCGGCGCGGCTTCAGCACCTGCCCGACGCCTGTGATCGTGCCGCCTGTTCCCACGCCCGAGACGAACACATCCACCTCGCCATTGGTGTCGTTCCAGATTTCCTCGGCGGTGGTGGTGCGGTGAATTTCCGGATTGGCGGGATTTTCAAACTGCTGCGGAATGATGGCGCCCGGCGTGGCCGCGACAATTTCGTTGGCCTTGGCGATGGCGCCCTTCATGCCGAGCGGGGCGGGGGTCAGCACCAGTTCCGCGCCAAGCAGAGCCAGCATCTTGCGCCGTTCGATCGACATTGATTCCGGCATGACGAGAACGAGTTTGTAGCCGCGCGCCGCCGCCACGAAGGCGAGCGCAATGCCGGTATTGCCGGAGGTGGGCTCGACAAGCGTGCTCTGGCCCGGCTTTATGCGGCCCTGAGCTTCCAGCATATCGATCATATTGACGCCGATGCGGTCCTTGACGCTGGCAATGGGATTGAAAAACTCAAGCTTGGCCAGAAGGTTGGCCTTGACGCCCTTGGCTTTGGCGAGGCGGTCGAGGCGCACCAGCGGCGTATCGCCAATCGTATCGGTGATGGAATTATAGATACGTCCGCGGCCCGGCTTCTTGGTTTGCGCGCTCATGGTGGATCTCCCTGTTTTGAACTGATCCTAGCAGAAACTGATTGATATCCCAGTACACTATTCAATACACATAATTTTGTCGATATTTATTTTTAATTACAAAATTAAATTGTAAAATCAGCAGCGCTGGTCGTTTGTCTGGCATCCTGCGCCGATTCACAGGCCTGACACAACTGCGCGATATTGACGAGTTCGAGCTCGTTCATGAAAGCCGTTGTGGCCGGATGCAGCGCCGGCTCGATAATCTGCGTCACATAGGGGAAGGCGGCGGTTGCCTCATCCTCATCCGTGCCGGTGGCGCGCAGAATTTCGGCCAGAGTGATGCGCCGCCGTTCGCGCGCCAGTTCATAACCGCCCTTCGGCCCGCGCACGCCCTTGAGAATGTTCACGCGCACGAGGGCCTGCAGCGCTGTCTCGAAATAGCGCGCGGGGACATTGAACCTGCTGGCCAGCGCCTTGGCCGCCACTGGCGTACCACGGGCATGGAGAGCAATGTCGACCACGGCGGCGATAGCCAGAATCTGGCGGCGCGCGAGCAGGTTCATCGGCCAGTCCCCGTACCGGTGCCCGTTGAGCCGAAGCCGCCTTCGCCGCGTGCGCTGGCGGGCAGGACGGCGATTTCCACAAGTTCCACCTGCCGCACCGGCGCGATCACCATCTGGGCGATGCGCATGCCATGCGTGATGGTGAAGGGTTCTGCTCCGAGGTTGATCAGCAGCACCTTGATCTCGCCCCGATAATCGGCATCGATCGTGCCCGGACTGTTGAGCACGGTGACGCCGTGCTTGAGCGCCAGACCCGAGCGCGGGCGTACCTGCGCCTCAAAGCCGGGTGCGAGCGCCAGCTTCAGGCCGGTGGGGATCAGTGCCCGCGCCGTGGGCGCCAGAACCAATGGTTCCGCGAGTGCGGCCATCAGGTCGAGACCAGCTGAATCCGCTGTCTGATAGGCCGGCAGCGGCAGGTCGGCGGCATGGGGCAGCCGTTCAACCAGCACGTTCATGGCAGCATTCCCGCAAAATGGGCGATAAGCCTCTGCGCCACCTCTTCCTTGCCGAGGCGGGGCCAGCTCTCCTCGCCGCCGGCAGACACCAGCGTGACCTGATTGTTCTGCCCGCCCATGACGCCGCTGGCTGCGCTCACATCATTGGCGACAATAAGGTCGCACCCCTTGCGCGCGAGCTTCGCCCGGGCATGTTCGAGCACATGTTCGGTTTCCGCGGCAAAACCGACGACGAGCGGCGGACGTCCGCTCGTGCGCCGGGCAATGGTGGCGAGAATATCTGGGTTTTCGGTAAAGGCGAGATGCGGCGCTTCGCCCTTGTCCTTCTTGAGCTTTTGCGTGCCGGTGCTGCTGACGCGCCAGTCGGCCACGGCGGCGGCGGCGATGAACAGGTCGGCGGGCAGGGCCGCCTCGACAGCGGCCAGCATCTCGCGCGCCGTCTCGACATGGATGACTTTCGCGCCGGGCGGATCGGCGAGGGCGACAGGGCCGGAAACGAGCGTCACCTGTGCTCCCGCCGCCACGGCTGCCCGCGCGAGCGCATGTCCCTGCCGGCCGGAGGAGCGGTTGGCAATATAACGTACAGGGTCGATAGGCTCATGCGTGGGGCCGGATGTGATCAGCACCCGCCGGCCCGCCAGCAGGCCGCCGGGCAGGGGCAGGATATGCGGACCCTGCAGCGCAGCGCCGATGGCCGCGACAATCTCCAGCGGTTCGGCCATGCGGCCGGGGCCGTATTCGCCGCAGGCCATCTCACCCTCGTCCGGCCCGACAAAAAGCATGCCGTCGGCGGTAAGCTGCGCCACATTGCGCTGCGTCGCCGGGTGCAGCCACATGCGCAGGTTCATAGCCGGGGCATTGAGTACGCGCTTGTCGGTGGCCAGCAGCAGCGTCGAGGCCAGATCATTGGCCAGCCCCTGCGCCTGTTTGGCCAGAAGATCGGCCGTGGCGGGCGCCACGACCACAAGATCGGCGCTGCGCGAAAGCTCGATATGGCCCATTTCGGCTTCGTCATCGAGCGAGAACAGATCGGTCTGGACCTTGTTGCCGGAAAGGGCTGCGGCTGAAAGCGGGGTGATGAATTCTTCTGCGGCTCTGGTCAGCACGACCTTGACGCCCGCGCCGCGCTTTTTCAGCTGGCGGATGAGGTCGAGACTTTTATAGGCAGCAATGCCGCCGCCGATGATGAGCAGGATGTTTTTGCCGTGCAGGGTGGAGGCAGATGACATGACAAATGTTCCGTGGCCTGAATCGCCGGATGCGCCGGGCACAGGACAGGCGCGCGCTGCGGGTGTGTGGCAATGGAGAAAGCCCTTTTCTCCATTTTATTCGCACCATTTGATTTAATTTACAAACAGAATCTGTTTAATGCAGCAGGCCCCAGGCCAGCAGACCGGCAATGATCCAGAGCGCCGCATTGCCCCAGCGATTGCCCCGTGCCTCTGCCCGGCCAATGGCCTCCACCGAGGCGGAGGACAGCGTGAAGCCGCGTTCCGCCGAATTTTCCAACGCGTTCAGCGCCTGTTCGGCCCGGTTCATCCATTGCGGCAGCGCCGCCGTCATCTTGGCGAAGGACACCAGCCCCTGCCCGGCGTCGCCAATCTTGCCGATGGGCCCCAGATTGCGCTCGATCCAGTCGCGGATGACGGGCTCGGCCGTGCGCCACATGTTGAGATGCGGGTCGAGCGTGCGCGCCACGCCCTCGACCACCACCATGGTCTTTTGCAGCATCACCAGTTCCGTACGGGTTTTCATCTCGAACAGGGCCGTGATTTCAAACAGCAGGGTCAGCAGTTTGGCCATGGAAATCTGGTCTGCGGTCTTGGAATGGATCGGCTCGCCTATGGCGCGGATGGCCTGGGCAAAATCATCCACCGAATAGGCGCGCGGCACATATCCTGCCTCGAAATGCACCTCGGCGACACGATGATAATCGCGGATGATGAAGCCATAAAGAATTTCCGCCAGAAAGCGCCGCTCCTTGAGCCCCAGCCGCCCCATGATGCCGAAATCCACCGCCACCAGCTTGCCGCTGTCGTCGACCATCAGATTGCCCTGATGCATGTCGGCGTGGAAGAAGCCGTCGCGCACGGCATGGCGCAGAAAACTCTGGATCAGGCCCTGCCCCAGTTTCGGCAGGTCGAAGCCCTTGCCCGACAGGGTCGAAAGATCGGAAAGCGGTGTGCCGTCGATCCATTCGAGGGTGAGAACATCGCGCGCCGTGCGCTCCCAGTCCACACCCGGAATCCGCAGATCGGGATCTGAGGCGGTATTCTGGCCAAATTCGGAAGCGGCGGCGGCTTCGAGACGAAAATCCATCTCGATTTTCACCGAACGCGCCAATGTATCGACCACTTCCACCGGCTGGAGGCGCTCGGCATCGGGCAGGAATCTGGTCGCGAGGCGCGCGGCGAAATACATGTCGGAAAGGTCGCGGCGGAAGCGCCGTTCAATGTTGGGCCGCGCCACCTTCACCGCGACATCGCGCAGGGCCTCGCCCTCGCGCACCTTGCCGCGATGCACCTGCGCGATCGATGCCGCGGCGATCGGCGGGCCGAATTCGACGAATATGTCATTGAGGGGCCGCCCAAACGCGGCCTCGATCATTGCCACCGCCTGTTCCTGCGGGAAGGGAGACATCTTGTCCTGCAGGGCGCTGAGCTCATTGGCCATGCGCGGCCCCGCGACATCGGGGCGCGTGGCGAGAAACTGACCAAGCTTGACGTAGGAGGGGCCAAGCCGCGCAATGGCCTTAGCCAGTTCGCCCGAGGAATGGCGACGCGCCATCATCTTGACGACATGGAGCCCCGGCCGCATCCAGTGCGGCAGCAGATCCGCATCCAGCGGCGCGAACACGCCTTCGCGCATCAGCACCCAGCCCACATGCGAAAGACGCCAGACATGGCCGATATTTGCCAGAACGCCCATGCTCAGAGCTTCCAGCCCGAGTGGATCGCGACGATGCCGCCCGAGAGACGCGTGTAGGAGACGCGGGAGAAACCCGCTTCGGCAATCATGTCCCTGAAGGTTTCAGCCGTGGGAAATTTGCGTATCGACTCGACAAGATAGCGGTAGGGCTCGCCGTCGCCCGTCACGGCTTTGCCTATGGCCGGTATGGCGGAGAAAGAGAAGGCATCGTAGATTTTATCGAGGCCCGGCACATCCACTTCCGAAAATTCAAGGCAGAGAAAGCGCCCGCCAAACTTGAGCACCCGGTAGGCCTCTTTGAGCGCAAGCGGAATGCGCGGCACGTTGCGGATGCCGAACGCGATGGTATAGGCATCGAAAGCATTGTCCGGCAGCGGCAGCTTTTCCGCATTCCCCTCGACGAAGGTCAGGCGCGGCAGATTGCGTTTTTCCGCCCGCTCCCGGCCCACGCGCAGCATATCGGCATTGATATCGAGCACGGTGACGTCGGTTTGCGGCCCTCCGGCCCCGATCACGCGGAAGGCGACATCGCCCGTGCCGCCGGCCACATCGAGATGATGAAAGGGGCGTCTGCGCGATGGCTTGACCATGCTCACCAGCACATCCTTCCAGGCGCGGTGCAGGCCGCCGGACATCAGATCGTTCATCAGATCGTAGCGGTCGGCCACCTTGTGAAACACATCGTCCACCATCCCCTGCTTGTCTTCGAGCGGGACATTGGCAAAGCCGAAATGGGTTTCCTGCGTGGACGGCATTTTTTGACTCCGATTTTGGCGCGACCATAGCGCTTTGCTCTCAAGAAGGCTATGCACTTGAGGCAAATTGCCGCCTGGAAATCGTCATGCCTGAATTGCCTGAAGTTGAAACCGTGCGTCGTGGTCTGGCGCCTGCCTTTGAAGGCGCCCGGATCACGCAGGTCGAGCAGCGCCGGGCCGATCTGCGTTTTCCCTTTCCCGAGAATTTTGTGGCGCGTCTGGAAGGGCAGACCGTGACTGCGCTCACGCGCCGGGCGAAATATCTGCTGGCCGATCTCTCCGGCGGCGAGGTGCTGGTCATGCATCTGGGCATGTCCGGCTCGTTCCGGGTTGAGGAAAATATTATTGGCCGGTTTCATCACGAGCGCAGCGCCGGGCTCCCGCATGATCACGTGGTGTTGCATTTTTCGAATGGGGCGCGTGTCACTTACAATGATCCGCGCCGCTTCGGCTTCATGGATCTTGTGCCGCGGTCACGCCTTGGCGAGCACCCCTTTTTCCGCAATCTCGGGATCGAGCCGCTTGGCAATGGCCTGAGCGGTCCCGGGCTGCTGCAATTGTTCGCGGGCAAGGCTGCGCCGTTCAAGGCGGCGCTTCTCGATCAGCGGCTCGTCGCCGGGCTCGGCAATATCTATGTCTGCGAGGCCTTGTTTCGCGCCCGCATCTCGCCGGAACGGGCGGCGGGGAGCCTTACCCCCGCCGAGGCTGAAGCGCTGGCCGCAACCATCCGGACAGTGCTTGAGGAGGCCATCGCCGCCGGAGGCTCAACGCTCAATGATTTTTCGCACACCGATGGCACGCTGGGTTACTTCCAGCACCGTTTTCAGGTCTATGACCGCGAGAACGAGCCCTGCCTCGTGTGCGGCGCGCCGGTGCTGCGGCGGGTGCAATCCGGTCGCTCGACATTCTATTGCGCGGCCTGCCAGAGGTGATTGGCGTCCTCATGCTTCGGGAGGCTCAGCATGACGGGCGTTTTTTTAAGGCCTCACCCTCGACACCAGAACCTCACCCTGAGCTTGTCGAAGGGTGAGGAACCAGTATCAGAACGCGGAAACATCCCGCCGCAGAATCATCCTGCGAACGTGTAGGCCGTCTTCACAGTGGTGAAGAATTCGGCGGCATATCTGCCCTGCTCGCGCGGGCCATAGGAGGAGCCTTTGCGCCCGCCGAACGGTACATGGTAATCGACGCCTGCCGTGGGCAGGTTCACCATCACCATGCCGGCTTCGGCGTGACGCTTGAAGTGCGACGCATGTTTCAGGCTGGTGGTGCAGATACCTGAAGCAAGGCCGAATTCGGTGTCGTTGGCGATATGCAGCGCCTCTTCATAATTTTTGGCGCGGATCACTGCAGCCACAGGGCCGAAAATTTCCTCTCGGGCGATGCGCATGTTGTTGCTGACCTCGGTGAACAAGGCCGGGGCCATGTAAAAGCCGGGGTTCTCGCGGTTGAGCAATTCGCCGCCCCAGGCCAGCTTTGCGCCTTCCTTGCGGCCAATATCGACATAGGATTGATCCTGATCGAGCTGGCTCTGATCCACCACCGGACCCATCTGCGTTTCGGGCTTCAGGGCATGGCCGACATTGAGGCTCTTGAGGCGTTCGGACACCGCCTCGACAAACCGGTCGTGAATGCCCTCCGTGACGATGAGGCGCGAGGAGGCCGTGCAGCGCTGGCCGGTGGAAAAATAGGAGCCGTTGACCGCCACTTCGACCGCGGTCTTGAGATCGGCATCGTCAAGCACGACGAGCGGGTTCTTGCCGCCCATCTCAAGCTGGAACTTGGCCATGCGCTTCAGGCAGGCCTCCGCCACCTTGCGGCCTGTGCCGACCGAACCGGTGAAGCTGATGGCGGTCACGTCCTTATGGGTGAGCAGGGTCTGGCCGACCACCGAGCCGCGGCCCATGACGAGATTGAACGTGCCCTGCGGCAGTCCGGCGCGGGAAATGATCTCGGCCAGCGCATAACCGCAGCCCGGCACCAGATCGGCCGGCTTGAAAATAACCGAATTGCCGTAGCACAGCGCCGGAGCGATCTTCCATGCCGGAATGGCGATGGGGAAATTCCACGGGCAGATGAGCCCGATCACACCCAGCGGCTCACGCGTCACCTCAACATCAATGGCCGGGCGCACGGAGGGCACCTTGTCGCCGGAAAGGCGCAGCGCCTCGCCAGCGAAAAAGGCGAAAATCTGCCCGGCTCTGGCGGCTTCGCCAATGCCCTCGGCCAGCGTCTTGCCTTCCTCGCGTGCCAGCAGGCGGCCCAGTTCTTCCTTTCGGGCAAGAATTTCCGCCGAAATCTTGTTGAGCGCGTCAAAACGCTGCTGCGGTGTCGAGACCGACCAATGCCTGAAGGCGTTCTTGGCGGCTTCGATGGCGGTGAGCGTCTGGGCTTCGTCGGCCTGTGCATAGGCGCCGATAATATCCGCCGTGTCGGAAGGGTTGACATTCAGCGTGGTCTTGGCGCCGTTGACCCAGTCGCCGGCGATGAAGTTTTTAAACATGTCCGTCATGATTGTTCCTGTTCAGAGCAGTTTGCGTGAGCTTAAATTGCGCATGAGGTGACTCACCCCGAATGTCCAGGGCGCGCATTGGGTGGAAAGTTGCATCCGGTTGAGCAATGTGCCGAGCCGCGGCGTCGAAACACGCACGATATCGCCGGTTTTATGGGTAAAGCCCTTGCCCGGCGCGTCCCGGTCCTTGATGGGCGCGAACATGGTGCCCAGAAACAGCACCGCGCCATCGGCATATTGATGATGCGGCCCGATCATCTGCCGCACCAGATCGGCGGGGTCGCGGCTGATTTTTGTCATGGAACTGCCGCCTTCGAGGGAAAATCCGTCCTCGCCCTCGACATTGAGCCGGATATGCGCGCCGCGCACGTCATCCAGCGTAAAATCCGCGTCGAACAGGCGCAGGAACGGCCCGAGCGCGCAGGAGGCATTATTGTCCTTGGCCTTGCCGAGCAGCAGGGCGGAGCGGCCCTCGACATCGCGCAGGTTCACATCATTGCCCAGCGTCGCGCCGACGATCCGGCCCGTGCTGGCAACGGCGAGCACCATTTCCGGCTCAGGGTTGTTCCAGGTTGAGATCGGGTGCAGGCCCGCATCCGCGCCAAACCCCACCGAGGACATGGGCTGCGCCTTGGTGAAAATTTCGGCGTCGGGGCCGATGCCGACCTCAAGATATTGCGACCAGGCGCCCTTCTCGATGAGCAGCGCTTTGAGCTGCATGGCGGCATCGGAACCGGGCCGGAGCCTTGAAAGATCGTCGCCGACAAGACGCGTGATCTCCTGCCTGATGCCGTCCGCCGCCAGCGCATCGCCGCGCGCCTTTTCCTCGATGACGCGCTCCAGCATGGAGGTGGCGAAGGTCACGCCCGCTGCTTTGACGGCCTGAAGGTCGACGGGTGCAAGCAGGTAAGGCTTTGCGGCATTCCGCGTCGCCTCGATCGAATTGGTCAAGATCGCATCGAGAGCGCCGAGGCTCTCCCCATGGGCGGCACGCAGTGCGGCAGCCGGATCGGCCGTTTCGCACAGGTCGCGCATCGTGGGGAATTGTCTTGAAATATCAATTAATTCGTTATTGCGCACCGCGCAGATCGCTGGGCCGCTGACATCCGGCCGCCACACGCGCCCGGCAAGCGCGGCTCTGCCGGCATCATTGGGGAGGCTCTCGGCGAGACTGAAGGAAATGGCGCCCGATGTCATTTAATTGCATCCCCGTGACAGAAATAATGCTGAATCCAGTGTCGGAATATTGCTTCTTTAGCCTCTGACATGCTAGCACTCAAATGTTATTTGTAAAAAGTTCAAATTCGGCGGCGGCCTGCAATTGGTGGTGATCATGGGGACAGCGGAATCGATCGGCAATGCGCCCTCCGGCCTTGCCCGGCGCGCCAGTCAGGATGCGCATAGCGCCCAGCGTCTGTCAAAGGCGGATCAGGTCTATCATCATCTGCGCGACGCTATTCTAAGCGGCACGATGGAGCCGGGGATGCTGATCGACAAGGCCGTCCTGTGCCAGCAGATCAATGTCTCGCGCTTTCCGGTCACCACGGCTATCAACCGGCTTGCTTATGAGCGCCTTGTGGTGATCGAGCCGCAGCATGGGTCTTTCGTATCTAAGATTTCGGTGCATGACGCCCGCGAATTTCTGATGATCCGCCGCGCGCTTGAAGCCGATATCGCCGGACAGGCCGCCATTTCCCTTCCCGAGGATGCGTTCGAGGCGCTGCGCCGCAATATCCGCTATCAGAAGGCGGCGGCCGAGGCCGAGGACAGCAAGGGCTTCAACGCGCTGGATGTCGAATTCCACCAGATCATTGTCAGCGGCCTCAATCTGACGCAAAGCAGCGATATTCTGAAGGGCCTGCGCGCCCATGCCGAGCGCATCCGCCGCCTGCTCGCGCCGCCCAAGAGCCGTCTTCTGGCTATTTTCAAGGAGCATCAGGCCGTCTGGCTCAATATTGAGGAACGCAACGAGGCGGGGGCCGCCGCCGCCATGCGCGCGCACCTGAGCCAGACCATTGCTATTTTTGAGGCCGTCGTGCGCGAGCGCCCTGGATTGTTTTCTTGAATCATCCGTTTTTGTAAACCAACTGAAAGACCTGTTATGACCCGACCTCGCTCCCTGCGCCTCCACAGCGATGATAATGTCATTGTTGCGGTGGAACCTATCGAAAGCGGCCAGAGCGCCGAATCTGTCATCGCGCGCATGCGCATCCCGCGCGGCCATAAAATGGCTGCCGCGCCTATCGCCAAGGGCCAGCCCGTGCTCAAATTTGGCCAGATCATCGGCTTTGCCTCGGAGGATATCGCCCCCGGCGACTGGGTGCACGAGCATAATGTCGTGATGCATGATTTTGCGCGCGATTATCAGTTCGCTGCCGCCGCAAAGCAGGAGGACATCCTGCCGCTTGAGCAGCGGGCGACCTTTCAGGGCTACCGCCGCGCCAACGGCAAGGTGGGCACGCGCAATTACATCGCGATTCTGACCAGCGTGAACTGCTCTGCCACCGTGGCCCGCTTCATGGCCAAGGAAATCGAGCGCTCGGGCATTCTGGCTCAATATCCCAATATCGACGGCATCATTCCACTCGTGCATGGCACGGGCTGCGGCATGGCCGCCAAGGGCGAGGGCTTTGACGTGCTCAAGCGTACGCAATGGGGTTATGCCTCGCATCCCAATATCGGCGGCGTATTGCTTGTCGGGCTGGGCTGCGAAGTGTTCCAGATTTCCCGCATGAAGCAGGAATTCAACATTGTCGAGGGTGACCATTTCCGCACCATGACCATTCAGGACACCGGCGGCACGCGCAAGACCGTGGAGGCCGGCGTTGCCCGCATCAAGGAGATGCTGCCGATCGTCAATGCCGCGCGGCGCGAGACCGTTCCGGCTTCCGAACTGATGCTGGCGCTGCAATGCGGCGGCTCGGACGGCTATTCGGGCATCACGGCCAATCCGGCGCTCGGTGCCGCCGCCGATCTGCTGGTGCGCCATGGCGGTACCGCCATCCTCTCCGAGACATCGGAGATTTACGGCGCGGAGCATCTGCTCACCCGCCGCGCGGCCACGCGCGAGATCGGCGAAAAGCTGGTCGAGCGTATCCATTGGTGGGAAGATTATTGCGCCCGCAACGGCGGCGAGATGAACAACAATCCCTCTCCCGGCAACAAGGCGGGCGGCCTGACCACAATTCTGGAAAAGTCGCTCGGCGCGGCCGCCAAGGGCGGCACCACCACGCTCAATGGCGTCTATCTCTATGCCGAGCAGGTCAAGGCCAAGGGCTTCGTCTTCATGGATACGCCCGGTTATGATCCCGTCTCGGCAACGGGGCAGGTGGCCGGCGGCGCCAATATACTGGCCTTCACCACCGGCCGCGGTTCGGCCTATGGCTGCAAGCCCACACCGTCGATGAAGCTCGCCACGAACACCGAGATGTATAACCGCATGGTCGAGGACATGGACATCAACTGCGGCGATGTGCTCGACGGCGTGTCCATCGAGGCCAAGGGCCGCGAGATCTTCGAGGCGCTGCTGCGCATGGCCTCGGGCGAGCATTCCAAATCCGAAGCGCTGGGCTATGGCGACGCCGAATTCGTGCCTTGGCAAATCGGCGCAACGATGTAATTGAAAAATAGGAATATTTCATGCGTTTAGCTCAGATCAGGCAAGCTTCCGGCGCGCGCGCGCTCGTTGTTTCCGACGCCGACAGCCGGATTGTCAACGGCGTTGCCACCACTTATGAACTGGCGCGCAGCGCGCTGAAAAACGGCCGTACGCTGGCCGCTGAAATCAATGCGCGCGGCACTGGCGAGCGGGTGGATCTCGCGGCGCTTCTGGCCGCCGGACAGGTGCTCGCACCCGTTGATCACGCGGATCCGGCGCATGTGATGGTGGCCGGAACCGGCCTGACCCATCTTGGCTCCGCCGAGGGCCGCGACAAGATGCATAAAAATCTTGCCGACGCCGCCACGCTGACCGACTCGATGAAAATGTTCAAGATGGGTCTTGAGGGCGGCAAGCCGCGCAATGGCGAAATCGGCGTACAGCCGGAATGGTTCTACAAGGGCGACGGGTCGACTCTGATCGCGCCGCAAAGCCCGCTGCTCTCGCCCGATTTTGCGCTCGATGGCGGCGAGGAGCCAGAAATTGCCGGCATCTACCTGATCGCGGAGGATGGCACTCCGGTGCGTCTGGGCTTCGCGCTGGGCAATGAATTTTCTGATCACGTCACCGAACGGCAGAATTATCTGTTTCTTGCCCATTCCAAGCTTCGGGTTTCCAGCATCGGGCCGGAACTGCTCATCGGTGAATTGCCCGCCGATATCCGCGGCACGTCGCGCATCTGGCGGGATGGCAAGGCGATTTTCGACAAGCCCTTCATATCGGGCGAGGCGAATATGTCCCACACCATCGCCAATCTTGAGCATCATCATTTCAAATATGCGCTGTTCCGCCGCCCCGGAGACGTGCATGTGCATTATTTCGGCACCGCGACCTTGTCGTTTTCGGATAATGTGCGCACGCAGGACGGCGATATTTTTGAAATCGAAGCCGCGCCCTTCGGCCTGCCGCTGCGCAACAGCCTGAAAACTGTGCCCGCATCAGTGCCAAAGGTGAGGATGCTGTAAAGCGAAAAAATTCGCTTCATCCTGAGCTTGCCGAAGCCTCATCCTGAGCTTGTCGAAGGATGAAGGCAATCTGAGATGAGGGCCCGCGCCGCCGCTCACATGGCTTTCATGAAGGCGGCGGCCTTGTCTATGGCGTCTTTGGCGGCATCCAGCCTCTCGTCCATCAGGATGAAGCCGTGATGAACCCCCTCGAACAGGTCGAACTGATGGGACGTCCCGGCCTGTTCCAGCCGTGCGACGAGATTGAGTGTGTCGCTGAGCAGCGGATCGAGGCCCGCAGCATTGAGATAGACCGGCGGCAGTTTCGCCAATGCCGCCTCGCTGGCGAGGATCGGCGAGACCGCCCGGTCGTTGTGCTGGTCGTAGGTGCAATACATTTCGTAAAACCGCATCATCCGGGCGCGTGTCAGGCCATAGCCCTCGGCAAAGCGCAGGTAGGACGGCGTATCGAAATCCGTGTTGAAGGCGCCATAGAACAGCAGCAGCCCGTCAGGCGTGCGCCGTCCCGCTTCGCCTTCCAGCAGGCAGGCGCTGAGCGCGAGATTGGCGCCCGCGCTGTCGCCGCCGATCAGCAGCGGGCCGCGCTCCCCGGCCGCCATCCAGCGCCAGGCCGCCCGCACGTCGTTGAGCCCCGCCGGGAACGGATGTTCGGGCGAAAGCCGGTAATCGACATGATAGACGATAAAGCCGGATTGAATGGCCAGCAACCGCGCCAGCCGTTCATGTGATTTAAGGCTGCCGAAGGCCCAGCCGCCGCCATGCACATAGAGCAGCGCGCCGGAGCGGGCGTTCGGCGGCACAATTTTTTGCAGTACGACCTCCGGATCGTTGCCAAGACCCGGCACCCGGATCATCTGGCTGGCTGCCACCTGCGGCAGGCTGGTTGTCCAGCGGGCAAAACCCCGTTCCTGTTGCGCCCGCGCCTCGGCGACGGGGAGATTGAGCCAGTCAGGCAAATCCTTGTCGGCTTGCGCCAGCCATTCGGCGATGGCCTGCATCTGGGGCAGGCGCTTCACATCTGGCCCGAATAATTTATTCTGATTGATCTTGCTCATTCTATCCCCGTAATCTGACGCGGTGCTGCGCCACCGGAATGAGGCCGCGCACCTTTTCAATCTGCTTCTTGTCGATCCGTGTGCTCACGGTGCCGATGCCGTCCGAGGCCTTGGCGACGACATGGCCCCAGGGGTCGATGACAAGCGAATGACCGTAGGTAGCGCGCACCTCGTTGCCGACCTGAAATGTGCCGGTCTGCGCCGCGGCGGCAAAATAGGTTTCGGTCTCTATGGCGCGGGCGCGGCAGAGCACTTCCCAATGGTCCTTGCCGGTGAGCAGGGTGAAGGCGGCGGGCAGGGCAATGAGTTCGGCGCCCTTTTCGGCGAGCGCGAGAAACAGATCGGCAAAACGCAGGTCATAGCAGATGGCGCAGCCCACCGTGATGCCTTCGCAATCATAGGTGACCACCGCATCGCCCGGCGCGATGGCAAGACTCTCCTTGTAGCCGCTGCCGTCCGGCGTGGTGACGTCAAACAGGTGGATCTTGCGATAGCGCGCCACCTCCTCACCCGCACGGTTGAATACGACGCTGGTGTTGGCGAGCCGCTCCTCGCCGGGGATTTTTTCGAGTATCGAACCCGCATGGATGAAAATGCGGTGCTTTTTCGCCAGATCCTGCATGGCGCGATAGGCCGGCCCGCCAGGAATCACCTCCGCTGCCGCGGTCTTGTCGGCGCGCGAACCGCCGGCCCAGTCGAAGGTTTCGGGCAGCAGCACCCAGTCCGGGCGCTCGTCGCGCACGGCAGCCTCGATCAGCGCGCTGGCGTCGGCAATGTTGCGGGCCTTGTCGGCCACGGAATTCATCTGGATAAGAGAAATTTTCATTCAGCTGGCCCAATTTTCCTTGAAATCGCCGTAGAGGCTGAGACCGCCGCAGGCGAAGATGGTCTGGCCGGTAATATAGGCCGCGTCGTCGCTGGCAAGAAAGACATAAATTCCCGATATTTCGTCAATCGTCGCGGCGCGCCGCATAGGAATATGGCTCTCGACGCTGGCCCGCTTTTCCGGATCATTGGCCCATGCGGCATTCATGTCGGTCAGCACTGCGCCGGGCCCGACGGCGTTGACGCGGATGTTCCTGTCGGCATATTCCAGCGCCAGCGTGCGTGTCATGCTGCCCAGACCGCCCTTGGCGATGGAATAGGCCAGATAGCCCGGCTTGGGAATAATCTCATGCGCGCTGGTGGTGTTGATGATGCAGCCCGAGCCCTGATCCAGAAACTGGCGCAGCGCCCGCCGGGCGCAGAGCGCCGGCCCGACGAGATCGACTCCCAATATCTGATTGAAGGTCTTGCTGTCGAAGTCGTGCCCGGCTGTCGGCAATTGGAACCCGGCATTATTGACCAGAATGTCGAGACGGCGATGGTGCTTGAAAACCTCGTCGAACATTGCGTCAATCGCCGGTTCGTCGCCGATATCGGCGTCAATCAGCTGGTGGCTGGCCTCAAAACTGCGTTGGCTGCTGATTTGCCTGATGCTGTCGAGCGTCTTGCGGCCCTCAGCCTCATCGCGGAAGTGGTTGATGACGACGCTGGCGCCTTCATGGGCGAAACGCTGGGCTATGCCTCTTCCTATGCCGCGCGAGGCGCCTGTTATGAGCGCAACTTTACCTTCCAGACGGCCCCGGACCATGAATTCCCCTTTCCTTTGTCAATATCGGGGAATCCTGCCTCGCCGGGCGCTGCAATGCAAGCCTGACCACCGCATTCAGGTGACGATTTGCCTGCGCAGGCGCAGACACCGGCACAGGCAAAGAATCAGAGCGGGTTCCAGGTGGCCTTTGGCGTGAACTTCAGATAGCCGAGATTGGCGCCCAGCCGGAAACCGACGCCAGCCCTGATCGGCACAACGACGATATTATCCGCCGTGAGCGCGGTAAAACCGAAGCCGCCGACGAAATAGGCTGAGCCGTCTACACCGCCGTAACGGCGGAAAATGGCGCTCACGCTCGGCAGATTATAAACCAGCATCATGGTGCGGTCGCCATCGCCGCCAGCATCAAAGCCGATCGACGGCCCCTGCCAGAATACAGGGCGGTCGCCGGCATTGCGGGTATACATCTTGCCTTCGCCATAACGCAGGCCGCCGATGAAGGCACCCGAGGCTTCCTGTCCCAGAATATAGGCGTTGGGCTGGCCCCAGCGCTTGGTCGCGGTTTCGATGCCCTGCGCCAGCCCGCGCGAGACCGTCCCGAAAAAGCGGTTGCCATCGTCGACCAGTTCATTAGTTGAGAATTTCGTCGGTGTTTCCTCATAGGCAAGCAGCGGGCCTGCACCCATCATCAGCGTCGCCGCCAATGTGCCCATGGAACCTATCAATGCCCGACGCGCATGGTTGATCATGAGTTTCCCCTTCAAGCTGGCCCGGATTCGGCCCTTCTCGTCAAAATACCCTGTTGCAAAATCGTGTCATGATTGTGTTGCCGATTTTGCAAAGCCGGCAAATCACCCGAAATTTGTGAGATTCTATCAGGTCAACAATGATTTATGCAAGTTGGCTGAGGATCTGCAGCACATCCTCGCGCAATGCCGGGTCGCCGACGGCGACAAATCCGGGATTGGCATGGCCGCGCTCGGCCCTGCCGTAAATGAGCGGCATGCCGTCCCGCTCGAACACACATCCGCCAGCGGCACGAAGCACGGCATCGCCTGCAGCCGTATCCCATTCCATGATCGGGCTGAAGCGGGGATAGATATCGGCTTTGCCTTCGGCAATGCGGCAGAATTTCAGTGAGGAACTGCTGCGCAAAGATGCCGCGACCGGCAGGGCCGCGAGAAGCGCGTCGCTGCGGGCATCGCCATGGGCGCGGCTGGCAAGCGCCGTCAACCCTTCTGCCGGGCGTTTGCGCACGGCAAGAGGCTGCCAGAGCGCGCGTTCCGGCAATTGCGCCCCCGCACCAGCGCGGACATGAAAGGCCCGGCCAGCGGCCAGCCAGAGCTCGTCCGCCGCCGGGGCGAACACCACGCCGACACGCGGCGCGCCATTCTCGATCAGCGCGATATTGACTGTAAAGCCGTCGCGTCCGGAGATGAAATCCTTGGTGCCGTCGAGCGCATCGACCAGAAAAAACCGGGGTGCGGCGCAGCCTCTGGGCTGCAATGTGAAGGCTTCCTCGGCAATCACCGGAATTTCGGGATAAAGCCGGGACAAACCGTCCAGAATGACGGCTTCCGCCCGCTCGTCTGCCTCGCAGACCGGAGACTGGTCGTTCTTGAAGCGGACATGCGGCCCCTGCCGGCGCACGTCCAGAATTTTCTCTCCCGCCTCAAGAGCGAGAGCGGCGCAGGCCTGCATCATGCGGTCATGGGCGGGATCGGGCGAAACAGTCACACCAGTCGTCTCTCGCGGCGATTGAACATTTTGTTATCTATCTTGTGTTTTCGCCGAAATTAACAGCAAAAAACGAGAAATTCTTACAATCAAGTAACTCTTGTCGCCTAACATGCGAGTCGGTTAACTCTATTGCCAGATATTTTTCAACGAGATCCGGACGGAACACGATAATGCTGAAACTATCCATCGATTCACTTGATCTTGCGGCCTTGCTGTGTTCGCGCGTCTGCCATGACGTGATCAGCCCGGTGGGCGCGATCGCCAATGGCCTTGAAATGCTCGAGGACGAGAAAGATCCGGAAATGCGGGCCATGGCGCTTGATCTGGTCAAGAAAAGCTCGGCCAAAGCCTCAGCCCAGCTGCAATTCTGCCGCCTTGCCTTCGGAGCAGCCGGTTCTGCCGGCGCGGATATAGACTCGGGCGATGCGCACAACGTGGCCAATGGCCTGCTCGCCGACGACCGCACCAAGATCAACTGGCAGGTGCCGCGTGCCTATCTGCCCAAGAACAAGGTCAAGCTGCTTCTCAACCTGTGTCTTATTGCCTCGAAGGCCATTCCGCGCGGCGGCCTCATCGATGTCTGCGTCACCGGCACACCGGAAAGCATGTCTGTCACCATTGAGGCATCCGGGCCCAACATGCGCCTCGCGCAGGGCGTGACGGCTTTGCTTGAAGGCAGCAGCGAAGGCACTGTCGATGCCCATTCCATCCAGCCTTTCTACACGGCCATGGTCGCCGAGGCCGCAGGAATGCGCATCAGCGCCCGCGCCGAAACCGACCGGATCATATTTGAGGCTTCTCCGGCAAGCGGCGATCTGGCGCTGGCATCCTGAGAGGGGCGCCCGCTCACGCGAAAGGCGCCTAAAACGAAAAGGGATCACAAGCAAGCTTGTAATCCCTTGATTTCGTGAAGAAGAGAAAATTACTTCTTGATTGTGGTGATTCCGGCAAAGCGGGTGTTGAAGCGCGACAGACGACCGCCGCGGTCCATAAGCTGGGCCGAACCGCCGGTCCAGGCCGGATGGGTCTTGGGGTCGATATCGAGATTGAGCGTGTCGCCTTCCGCGCCATAGGTGGAGCGGGTGAGATATTCGGTCTTGTCGGTCATCACCACTTTGATCATGTGGTAATTGGGGTGCGTGTTTTCTTTCATGATACCAATCCTTGAGGCATTCTCAACCTGCAAGGCTGAGACCAAATTCTGATCCATCGGGGACGGAAGTGCGCCTCTATACCGCAGGCCGCGCTGCGAAACAAGATGGCAAGATATTTTTTGCGTTGCTAAGACCAAACAGATGCAACCACCCGGTGAACAGTTTATACCTCGCGCATGACCTCATCCGCCGCTTCTCCTGAAAATGCCAGCAAATCCAGACCCTCGCTGCGGGCGCTGCTGCCCATGGTGCCTTTCGCCCTGGCCTATCGCGGGCGTATTCTGGGCGCGCTGGCCGCGCTCATCGCAGCTTCGGCCGCCACACTGACCTTTCCCGCCGCTGTGCGCGGCGTCATGGATAATGGCTTTTCCAACGCCAGCAGTTCGCACATCAACACCTATTTTCTGATGCTGCTGGCCGTGGCCGGTGTGCTGGCGCTTGCGTCGGCATCGCGCTACTATCTTGTCATCACCCTCGGCGAACGGGTGATTGCCGATATCCGGCGCACGTTTTTCCAGCATCTGGCCCATCTCGATGCGGCCTTTTTCGATACGAGCAAAGTCGGGGAACTCGTCTCCCGTCTCACAGCCGATACCACGCAGCTCAAGGACGCTTTCGGCGCTTCGGCCTCCATCGCGCTGCGCAATTTCTTTCTCGGCGCCGGGGCCATCATCATGATGGTCTATACCAGCCCCAAATTGTCGGGGCTGGTGCTGGTCGCCATTCCGGTGATTGTTCTGCCGCTGGTGGCATCCGGCCGCAAGGTGCGGGCGCGTTCGCGCGCCGCTCAGGACAGGCTGGCCGATGCCAGCGCTTTTGCATCCGAGAGCATTGGTGCGATCAAGACCATGCAGGCCTTTCATGCCGAGGATATGACGGCGCGGCGTTTTGGCGATGCTGTCGAGCAGGCGTTCTCCGCCGCTCGCAACACCACGCAGGCGCGCGCGGTGCTCACCGGTGTCGCCATGTTCCTGATTTTTGGTTCGGTGGTGTTCGTGCTGTGGCTCGGCGCGCATGATGTGCTCACCGGCGCCATGACCGGCGGCGTTCTGGTGCAGTTCATGCTTTATGCGCTCTTTGCCGCTGGTGCGCTGGGTGAACTCAGTCAGGTCTGGAGCGAAGTTTCGCAGGCGGCAGGCGCCGCGGGCCGTATTTCGGAAATTCTCGGCGTCCATTCCGCGATCACCGATCCGGCGCATCCGCGCGCCCTGCCGCAGCCGGTCAGCGGCGAGATCCGCTTCGAGAATGTGGATTTTGCCTATCCCACCCGTCTTGAGGGGCCTATCCTGCGGCAGTTCTCGCTGCGCATCAGGGCGGGCGAAACTCTGGCCATTGTCGGTCCGTCCGGTGCCGGCAAATCCACACTTTTCCAGTTGCTGCTCCGCTTCTACGATCCCTTGTCGGGGCGCATTTTGCTCGACGATATCGACATCAGCCAGCTGAAGCTCACCGATCTGCGTCAGGCGCTGGCCTTGGTGCCGCAGGACCCGGTTATTTTCGGCGCGGGCATCATCGACAATATCCGTTACGGACGGCCTGGCGCCACCGAGGAAGAAGTGCGGCAGGCTGCGGTTCAGGCGGCGGCACATGATTTCATCAATGACCTTCCGCAGGGCTACAATACCCTGATCGGCGAGCGGGGCGTGACCCTTTCGGGCGGACAGCGCCAGAGGCTGGCCATCGCCCGCGCCATTTTGAAGAATGCGACTGTCCTGCTGCTGGACGAGGCCACATCCGCGCTTGATGCCGAGAATGAAATTCTCGTGCAGTCGGCGCTGGATCATCTGATGAAGGACCGCACGACGCTGGTCATCGCGCACCGGTTGGCCACCGTGCTTTCGGCAGACCGCATCGTGGTGATGGATGAGGGCCGCATCGTCGAGGAAGGCACCCATGCCGAGCTTGTCGCCCGCGACGGGCTTTATGCGCGCCTTGCCCGGCTGCAGTTTGATACGGCTGCGGCGGGTCTCAGGCCTGCCAGCGCAGAGCAAGAGTCCTGAGCCCGGACAGCGGGCTGATTGCGTCGCCAACGCGCGTGAATCCCTCGCGTTCGTAGAAGCGTATCGCGCGCGGGTTGGCTTCGTTGACATCCAGCACGATGAAGCCGGGGGCATTGTCCCGCGCGGCGTTCATCAGCGCATGGGCAAGCCCGGAGCCGAAAGCATCCGGATGCACCGCAAGCTGATCAAGCCGTCCCGTCAGCGGATGGATGGTGACGAAACCTTTCAGATGCTCTTCGTCAAAGGCGCCGATGATCCGGCTGCCTTCGGCTTTCAGCGCGGTAAGATGCTGAAAAAGCCAATCGCGCCGCGCCTCGAAGTCGATATCGAGCCCGACACTCTGCCAGCTTCTTACCCAGAGATCGGCGAGGCTGGCCATATCCGTGTCCCGCACGTCGCGCAGCAGCGTCATTTCAGCGCTCGGTGAGCTTGAGTTCAATGCGGCGATTGCGGCGCAGCGCCTCTTCGCTGTCGCCCGGATCAATCGGCTGGAATTCGCCAAATCCGGCTGCGGCGAGACGTTGTGGCGAGACGCCCTTGGTGATGAGATATTGCACCACTGAGATGGCGCGGGCCGAGGAGAGGTCCCAATTGGACCGGAACTGGCCGCTGCCCGAAAGCGGGGTTTTGTCCGTATGGCCATCCACCCGCAAGATCCACGGAATTTCCGGCGGAATTTCCTTTTCAAGGTCAGACATGGCCGCGGCGAGCTTGTCGATTTCGGCTTTGCCGATATCGGTCAGGCTGGCCTGACCCGGCGCGAACAACACTTCGGACTCAAAAACGAAGCGGTCGCCAACCACCCGGATGCCGGGTTTGTCCCCGAGAATTTCACGCAGGCGGCCGAAGAAGTCGGAACGGTAGCGGGCCAGTTCCTGCACTTTCTGGGCGAGGGCGACATTGAGCCGCGAGCCAAGATCGGCGATGCGCGCCTGCGATTGCTTGTCGCGCGCCTCGGAGGCGTCAAGCGCCTGCTGAATGGCGGCGAGCTGGCGGCGCAGCGCCGCGATCTGCTGATTGAGTATATCGATCTGCGCCGCGGCGCGGGCGGAAATGTCGCGCTCGGCGGTGAGCGCCTTCTCGCTTTCGGCCAGACGGCCGCCAAGTCCGGAGGCGTCATTCGAGCCGGCATCGAGCAGCGCCTGCAGATGAGCCTTCTCCTTGTTGCTTTTCTCGAGCGTGGCGGTCAGCGCCGCGACATTGGCCTGCGCGTCGTTTTTCATTACGCGCTCAAGCGCCAGCAATTGCGTGAGTTCGTCAATCTGCTGGTTGAGCTTGGTGAGCTGCTTGTCCTTGCCCGAGACCTCGCGCGAGAGAAAGAATTGCGCCATCATGAAGACAGACAGCAGGAAGATGATGCTCAGCAGCATTGTCGAAAGCGCATCGACAAAGCCCGGCCAGTAATCAATGCCGCGCTCGCGGCGGCGCTGGCGCGCCATCACGGCCTCTCAAGGCGGGAATTGAGCTTTTCCAGCAGTTCCTTGACCTCGGTCTGAATGTTGGCCTGCGCCTCCACCCAATCGCGGATCATCTGCTGCTCGGTGCGCATGTGCTGCACCAGTCCCTGGACGCCTTCGGCCAGCAGGCCCATGGAGGCATTGCTGCGCGCTCCGGCGGCGTCGGCCGTCAGCCGGTCAAGAATTTGCCGCAGTTCCGGCGAATAGGCCGGGCCGTGCACGGGCATCGGCGCCAGATCGGCTGCGGTGGCGGAAAGGCGGTCTTCAAGCTCATTGTAGAAGCGGTTTTGCGCCTGTCCGGCCTGAAGATCGAGGAAACCGAGAATCAGCGAGCCGGAAAGACCAAACAGCGAGGATGAAAATGAAATGCCCATGCCGGACAAAGGCGCGGCGAGGCCGGTCTTGAGGCTGTCGAACAGAACGCTGGTATCGCCCGAGCCCTGCATCGACTGGATCACCTTGCCGATGGAGCCAACGGTTTCAAGCAGGCCCCAGAACGTGCCGAGCAGGCCGAGAAAAACCAGCAGGCCGGTGAGGTAGCGGGCTATTTCGCGGCTTTCGTCGAGGCGCGTCCCGATGGAATCGAGAATGGCGCGCAAGGTTACGGTTGAAATCACCTTGGCGCCGGCTTCCTCGCCAAGCAGCGTGGCCATGGGCGCAAGCAGCACCGGCGGGCGCGGCAAGGTGAGCCCTCCGGCAGCGGCCTTGTTCAGGCTGTTGACCCAGCGGATCTCGGGAAACAGGCGCAGAACCTGCTGCAAGGCCAGAAAAATGCCGACCAGCAATACGCCGATAATCAGACCGTTCAGACCCGGATTGGCCATGAAGGCCACCTGAATCTGACGGTAGAGAATAAGCGCTATGAACCCGGCCAGCACGATGAAGATGATCATGCGCACCAGAAATATGTTCGGCGACGACAAACGGTAGGGATCAAGCTCTTGCGTTGCCATGAAATGTCCCGGGTGTTCACATGCGGCACCGCCGCGCCTGTTTATCTCCTGCGTCGATCCAAGAGTAAAGACAGCTTAACACTCTGCCAAGTGCCTTATGCCGCCTCAGCGCTCGCGGATCGTGGCATGCAGCGCGCGCTGAATATATTCATTGCCCGCAACCACGCTGACGGAGGCCGTGGACAGGTCCTTGTCCTCGGCATCCGAGACATAGCCGCCCGCTTCGCGCACAAGCACCGCGCCGGCCGCAATATCCCAGATCTGCAGACAGCGCTGCCAGAGCCCGTCAAAACGTCCGGAGGCGACATAGGCAAGATCGAGCGCACTCGCGCCGAATGAGCGGATCGCACCGGCTTTAGCCATGACATTGGCCAGTTCATGCTTGAACAGGGCGTGATCCTTGGCCTTGCCGAGGTGCGGAACGCCGCCGCCGATCAGGGACTGGGAGATGTCCCGGCGGGAGGAAACGCGCAGACGATGGTTGTTGTGGAAGGCGCCCTGACCTTTTTCGGCGACGAATATATCGTCGCTGGCCGGATTATAAACCACGCCGGCCACCAGAACGCCTTCGCGCTCGAGCGCGACCGAAATCGCAAATTGCGGAATTGCGTGCAAGAAATTCATGGTTCCGTCGAGCGGATCGATGATCCAGCGATGGGTTTTGTCCGAGCCGTCGATGACACCGCCTTCTTCCATGATGAAGCCATAGCCTGGGCGGGCCTTGGAGAGTTCTTCAAACAAGGTTTTCTCGGCCCTTTTGTCGGCGGCGGTGACAAAATCGCCGGGGCCCTTGACCGAAACCTGCAGGTTTTCCACCTCGCCAAAATCGCGCTTCAGGGTCTTGCCGGTCTTGAGCACGGCACTGGTCATCACATTCATCAGGGCGGAACGGATCATCGTCATCTCGCAGGTAGGCGGCAGGGCGCCGGTCAAAAGGGTCAAACAGCAGGGAATGGCGGTTTCAGCATGTCCGGCAACAGCCGGCCAGCACATTGCGCGCGCAAACCCGAAAGGATTACACAGGCTTTACAATCTTCCCGCCTGTTAAATCAAGCCATCCGCGACAATCAGCAGCATTTTTCCGTCAGCGCCCGACAAACTGGCGCACAAGCTCGCTCACTTTCTGCTTGTCTTCGGGCGAAAGGGAATTGAGCACGCTGTCCAGCCAGGCGTCGCTTTCGCCCTGCGCACGCGCCAGAATATGCCATTTGGCGGCTTCGATCTTGTTCATCGGCACACCGCGCCCGGCTGCGAGCATCCGCGCGATGCGGTTCTGCGCAATCGGATTATTGAGTTGCGCCGCGCGCAGGAACCAGTTGGCCGCGCCGGTCTCGTCCTTTTCCGTGCCAAGGCCATTGAATTCCATCAGGCCAAGCTCGATCATGGCGCCGATATGCTTTTCCTGCGCCGCCTTGGTGAACCATTCCACGGCCTTGGGCAGGTTTTTGTCGACGCCCTTGCCGGTCTTGTACAGCAGGCCGAGCGAATACATGCCGTCAAGATCGCCCAGATCGGCGGCCTGCTGGAAATAACCGGCGGCAGTGGCGGGATTGCTGTCCTTCGCGGTGCTTTCAAGCGCCATCACGCCGAGATTGTAAAGCGCGCCGGAATTGCCCTTGGCGGCTGATTGCTCGAATAATGCCCGCGCCGCGGCCCTGTCCTTGACCGTGCCTTTGCCTTGCAGCTTCGCCGCGCCCAGCAGAAACTGGCCCTGCGGATCGCCGCGCTGCGCGGCCAGCGCAAACCAGCGCACGGCCTCGACATCGTCCTGCCGGACGCCGAGCCCTTCACGATAGAGTTCGCCGATCAGCGTCATAGCCGGGCCGTCATTGGGATCGGCTTCTATGCGCTTGGTCGCCTCGCGGAAGGCGGTGATATAGAGCCCCATCTGAAACGCGCCATAGGCCAGATCCGGCTTGTCTGGCGCCGGATCGGCGCAGGCCGCGTGCATGAACAGGCCCGCCGAAAGTATGCCAGCGAGAATGGCGCGCATCACCTTCATGGCAGGGCGGGGGCGTGCGTTCGTATTATGTCGGCTGTCTGGCGCACCAGACCGGGCGTGGCCGCCGGATCGGCCCAAAGCCAGTCGCCCGTGGCGATGAAATCGGCGCCGGCCGTGGTCAGCGCCGCCACATCGGCAAGACGCGGCGCATAAGCGACGCAAGGCACGTTGAACAGTTCCGACCACCAGCGGACGCGCTCGCCGACCTGTGCGATATTCTGCACGAAGCCGTCTGCAGAAGGTTCTCCGAACATCAGATAATCGACATCGAGTTCGCCGGCCGTCATGGCGTCGTCCTTGTTCTTGAGGCCTGCAACGCCCACGATGCGCTCCGGCTTGAGGCTTTCGATCGCGTCCCGCAATTCCTGTCCCGCGCCCCTGACCTGCACGCCATCGGCATCGGTGCGGGCGGCGAGTTGCGGGTTGTCCTCGATGAGGAGGGCGACGTTGCGGCTCTGGATAGCCGGGGCCAGCGCGCGGAGGATTTTCTTGGCGCTGTTTTCGTCGCGGGCGGCAAGACGCACCAGCACACAGGCGACGGGCGCGGCATCAAGCGCCGCTTCGAGCTGCGGCAGAAACGCATCCGCTTCGGTCAGGCGCGGCGTGAAGAGAAAGAGTTGGACATGGGACATAGGCACTGTCTTTAAGGCAAAGCTCAAGCCCTGCATAGTGGCGACAAAATTGGCAAGAATATGAATCTGGCGTTCATGGCCGTGAAAATGCCGCTAAGCGCGCAGCGGGATAGCGACTTCCGGCGCACAGAACCTTTGCGCCGCGCGATCGCAGACCATATTGCCTGCGACCGCACGGCGCGGATTCTCAGGCCTTTTCCAGCGATTCCGACCATTGGCCCAGAGCCGCGAGCCGGTTCATGCGGGCGCGGTGTGCGAAAGCCTTCTGCGCCGCCGGAATATTGGCGGCATGTCCGGCCCAGGTCTTCTGTGCCGCCGCCTGCAGGGCGCGGCCATAGGAGAAGCTGATCTTCCAGGGGTGCGGGCCGCGCTTGTTGATTGCGTCGAGATTGGCTGTGGCCTCAATGTCGCTCTGGCCGCCCGAGAGGAACATGATGCCCGGAACGGCGGCAGGAACAGTGCGGTTGAACACGCGCACCGTATATTCGGCGACCTGATCCGGCGTGGCCTGCTGCGGGCATTTCTTGCCCGGAATGACCATGTTCGGCTTGAGAATCGAGCCTTCCAGGAAGACGCGGGCTTCATAAAGCTCGGCATACAGGGTTTTCAGCACCAGTTCGGTGACTTCAAAACAACGGTCGATGGAATGGTCGCCATCCATCAGCACTTCCGGCTCGACGATCGGCACGATATTGGCTTCCTGACACAGCGCCGCATAACGGGCGAGCAGATGCGTATTGGCGCGGATATTGGCGAAGGTCGGGATATCGCGGCCGATGTCGATCACGGCGCGCCATTTGGCGAAGCGCGCGCCCATGCCGTAATATTCGGCGAGGCGGCCTGCCAGGCCGTCAATGCCCGAGGTCACCACTTCACCCGGAAAGCCAGCCATGGGCACCGGGCTCGTATCCACTTTGATGCCGGGGATCGAGCCGGCGGCCTCGATGATCTTGACGAGCGGCGTGCCGTCGGCGGCTTTCTGGCGGATCGTTTCGTCAAACAGGATCACGCCGGAAATGTCCTGTGTCATCGCCTGCGTGGTGCGGAACATGAACTCGCGGTAGTCGCGGCGGTTTGTTTCCGTGTTTTCAACCTTCACGGCGTCAAAGCGCTTCTTGATCGAACCCGTGCTCTCATCGGCTGCGAGCAGGCCCTTGCCGTCGGCCACCATGGCCTGGGCGATTTTCACCAATTGATCCTTATTCATATATCCTCCGGGGGCTTGAGCCTGATATCTGGTTCCTTACCGGAAATAACCGGCTGCTGCATTGATACAAAGGACTGAAATATAGCCTTTTTACAAAATTTCGGAAGCGGCAGTTCAGGCTCGCAAGGCCTCGACGCCGGGCAGCACCTTGCCTTCCAGCCATTCGAGGAACGCTCCGCCTGCCGTTGAAATATAGGTGAAATGTTCGGCTGCATGGGCCTGATTGAGCGCCGAGACGGTGTCCCCGCCGCCCGCCACCGAAAGCAGCCGGCCCTCATCGGTGAGGCGGGCCGCGGCCTGCGCCACCGCATTTGTGCCCGCATCGAAGGGGATCAGCTCGAAAGCGCCGAACGGGCCGTTCCAGACAAGCGTCTTGACGCTGGCCAGCCTTGATTCGATATGGGCCACGGATTTCGGCCCGATATCGAGAATCATTTCGTCGGCGAGCACATGATCCACATCGGTGAAGCGGCTCTTGGCATGAGCCTTGAATTCATGGGCCACGGCCGCATCGACAGGCAGCACGATCTCGCATCCGGCTGCAGCCGCGCCCGCAAGAATGGAACGGGCGGTATCCAGAAGATCTTTCTCGCACAGGGATTTGCCCACGGCCTTGCCCTGCGCCGCGAGGAACGTATTGGCCATGCCGCCGCCGATGACCAATATATCCACCTTCCTGACGAGATTGCCGAGCAGGTCGAGTTTGGACGAGACCTTCGCGCCGCCGACAACCGCCATCACCGGGCGGGTGGGGGCTTCCAGAGCCTTGGTCAGGGCGTCCAGTTCCTGCTGCATGGTGCGTCCGGCATAGGCTGGCAGCTTGTGGGCGAGCCCTTCCGTCGAGGCGTGGGCGCGATGGGCTGCGGAAAAGGCGTCGTTGACATAAATGTCGCCAAGTTTAGCGAGTTCGGCGACGAAAGCCGGGTCGTTCTTTTCCTCGCCTTTATGGAAGCGGGTGTTTTCCAGCAACAGCACGTCGCCGTTGTTCATGGCGGCAACAGCCTTGGCAGCGCTCTCGCCGATACAATCCGTTGCGAAGGCGACCGGTGCGCCAAGGTGCTGGCTCAGGGCAGCAGCCACCGGCCTGAGCGAATTTTCCTCGTCCGGGCCGTTCTTGGGCCGGCCAAAATGCGCAAGCAGAATAATCTTGCCGCCCTTGCCTGAAAGCTCCCGCAGGGTTGGCAGGATGCGCTCGATGCGGGTGGCGTCGGTGACGCGGCCATTCTCCATCGGCACATTGAGGTCAACGCGCACCAGAACGCGCTTTCCGGAAACGTCAGCTTGGTCAAGAGTGCGGAACTGTGACATGGGGTAACCTCTCGTTTGGCCGGATTCAGGCCGGGTTATTATAAGCTATGCGCGGCAGAAAGATGCCAAGTAAACCGATGGCGGGCAGAAACGCGCACAGATTGATGACAAAGCCGATGCTGGTCCGGTCCGCCAGCATGCCCAGCATGGAGGCGCCGACGCCGCCCATGCCGAAGGCAAAGCCGAAGAACAGGCCGGCTATGACGCCGATCCGGCCCGGAACCAGATCCTGCGCATAGACCACGATGGCCGAGAATGCCGAAGCCAGAATAAGGCCGATGGGGATGCTCAGGGCCGCGGTCCAGAACAGATTGACATGCGGCAGCAGCAGGGTGAGCGGCAGCACGCCGAGAATGGAGCCGAGAATCACTGGCTTGCGGCCAAAGCGGTCGCCCACGGGGCCGCCCAGCAGCGTACCCGCAGCCGTCGCCGCCAGAAAGAGAAACAGGTATAGCTGGGCGTGTCCGACAGAAACCTGAAAGCGGTCCATCAGATAAAACGTAAAAAACGTATTCATGCCAGCCAGATAGACGAATTTGGAGAACATCAGCGCAATCAGGATCGCGAGCGAGCGCAGCACGATGGCCGGGGTGAGATTTTCCGCGATAACGCGCCGCCGCATGCTGGAGAGCGCCCGCGGCGCCTTGAGCCTGCGGGCATACCAGCGGCCGACATTGAACAGCACCATCATGCCGACCAGCGCCACCCCTGAAAACCAGACAAGACTTTTCTGGCCGTGCGGCACAACGATGAATGCCGCAAGCAGCGGGCCGAGCGCCGAGCCGCAATTGCCACCCACCTGAAACAGGGATTGCGCAAAGCCGTGCCGCCCGCCCGAAGCCGCCCGCGCCATGCGCGAGGATTCCGGATGAAAGATGGAGGAGCCGAGTCCGACCAGCGCGGCGGCGATCAGCACGAAGCCATAGCTTGTGGCGGCGGAGAGCATCAGCAGGCCGACCAGCGTGCAGCACATGCCGATGACGAGCGAATAGGGCTTGGGATGCTTGTCGGTATAAAGCCCGACGAGCGGCTGAAGCAGCGAGGCCGTACCCTGAAACGCCAGCGTGATATAGCCGATCTGGCGGAAATCGAGGCTGTACGATTCTTTGAGCAGCGGATAGATGGCCGCAAGCAGCGACTGGATCAGGTCATTGAGCATATGCGAAAGGCTCAATGAAAACAGTATCACGAGGGCGGCGCCCTCGTGAGCGGAAATTGGCGGCACACCCGCGGGGGGTGCGCCGGGAGACGTTTGTGCCGTCTGTGTCACGGGATCAGAGCAGCTTCCCCATGGCCACAGCCGTATCGCCCATGCGGTTGGAGAAGCCCCACTCGTTGTCATACCAGGAGAGAATGCTCACCAGTGTCCCGTCCATGACCTTGGTCTGATCCATGTGGAAGATCGAGGAATGCGGGTTGTGATTGAAGTCAATCGAGACATTCGGATGGTCGGTGTAGCCGAGCACGCCCTTGAGCGGGCCGTTGGCGGCGGCGCGTATGGCGTCGTTGATCTCCTGCACGGTGGTGGCGCGCTTAGCGACGAATTTGAGATCGACCACCGAGACGTTCGGCGTCGGCACGCGGATGGCGCCGCCGTCCAGCTTGCCCTTGAGTTCGGGCAGCACGAGGCCGATGGCCTTGGCGGCGCCGGTCGAGGTCGGGATCATCGAAAGGGCGGCCGCGCGGGCGCGGTAAAGGTCCTTGTGCATCGTGTCCAGCGTCGGCTGGTCGCCGGTGTAGGAATGGATGGTGGTCATGAAGCCGCGTTCGATGCCGACGAGATCGTTGAGGATCTTGGCGACGGGCGCGAGGCAGTTGGTGGTGCAGGAGCCGTTGGAGACGACGATATGATCCTTGGTCAGCTTGTCATGATTGACGCCGAAAACCACGGTCAGATCCGCGCCGTCAGCCGGAGCCGAGACGAGAACGCGCTTCGCGCCGGCGGTCAGATGCGCGGCGGCCTTGTCGCGGGCCGTGAAAATGCCGGTGCATTCCAGCGCAATGTCCACGCCCATGGCGGCATGCGGCAGCTGGGCGGGATCGCGCACGGCGGTCACCTTGATCGGGCCGGTGCCGATATCGATCGTGTCGCCGGAAACCTTTACCTCATGCGGGAAGCGGCCGTGCACCGAATCAAAGCGCAGCAGATGGGCGTTTGTTTCCACGGGGCCGAGATCGTTGATCGCAACGACCTGAATGTCCTTGCGGCCGGATTCGACAATGGCGCGCAGAACATTGCGGCCGATACGGCCAAAGCCGTTGATAGCAACCTTAACAGTCATGTTTCTCTCCTTTTGAAACAGGAAGATGAGTGAATCAGGCGGATTGACGCTTTTTTACGGCAGCGACGATGGCTTCCGCCGTAATTCCGAAATGCTTGAACAGATCCTTGGCCGGAGCCGAGGCCCCGAAGCTGCTCATGCCGATGAACAGGCCGTGCTCGCCGATGATCCAGTCCCAGCCCTGACGTACGGCAGCCTCGACGCCGACGCGGATGGGCGCGGTGCCGATGACGGCGCGCCGGTAGCTTTCCGGCTGCTGGGCGAAGAGATCCATGCAGGGCACGGACACCACGCGCGCCGCAATGCCTTCGGCTTCGAGCTGGGCCTGTGCCGCGAGGGCGACGCTGACTTCCGAGCCGGAGGCGAAGATCGACACGGCGGCCTTGGAGGATGCGGGCGCCAGTTCGTAGGCGCCCTTGGCGACGAGATTGTCCTCGCTGTAGGTCTTGCGCACCTGCGGCAGGTTCTGCCGGCTCAGCGCGAGAATGGAGGGGGTATTCTTGTGGCGCAGCGCCGTTTCCCAGGCTTCCAGCGTTTCGGTCTGGTCGGCGGGGCGCAGCAGCAGCATATTCGGCATCGCGCGCAGCGAGGCGAGATGTTCGACCGGCTGATGCGTGGGGCCGTCTTCGCCAAGGCCGATGGAATCATGGGTCATGGCGTGGATGACATGCGCGCCCATCAGCGCCGAGAGGCGGAGCGCCGGACGGGCATAATCGGTAAACACGAGGAAGGTCGCGCCCGAGGCGATGATGCCGCCATGCAGCGACAGGCCGTTGCAGGCAGCGGCCATGCCATGTTCGCGGATGCCCCAATGGACGTAGCGGCCCTTGAACTGACCGGCGGAAATCGCCGGGGTCGCGTCGATCTTGGTGTTGTTCGAGCCGGTGAGATCGGCCGAGCCGGTGACGAGTTCGGGCACCAGCGGCGCGAGAACCTTCAGAGCGGCCTCGCCGGCCTTGCGGGTTGCCATTTCGGTGGCATCGGTGGCCAGCTTCTTCTTGGCTTCGGCGACAACCTGGCCGAGATTGGCGGGCAGGGTGCCGGAGATGCGGCGCTCAAGTTCGCTGCGCACAGCGCCGGGAGCGGCGGCAAGAGCCTGCTTCCAGGCCTTGTGAGCGCGCTTGCCCCTGTTGCCCGTGCGGCGCCAGACCTTGTGAATATCTTCCGGCACGGTGAAAGCCGGATAGTTCCAGCCAAGCTTTTCGCGGGTTCCGGCAACTTCCGCATCGGAAATTTCGCCATGGGCCTTGGCCGTGCCGGCAAAATTGGGCTCGCCAAAGCCGATGACGGTTTTGGCGGAAATCATGGTCGGCTTATCGGATTTCTGGGCCTTTCTGATGGCGCGCAGAATGGCCTTGGGGTCATGCCCGTCGATGGCGAACGAATTCCAGCCGGCCGATTTGAAGCGGGCGATCTGATCGACCGAATCGGTGACGCTGACCGGCCCGTCGATGGTGATGCTGTTGTGATCGTAGATGACGATCATCTTGTTGAGCTTGAAATGGCCGGCAAAGGCAATCGCCTCCTGGCTGACGCCCTCCATCAGGTCGCCGTCGCCGCACAGCACATAGGTGTAATGATTGCACAAATCGCCGAATTCGGCATTGAGCATGCGCTCGGCCAGAGCCATGCCCACGGCGGTGGCGATGCCCTGCCCCAGCGGGCCGGTTGTTGTCTCGATGCCGAGTGTGTGGCCATATTCGGGATGGCCGGGCGTTTTCGATCCGAGCTTGCGGAAATCCTTGATGTCCTCAAGGCTCATGCCCTTGGTGCCAGTCAGGTAGAACAGCGAATAGAGCAGCATCGAACCGTGTCCGCCGGACAGCACGAAACGGTCGCGGTTGAACCAGTGCGGGTCCTTGGGGTCGAAATTGAGCACATCCCGGAACAGCACGGTGGCAATGTCTGCGGCGCCGAGCGGCAGGCCGGCATGACCGGATTTTGCCTTGGCGACAGCGTCCATCGACAGGGCGCGAATGGCATTCGCCATGTCGGCATGTGAGATTTGATTGGCCATTGAGGTTTTTCCTGAAGTCTGCAATCTCCCGCTCGCTTGATAGCATCGAAGCGGGGGGTGTCAATCTCCAATTCGCGCAAAAGGGCCTGTGCAAAGGCCGTTCTGGCGGATTGACGCCTGTTCGGCGCTGGCGTTAACTTGACGGGAGGAAGAAAAATGACATCTCTGCCGCATCGTCTGGAAGCCACATTGAGACGCCTGTCCACGGCGCTTGATCATCTCGACGCTGCCGTGGAGCGGCGCTCTTCAGCCGACCGCGTCCAGCAGGACCTGATGGAAGAATATGCCGTCATGCAGGATGACCGCGCCCGGCTCGGCATCGAGCTTGAATCGGCGGCCTCCCGTGCCCGGCGGCTGGAGCAGGCCACCCGCGAAGCCGCCAAACGCCTCGAACGCGCCAGCCTGACGATAAAATCCATTCTCTCCGCTCAGGAAAGGGACTGATCGCCATGCCTCATGTCACGGTCAATATTGGCGGGCGTCCCTACCGTCTGGCCTGCGGCGAGGGCGAGGAGGGCCACCTTGAGCTGCTTGCCCAGCGCGTCGAGCAGAAGATCGAGGATTTTCGCGGCTCTTTCGGCGAGATCGGCGACCAGCGCATCGCTGTCATGGCAGCGATTTCGCTGGCGGACGAAGTCGTCGAGTCCGAACGGCAGATCGCCAGTCTGCGGCAGGAGATCAGTCAGTTGCGCAATCTGGGCTCTGCCCAGCAATCGGCCAACGAGGATTGGCTCTCCGCCGTTTCGGAAAGCCTTGACGTCATGGCCGAGCGCATAGAATCCGCTGCCGCCCTGCTCAATGGCGCGCGCGCCGACTAAAGCATCCCCCTAGTATTTCGCCGCCGCCTGTCCTATGTTGCAAGGGCGAGGCTGCGGGGTTTGTGAGGATTGTATACTCGGGGCCTTATCGACACCCAGGGAGCTGTTCCTGTTCTTGCCCGTGGGCTTGAGCACACGGCGCCCACCTACTTTGTAGGTTCCCGGGATCGATATCCCACGGCTTTGTGGCTTCGCACCCGACTTTTCCGGCAATCAAGACAGGCTTATGCACAGAGACAAGGCCTTTTACCGTAACGAGGCGCTGTCTCGTCGTGATTCGCTCCCGGCAGGCGCACGGGCCGATGCCAGCGCCCGTATCACGCGGCACGTGCTGGCGCTGGCGCAGGACTGGCCCGCGGGGCCTGTTTCCGTCTTCTGGCCCATCCGCTCCGAAATCGACACACGGCCGCTGATGCTGGCGCTGATCGCCGCCGGAAGGCCGCTGGCCCTGCCGCGCGTCGAGGGCGATGTGCTCGAATTCCGGCTGTGGGATGGCCGGGCGCCGCTTGAAACCGGCAGGTTCGGCCTGTCCGAACCGGGGCTTGACGCGCCGCTCGCCCGCCCTGTCACCATGCTTATTCCGCTGGCGGCCTTTGATCGCGCCGGCCACCGCATCGGCTATGGCAAGGGCTTTTATGACCGCGCGATCGCCGCGCTCAATCCGCGGCGCAAGATCGGGCTTGCTTTTGCGTGTCAGGAAATCGCCCGCGTGCCCTATGAGGGCCATGACGAACGCCTCGACCAGATCGTTACGGAAGACGGCGTGATCGTCCCCTCACCCTGAGGCTCCCGAAGGGTGAAGGGGCGTTTAAAAATAGAGAAATCCGCGCATGCAAGCCTTTGTTTATATTCTCAAATGCGCTGATGACAGCTTCTATACCGGCTTGACGCGACGCAGTGTTGCAGAGCGCGTCAGCGAGCATAACCAGGGTCTTGTCGCCAGTTATACATGCATCCGACGCCCTGTTATCGTTGTATATAGCGCTGAATTTAACCGTATTGACGAAGCCATCGCGACAGAGCGCCGGATCAAAGGCTGGAACCGCGCCAAGAAACAGGCTTTGATCGATGGTGATTTTCAACGCTTAAAGGAATTGGCGGCGATCAGAGCTTCAGACCGCGCCCTTTATCCTTCGAGAGCCTCAGGATGAGGGCTTTGGTTTTTTCGCATAAGGGTTTCGGATTTTCAGGATCAGGCATCAAGGTAATGTCGCGCGGAGCGGATGTGGGTGAGGCGATCAGGCAAATGCTCAGGCGGGCACGAACTCCATAAAAATCTGGCAAGAAAGCCCCTCACCCTGAGGCTCTCGAAGGGTGAAGGGGCGTTGACGCGCATGTTCGCAAAGTCCAAACATTGAAAACAGAAAGTTAAGCGTACAATGCCAACTGAGGCAGGTGCTTATCGTTGAGCGCCAGAGGCCGGTATGAGACGGCAAAAGCGATAAAGGGTTCGAATACATGCGTCTTCTGTTCATTGGCGATGTCGTTGGCCGGGCTGGTCGTCTGGCGGTGATGGATCACCTGCCCGCATTAAGAGCGCGCTGGAGCCTCGATTTTGTTGTCGTCAATGGCGAGAACGCTGCCGGCGGCTTCGGCATTACGGAGGCGATCTGCGACGATCTTCTGCAGGCGGGTGCCGATTGCGTGACATTGGGCAATCATGCCTTCGACCAGCGCGAGGCGCTTGTCTTTATCGAGCGCCAGCCAAAATTGCTGCGTCCGGTCAATTATCCGGCCGGCACGCCGGGGCGCGGCGCCAATCTGTTTCAGGCGGCCAATGGCGCCAATATTCTGGTGATGAATGCGATGGGCCGTATTTTCATGGATGCGCTGGACGATCCTTTCGCCGCCGTCGAGCGGGAACTTGCCGCCTGTCCGCTGGGGCAGGCCTGCGACGCTGTGCTCATTGATTTTCACGCCGAGACGACCAGTGAAAAACAGTCCATGGCGCATTTTGTCGATGGCCGCGCCTCGGTTCTGGTGGGCACGCATACCCATGCGCCAACCGCCGATCATCAGATTCTTGCGCATGGCACGGCCTTTCAGTCGGATGCCGGCATGACCGGCGATTACGACAGCGTCATCGGCATGGACAAGGAAGAGCCCATCCGCCGTTTCACCCGCAAGGTGCCGGGCAGCCGGTTTGAACCGGCAGAGGGGCAGGCCACGCTGTGCGGTCTTGCGGTGGAGATTGATGGCAGGGGCCTTGCTACAAAAGTCGCGCCTGTGCGCATCGGCGGGCGCCTGTCACAGACCGTGCCGGATTTCTGGGGTTGAGAAGCGCTTTATTTTTCAGTTTTTCAAAGCTATAAGCGCCGGAATGTTTTCACGCATATCCGCGTCAGGTGGGATTCATGGCAGGTCATAGTCAGTTCAAGAACATCATGCACAAGAAGGGCAAGCAGGACGCTGCCCGTTCCAAGCTTTTTTCCAAGCTCGCGCGCGAAATCACTGTTGCCGCCAAGATGGGCCTGCCTGATCCGGCAATGAACCCGCGCCTGCGTGCCGCCGTGCTGGAAGCGCGCGCCGAGAATATGCCGAAGGACAATATCGAGCGCGCCATCAAGAAGGCCGTTGGCGGCGAAGGCGACAATTATGACGAGGTGCGCTACGAAGGCTATGCGCCGGGCGGTGTCGCTGTCATCGTCGAAGCCTTGACCGATAACCGTAACCGCACGGCCTCCGAGGTGAGGTCCTATTTCACCAAGGCGGGCGGGGCGCTGGCCGAGAGCAACGCAGTCTCCTTCATGTTTGATCGTGTCGGCCAGATTGAATTTGCCGCCAAAGTTGCCTCCGAAGACGCGATGATGGAAGCCGCCATCGAATGCGGCGCCGATGACGTGCAGTCCAGCGAGGACGGCCATACCATCGTCACGTCGATGGAGGCCCTGCGCGATGTCGCCAAAGCTCTGGAAGCCAGGTTCGGCGAGCCGCGCAAGGCGTCCCTCGTCTGGAAGCCGCAGAACACTGTTGCGGTTGACGACGAGGCTGCGGAAAAGATCATGAAGCTGATCGGCAATCTCGAAGACAATGACGACGTGCAGAATGTCTATGCCAATTTCGAGCTTTCCGACGCATTCGTGGCGAAGATGAGCGCCTGAATGGCCCTGACCCGCATCATCGGCATCGATCCCGGCCTGCGCAACATGGGCTGGGGCATCGTCGATGTGGAAGGCTCCCGGCTCATCTATGTCGATTGCGGCTCGCTGCATTCCGACGCAAAACAGAGTCTGGCGGAGCGTCTGCGCGAACTGCATGAGGGTCTTGCCGACATCATCGCGCGCTACCAGCCCGATGAGGCGGCGGTCGAGGAAACTTTCGTCAATACCGATCCGCAGGCAACCCTGAAGCTGGGGCAGGCGCGCGGCATTGCGCTGGTGGTGCCGGCGCTGGCTGGCCTCTCCGTTGCCGAATATGGCGCCAACAAGGTGAAAAAGACTGTTGTCGGCGTCGGTCACGCCGAAAAGGATCAGGTTCAGATGATGATCAAGGTCTTGCTGCCCAAATCCGCCGCGAGAACGGCGGATGCGGCCGATGCTCTGGCTATCGCCATCTGCCATGCGCAGCACCGGGGCGCTTCGGCGCTGAACAAGGCCCTGCAGCGCGGCGCTTGAGAACAAAACGGAAATATCCCATAGTCTGCCAGTGAGTCGCCAGACCAGAACGGCACGGAACCCATGATCGGCAAACTGAAGGGCATTATCGATTCCTACGGCGAGGATCACGTCATTCTTGATGTGAACGGCGTCGGCTATATCGTGGCCTGCTCCAGCCGCACCCTGCAAAAGCTGCCCCGCGTGGGCGAGGCGGCGGCCCTCGCCATCGAGACGCAGGTGCGCGAGGATGCGATCCGGCTTTTCGGCTTTGCGTCGGATGCGGAGCGCGACTGGTTCCGCCTGCTGCAAACGGTGCAGGGTGTCGGCTCCAAGGTGGCGCTGGCCATTCTGGGCATTCTTGCGCCCGCCGAACTGACAAGCGCCATTGCCCTGCAGGATAAGGCGAGCGTGGCGCGCGCCAGCGGCGTCGGCCCGAAACTGGCCGCGCGCATCGTGGCCGAATTGAAGGACAAGGCCCCCGTATTCGGCTCTGTCGACCCCAATATCGTGCGCCTTGCCGGAGAGGATGAGGCGAAAAGCGCGCCAAAGCCGGTGCAGGACGCAATCTCCGCGCTGGTCAATCTTGGCTATGGCCGCCCGCAGGCGGCGAGCGCTGTTGGCGCTGCCGTCGCCGCATTGGGCGAGGCCGCTGAAACCAGCGCGCTTATCCGCCGCGGCCTGAAGGAACTGGCGGGATGAAAAATCCCAAGCTCACCTCTCCCGACAAGCGCGAGGACGATATCGACGCCTCGATCCGCCCGCAGACGCTGGCCGATTTTACCGGTCAGGCTGCTCTGCGCGCCAATCTGAAAGTGTTTATCGAGGCGGCCAAGGCGCGCGGCGAGGCGCTCGATCACGTGCTTTTCGTTGGTCCGCCCGGCCTCGGCAAGACCACGCTCGCCCAGATCGTGGCGCGCGAGCTTGGCAGCAATTTCCGCTCCACCTCCGGCCCTGTCATTGCCAAGGCCGGCGATCTTGCCGCCCAGCTCACCAATCTCGAAGAGCGGGATGTGCTGTTCATCGACGAAATTCACCGGCTCAATCCGGCGGTGGAGGAAATTCTTTATCCCGCGATGGAGGATTTCCAGCTCGATCTGATCATCGGCGAGGGGCCTGCCGCGCGCTCGGTCAAGATCGATCTGGCCAAATTCACGCTGGTGGGCGCCACCACCCGCGCCGGGCTGCTCACCACGCCTTTGCGCGACCGCTTCGGCATTCCCATGCGGCTGAATTTTTACACCGTGGACGAGCTTGAAGGCATTGTCGTGCGCGGCGCGCGGGTGCTGAATATTCCCATGTCGCCCGATGGCGCCAATGAGATTGCCCGGCGCGCCCGCGGCACGCCGCGTATCGCCGGGCGGCTGCTGCGCCGGGTGCGCGATTTTGCCATTGTCGATGGCGTTGAAAGGGTCACGCGGGCGATCGCCGACAAGGCGTTGCGCCTGCTGGATGTCGATGCCATCGGCCTTGATCTGATGGACAGGCGCTATCTTGAAATGGTGGCGGTGAATTTTGGCGGCGGGCCCGTCGGTATCGAGACCATCGCCGCGGCGCTCTCGGAGCCGCGCGACGCCATTGAGGATATTATCGAGCCCTATCTTCTGCAGCAGGGCTTTTTGCAGCGCACCCCGCGCGGGCGGCTTCTGACGCCGCAGGCCTTCCGGCATCTGGGTCTGGCCGAGCCTGCGGCGCCAACGCCGCAGTTCCGGCTGTTTGATGTGGAGGATGAGGGGTAGAGAAGTTGCGTTCAGTTGGACTCAATGCCCCCTCCCCATCATCCTGAGCGTGTCGAAGGAGGTTGAGGGGGAGTGGCAAAAGACAATCACGCCCTATCGTCATTGCGAACGTAAGTGAAGCAATCCAGAAGGAAATGGATTGCGTTCGTCGGCTTCGCCTCCTCGCAATGACGGTTTTCCCCTCACCCTCTCCCCTCAAGCCGAGCTTGTCGAAGGATAGGGGGAAAGGGGATTTTTGCACTCTATAAAAAATGAAGTCCCCTAAATCCCCTTTTGTTTCAGCGCTGAACCGATCTCGTCGAGAACGGCCGGGTCGTCGATGGTGGCCGGGGTTGTCCATGGGTCGTGATCGGCGATTTTTTTCATCGTGCCGCGCAGGATCTTGCCCGAACGGGTCTTGGGCAGGCGCGGCACTGTCAGCACCAGCCTGAAGGCCGCCACAGGGCCAATTTTCTCGCGCACAAGTTTCACGATTTCCTTTTCGATTTCGGCATGATCGCGGTTGACACCATGCTTGAGCACGATGAACCCGCAGGGCTGCTCGCCCTTGAGTTCGTCCTTGATGCCGATGACGGCGCATTCGGCCACGTCCGGATGCGAGGCCAGCACTTCTTCCATGCCGCCCGTGGAGAGACGGTGGCCGGCGACATTGATGATGTCGTCGGTGCGGCCCATGATGTAGAGATAGCCGTCCTCGTCGCGGTATCCGGCGTCCGAGGTGGAATAATAGCCGGGAAAGGCCTCAAGATAACTTGATTTCATCCGGTCGTCCGCCTGCCAGAGGCTGGGCAGCGCGCCGGGCGGCAGCGGCAGTCTTACCACGATAGAGCCCATCTTGCCCGCCGGAACAGGGTGTCCGGCCTCATCGACGATCTGCACGTCAAAGCCTGGCATCGGCACGGTTGGCGAGCCATGCTTGACCGGAAGCTGCTCCAGTCCGAGCGGATTGCCCACCATGCACCAGCCGGTTTCCGTCTGCCACCAATGGTCGATTACCGGAACTTTCAATACATTCTCAGCCCAGGCGACGGTATCCGGGTCGGCACGCTCGCCGGCCAGAAACAGGCTGCGGAATCTGGAGAGATCGTAGCGGCCGATATGGCTGGCCTGCGGGTCCTCCTTGCGGATGGCGCGGAAAGCGGTGGGCGCGGTGAACAGCGAGACAATATTATGCTCTGAAATAACCCGCCAGAACGCGCCGGGATCAGGGGTGCCGACCGGCTTGCCCTCATAGAGCAGCGAGGTTGAGCCGTTGATCAGCGGCCCGTAGACGATATAGGAATGCCCCACCACCCAGCCGACATCCGAAGCGGCCCAAAAGGCCTCTCCCGGCGCGATGCCGTAGAGGTGGCGCATTGACCAGTGCAGCGCCACCATATGGCCGCCATTGTCGCGCACGACGCCCTTGGGTATGCCGGTCGTACCCGACGTGTAGAGCACGTAGAGCGGATCGGTGGCCATCACCTCGACACATGGCACCGTGCGGCCTGCGGCCTTGGCTGCGGCCACGAGGCTGGCCCAGTCATGATCGCGCCCCGCAACCAGACGTGCCTGCTCCTGCGGGCGCTGAAAGAGGATGCAGCCCTGCGGCTTGGCACTGGCAAGCTCGATCGCTTCGTCCAGCAGCGGCTTGTAATGCACGACGCGGCCCGGCTCTATGCCGCAGGAGGCGGCGAGAACCAGTTTCGGCTGCGAATCGTTAAGGCGGGTGGCCAGCTCCTTGGCGGCGAAACCGCCGAACACCACCGAGTGGATGGCACCGATGCGCGCGCAGGCCAGCATGGCAAAGGCGGCTTCGGGAATCATCGGCATGTAAATGATGACGCGGTCGCCCTTTTCGACGCCCTGATCCTGCAGCACGGCGGCCAGCGTCGCCACCTCATGCAGCATTTCGGCGTAGGTGAAGGTTTTTTTCTGGCCGGTCAGCGGGCTGTCATAGATCATTGCCGCCTGTCCGGCGCGCCCGCCGGCCACATGCCGGTCAAGCGCATTGTAGCAGGTGTTGCAGGTGGCGTCAGGAAACCAGCGGCCATAGGGGCCGGAACCGGGGTCGAATGCCGCCACCGGCGCCTTGAACCAGTCGATCGCCTGTGCGGCCTCAAGCCAGAACTGTTCCGGATTATCCTGCCAAGTGGCATAGACTTCAGAATAGCGACCCATGATCTTCTCCACGCGCGGCATGTGCCTGATACGCGGCACATTAAGCGAGAATGCCTGTGTACGCACCCTATCTCTTTGTCGAACCATTCCCGCCGCAGCAACGCTTGAATTTATCATCGATGCGAAATTTCCGCACGGATGCGCAGCCGCGCTTGCTCGGTCGCGGATCAGGTCGCAATCTGCCGCAATCTAGCCGAATGTTGAAGAGGCATCGTCTCGCGGAGACGGTATAAGGGATCGGGGAGGATCGCATGTCACCTTCAGTCTACGACCAGAATCTCGACCGCAACGCGGCCAATCACCAGCCCTTGTCGCCTGTTCCCTTTCTGGAGCGGGCCGCAGCGGTTTTTCCCGACAGGATCGCCATCGTTCACGGGCCGCTGCGCCGCACCTACCGCCAGTTCTATGCGCGCAGCCGGGCGCTGGCCTCGGCGCTGCAGCGCGCGGGAATCGGCCGCGGTGATACGGTCAGCGTCATGCTGGCCAATACGCCGGCGATGCTGGAGTGCCATTACGGGGTGCCGATGTGCGGCGGCGTGCTCAACACGCTCAACACGCGCCTCGATGCCGCGGTTCTGGCCTTCACGCTCGATCATGCCGGGACGAGGGCGCTGATCGTCGACCGCGAATTTTCGAAAGTGATGAAAGAGGCGATCAGCCTGGCCAAAAACAAGCCGCTGGTGATTGATTACGACGATCCCGAATATTCCGGCGCGGGCGAGGCTTTGGGCGTGCAGGATTACGAGGCCTTTGTCGCCTCGGGCGACCCCGGCTTTGACTGGCGACTGCCTGACGACGAATGGGACGCGATCAGCCTCAATTACACGTCCGGCACCACGGGCGACCCCAAGGGCGTGGTCTATCATCATCGCGGAGCTTATCTTCTCGCCATATCCAACCTGCTGACCGGCAATATGGGGCATCATCCGGTTTATCTGTGGACCCTGCCGATGTTTCATTGCAACGGCTGGTGCTTTCCCTGGTCGGTTGTGGCGGCCAATGGCACGCATGTCTGTCTGCGGCAGGTGCGCGCCAGAACCATGTATGAACTTATTGCCGGACATGGCGTGACCCATATGTGCGGCGCGCCGATCGTGATGAGCACGCTGCTCAATGCGCCGGACGAGGAGAAGAAGCCCATTTCCGGCAAGGTCGCGTTTTTCGTCGCCGCCGCGCCCCCGCCCGCCTCAGTGCTGGCCGCGATGAAGGCTGCCGGATTCGAGGTGACTCATCTCTATGGCCTTACCGAAACCTACGGCCCGTCCGTGGTCAACGACTGGAACAGCGACTGGGATGCTCTGCCTCTTGACGAGCAGGCCGCCAAGAAAGCGCGTCAGGGCGTGCGCTATATCTCGCTCGAAGGCCTTGATGTGCTCGATCCGCAGACCATGCAGCCCGTGCCTGCCGACGGCGAGACGCTCGGCGAGGTGATGATGCGCGGCAATGTGGTGATGAAAGGCTATCTGAAAAACCCGGCGGCCACGCAGGCCGCCTTTGCCGGAGGCTGGTTTCACTCCGGCGATCTCGGCGTCAAACATCCCGATGGCTATATCCAGCTCAAGGACCGCTCGAAGGACATCATTATTTCCGGCGGCGAGAATATTTCCTCCATCGAGGTTGAGGATGCGCTCTACAAGCATCCGGCAGTGCAGGCCGTGGCCGTTGTGGCGCGCCCTGACGAAAAATGGGGCGAAACGCCCTGCGCCTTCATCGAACTCAAGCCGGGGGCCAGCGTCACCGCTGAGGAACTCATCGGCTGGAGCCGAAATCACCTTGCCGGCTACAAGGTGCCGCGCACGGTCATCTTCGCCGAACTGCCCAAAACATCGACAGGCAAGATGCAGAAATATGTGCTGCGGGAACGGGCCAGAGCGCTTTAGCGGCGGATAAAACGGGTTTGACGGCGCTGTCTCTCTTGCTGTTATCGATAACTATGCGATAGTGCGGCTAAAAGGGAGTTGGAATATGGCTGGGATGGATGTTTTGATGCCTGCGCCGATGATGCCGCTGATCATGGATGGCATTGCGGCGCGCCTGCCGCTGCATCGCATGTGGGAGATGAGCGCGGCGGATGTGGAGCATATCGCGCCCCAGATCCGCGGCCTCGCCGTGGGCGGCGGGCACCAGCCGGTCGACGCTGCCTTCATGGGCCGTTTTCCCAATCTCGAGATCGTGTCGAGCTTCGGCGTTGGCTATGATCATGTCGATGCGAAATGGGCGGGCGCGCACGGCATCATCGTCACGCATACGCCCGACGTGCTTAACGAGGAGGTGGCGGATACCGCGATGGGCCTGTTGCTCGCCACCGTGCGCGAATTGCCGCGGGCCGAGCGCTACCTGCGCGCCGGCCATTGGCTGAGAGACAATTTTCCGCTGACGTCCACGCTGCGGGGCCGCACGATGGGCATTCTGGGCCTCGGGCGCATTGGCAAGGCCATTGCCCGGCGCGCCGAAGCCTTTGGCCTCAGGATCGCCTATCACGGCCGCAACCGCCAGCCGGATGTCGATTATCCCTATTATCCCACGCTCAAGGGGCTGGCCGAGGCGGTCGACATTCTCATGGTGATCACGCCCGGCGGCGCCGCCACCAAGAATATCGTCAATATGGAAGTTTTGCGGGCCCTTGGGCCGGACGGCATCGTCATCAATGTGGCGCGCGGCTCGGTCATTGATGAACCTGCGCTGATCGAAGCGCTGCAGAAAAAGCTGATTCTGAGCGCCGGTCTGGACGTATTTGCCGATGAACCGCGTGTGCCGCAGGCGCTGATCGATATGGATCATGTCGTGCTGCTGCCGCATGTCGGCTCGGCTTCACATCATACGCGCAACGCCATGGGCCAGCTGGTGGTGGACAATCTTCTGGCATGGAATGAGGGCAAAGCGCCGCTGACCCCGGTGCCGGAGACGCCTGTCCGCCGCTGACCTGAGGCAGGGAAGGCGCCTGACGCGCTCGCACCCCTCAATCTGAACCCGTTAAGCCTCATCCTGAGCCTGTCGAACCTCATCCTGAGCTTGTCGAAGGATGATCGCCTCTCCCTCGCCCTTCGACAGGCTCAGGGCGCGGGGAGAAAGCAGGTAGCGGCTTTACAACCGGCTTACAGCGAGAAACCGCCATCGATGATGTGGATCGTGCCGGTGGTATAGGCGCTTTCGTCCGACGCCAGATAGACGGCCAGAGCTGCAATTTCCTCGGCCTTGCCGAGGCGGCCCATGGCCTGCCGGTCGATAAAGGCCTGACGCACGGCATCTTCGCTCTGGCTGGTCTGCCTGGCCAGAGTGGCGATGCGCTGATCCAGCGAGGGGCTTTCGATCGTGCCGGGGCAGATAGCGTTGCAGCGGATGCCGCGCTTGATGAAATCGGCGGCAACGGCCTTGGAAAGGCCGATGACGGCCGCTTTCGAAGCGCCATAGACATAGCGGTTCGGAATGCCGCGTACCGAAGATGCGCCCGAGGCGATGTTGATGATGGAACCCGCGCCCCGCTCCAGCATGCCCGGCAGGAATGCGCGGATCATGCGGTGCATCGATTTGACATTGAGGTCGAAGGAAAAATCCCAGTCCTCGTCCGAGCATTCCAGCACGGAGCCGTGATGGACGAAGCCCGCGCAATTGAACAGAATATCGACCGGGCCGATGTCTGCCGCCAGAGCCTGCACGGCGGCGGTGCTGCGCACATCGAGCTTGCGCACGGTTGCGCCCTTCAGGCCGGCGAGCGCCTCTTCGTTAATGTCGGTGGCAACGACCTTCGCGCCCTCGCGCAGAAAAGCTTCGGCGGTGGCAAGACCGATGCCCGCTGCCGCCGCCGTCAGAACCGCTGTCTTTCCCTGTAAACGTCCACTCATTTCATCTGCTCCCTGAATTGGCTCAAACTGGTTTTCTGCTGGCCGTTGGCATCAAAATTGGCCGGGTCAAGCCAGGCTTCGAAGGCCTTGGCATTGCGCGGCCACTCGCTGTCCAGCATCGAATACCATGCGGTGTCGCGGTTGCGTCCCTTGACAATCATATGCTGACGGAAAATGCCCTCAAAAGTGAAGCCGAAGCGCAGAGCCGCGCGGCGCGAGGGCGCATTGAGCGCATTGCACTTCCATTCGTAGCGGCGGTAGCCGAGTTCGAAGATATATCTGGCCAGCAGATACATGGCTTCAGTTGCGCCCTTCGTGCGCTGCAGCGCGGGCGTGTAGAGAATATTACCCACCTCGATCACGCGGTGGGTGGTGTCGATGCGCATCAGCGTGGCATAGCCGATGGCGCGGCCCGTTTTGTCGAGAATGGCGAAAAACAACGGATCGGCTGAAGCCGCCTTGGCGGCTATATGGGAATCAAAGGCCGCCTTGTCGGCAAACGGTGCTTCGAACAGATAGTCCCAGACATGGGCATTCTTGCCATGCGAGAGCGGATAGAGGTCATCGCTGTGGCGCGCCAGCAAAGGCGCCAGCGTGATGGAGCGGCCTTCGATCGTATGATGCACCGGGCGTGGCGCGGGTCTTGGGTCGACAGGCACGCCGACAGGTTCAGCAGAGGTCATGTTTGCCTCTTTATCAGGATTTGGCGCGGGAAGGAGCTCCCGCCCATCCTGCTCTGGCAAGGGGCGGGAGCCGGGCGGGCTGTTTCAGTGATTGTCGCGCGGAACACCTTTTGTCTGGGCCACGCGCTGATATTTCACTGCTGGCTCCAGCACCATGCCCTCGTCGAACTGTTCGACCATATTGCGCTGGATCTCCTGCCATGGTGTCTGGCTCGGGGCATATTTGAAGCCGCCGTCCTTCATCAGCTTGGCGTGGCGCTTGTGATATTCCTCCTGCGAGATCAGAATATTGGCCGTGCGCTTGTCAAGATCGATGCGGACACGGTCGCCGGTCTTGATGATGGCAAGGCCGCCATTGGCTGCCGCTTCCGGCGAAGCATTGAGGATGGACGGCGAACCCGAGGTGCCGCTCTGCCGTCCGTCGCCGATACAGGGCAGCGATGTGATGCCGCGCTTCAGCAGGGCCGCTGGCGGCTGCATGTTGACCACTTCCGCGCCGCCGGGATAGCCGATCGGCCCGGTGCCGCGGATGAACAGCATGCAGTTCTCGTCGATCTTGAGCTTGGGGTCGTCGATGCGGTGGTGATAATCTTCCGGGCCCTCAAAGACGATGGCCCGGCCTTCAAACGCGTTCGGGTCTTCGGGATTGATGAGATAGCGGTTGCGGAACTCGTCGGAAATCACGCTTGTTTTCATCACGGCATTGTTGAACAAATTGCCCTTGAGAATGATAAACCCGGCATCCTCGCGCATCGGCGCTTCAATCGGCCAGATCACATCGGCATCAAGGCTTTCCATCCCCTTACAGTTTTCGCCGATGGTCTTGCCGTTGACGGTGAGCGCGTCCTTGTGAATGAACTTTTTCTTCATCAGTTCATTGACGACGGCGGGAACGCCGCCAGCACGGTGAAATTCCTCGCCCAGATATTTGCCCGCTGGCTGCAGATTTACGATGAGCGGGATGTGATGCCCGTATTTCTCAAAATCCTCGATGGTCAGCGGCACGCCCATATGGCGGGCGATGGCCAGAATATGGATCGTCGCATTGGTCGAGCCGCCAATGGCGGAATTGACGACGATGGCGTTCTCCAGCGCCTTGCGCGTGATGATCTCTGAGGGTTTCAAGTCCTCCCAGACCATATCGACGATACGCTTGCCCGTTTCATAGGCGATCTGCCCGCGCTCGCGGTAAGGGGCGGGGATGGCGGCGCAACCGGGCAGGGTCATGCCCAGCGCCTCGGCCAGCGCGTTCATGGTGGAGGCGGTGCCCATTGTATTGCAATGGCCGACCGAAGGAGCCGACGAGGTCACGATTTCCATGAATTCCTCGTAGTCGATCTTGCCTTCCGCAAGTTCCTGACGCGATTTCCAGACGATGGTGCCGGAACCCGTGCGTTCGCCCTTGTGCCAGCCGTTGAGCATAGGCCCGCCCGAAAGCACGATGGCGGGTATATTCACGGTGGCCGCGGCCATGATGCAGGCCGGTGTGGTCTTGTCGCAGCCGGTGGTCAGCACCACGCCGTCGAGCGGGTAGCCGTAAAGCGTTTCCACCAGACCAAGATAGGCAAGGTTGCGATCGAGCGCCGCTGTGGGGCGCTTGCCGGTCTCCTGAATGGGGTGCACCGGAAATTCAAAGGGAATGCCGCCAGCGGTGATGATGCCGTCGCGCACGCGCTTGGCCAGTTCGAGGTGATGGCGGTTGCAGGGCGAGAGATCGGAGCCGGTCTGGGCTATGCCGATGATCGGCTTGCCTGAGCGCAGTTCGCCGGGAGTGAGGCCGAAATTGAGATAACGCTCGATGTAGAGCGCGGTCATTCCGGGATTCTCGGGGTTGTCGAACCACAATTTGGAGCGAAGCGCGTTCTTGTCGTGCTTCGGCTTCTTGTCGTCCTTGTCAGATTTCTTGGCCACTCTATCCTCCAATCAAAAAGTGAATGCTAGAATGCTACAAAGCGGGGTGCAAAATCAATCACCAAAAATGGCACAGGAAAGGGCTGTTCGCGCATAGCTGCGGTTTTTACGGTTCTGCCGCCGGCGGGGCAGCGCTTCAGCGGAAATGGAGTCTGCCTGCGTCCTGATGCCGGGCCTGACTGCGTCAAAGTGCATCAGCGCGCCCGGCCCGTGTCCGGAGCAGCCCCGGACAAGACAAAGCCGCCCTTTGGGGCGGCTCCGAGAATTCGTAATGGTGGACTGCGCCGGTACAGAGATTATTTCGGCAGAAGATTGCCGAGGAAGCTGAATGGATTGGATGATTTATCCGGCGGCGCCACATCCTTGTCGGTCACCGCTTCCGTCATCTTGCGGTAGCCTTTCGGCGGTTCGGTCAGCCATTCGCGCGGCGGCTCCTGACCGACGGAGATTTTGTCCGGCTGCGTCAGCCCGCTCAGAGCGCGGTCGACAGCGGCCACTTCTTCGGGCGTGGGAGGGCAGGCCTTCTGGTTGCAGGTTTTGACCTGCGGCTGGGTCGGCTCGCTTGATGTCGGAATGCGGCTGGCAAGGCGCCCGTCCTTGTCCAGAGTCTTCGGACCATTCTGCATTTCGCTCTTGATGTCGTGGTCGACAGGCATGCGCGCCTCGGCGGCCTTGCGGCGGGCGCGGGCGACATCCGGGTCGTTCGGCCATTGCGGATTTGGCTTTTCATTGGCGCTGACCGGCTTTGGCAATGTCGTGTCGCCCTTGGGCGGCAATACCAGCGGCGCCCGGTCCCGGTAGTCGATTTCCTGATTATTGTCCGGCTGGATGCCAACCAGCGATGTGAATTCGTGAATCAGTGTATCGTCGCCATCATCCATTGCGCGCGCGGGGCCCTGAGCCAGGACAAGAGCCACGGTGCAGCTGCCAAGCAGCAGGCCAAGCTTGTGAAGATGGGAGCTATTCGTATGACGCATCAACATGATCCTTACATGCCTGAACAATCTGCCGCCGAAAAACGGCAATTGAGTGGCAGAGCTTCAGGCCTGATCCTTTTTCAAAAAGGACTCATACATCAGAAGACCAACGCCTGCAACGATGGCCATGTCGGCGATATTGAAAACACCCCAGGGCGCGAAATGGCCGAAATGCACATGGAAGAAATCGGCTACAGCGCCAAAACGCGCCCGATCAAGCGCATTGCCGCTCGCACCGCCGATAAGAAGGCCCAGCGCGATTGTCGTTATTGAATTGGTTGCGCGCATCATCCAGTAAAAAAATGCGATACAGGCCAGAACATAAATCGCCAGCAGGCCAACACGGGCGAGATCCGTCTGCGCCGTCAGCAGCGAATAGGAAATCCCCCGGTTCCAGGCCAGGGTAATTTCAAGAAAGGGCGAAACCTGCACCGCACCGCGGGTTTCGATAGAAAATATATCCAGCATCCAGGCCTTGAAGCCCTGATCGAGGACAAAAGCCCCGGCTGCCGCCAATAGGCCGGAGTGGAGCGGGCGCATTTTCAGCTCCAGCGCCCCAGCGCCCGCAATTCGCGCAGGGCTTTCGCATCGCGCGGGGTGACGTCCGGAAATTCCGGGTCGGCGCCGACATCCGGCGAAATGCGCCAGCTGCGGGCGCATTTCTTGCCGGTGGCCCTGACCGGCACCACCGCGACGCCGGGCACTTCGGCGAGACGGAAAGCGTTTTCAGGCGCGGGATCGGCACTGATGCGGATGTCCGAGGTAATGCAGATATCGGCAAATTCGACGCCGTTCAGGCTCTCGCGCAGCGCGGCATCGGCAATATGCACCACTGGCGCGGCCTCAAGGCTGGAGCCGATGGTCTTGGCGGCGCGCTCAAGTTCCAGCGCGCCGGTGACCACCGAACGGATGCGGCGCACGAGCTTCCATTTTTCCGCCAGAGCCTCATTACGCCAGCCGTCCGGCGTGGCCGGGAACTGCTCCAGATGTACCGAGCCCTCCGCGCCGGGGTTGCGCGAGAGCCATGCCTCTTCGCAGGTGAAGGCGAGTATGGGCGCAAGCCACACACTGACGCGGGCGAAGATCGCGTCGATGACGGTCAGAGCCGCGCGGCGCGTCAAGCTGGAAACAGGGTCGCAGTACAGCGCATCCTTGCGGATGTCGAAATAAAACGCCGACAATTCGGTGTTGAGGAAGGCCGAAAGCCGCGAGACGATAAGCTTGTAGTCGAAGCTCTCATATGCGGCGCGGATATCGGCATCGAGTTCGCTGAGGCGATGCAGCATAAGCCGCTCCAGTTCCGGCATGTCCTTCAGCACGACATCTTCCTCGCGCCGGTGATGGGCGAGCGTCCCCAGCATCCAGCGCAGGGTGTTGCGGATCTTGCGGTAGGATTCGACAAAATTCTTCAGAATTTCCGGGCCGATGCGCAGGTCGTCGGAATAATCAGAGGCACAGACCCACAGGCGCAGAATGTCGGCGCCCGCGTCCTGCATCACTTTTTGCGGGGCGGTGACATTGCCGAGCGATTTGGACATCTTCTGTCCCTTTTCGTCCAGCACGAAACCATGCGTGAGCACAATGTCGAAGGGCGCGCGCCCGCGCGTGCCGGAACTCTCCAGCAGCGAGGAATGGAACCATCCGCGATGCTGGTCGGAGCCCTCCAAATACATCACCTCATCCATGCCGCCATCCACCTTGCGGTGAATGCCCGCCAGACCGGGGAAATGCACGGCGTCTTCCAGCACATAGGAATGCGTCGAGCCCGAATCGAACCACACGTCGAGAACATCCGAAACCTTCTCATAATCGGCGGGGTTATGATCGGGGAGGAGGAAGCGCTCGGCCGCATTGGCGTTGAACCAGGCATCCGCGCCTTCGGCTTCAAAGGCGCTGGCGATGCGCGCATTGACCCTCTCATCCACCAGAACGTCATGCGTGCCTTTTTTCACGAAGACGGCAATCGGCACGCCCCAGGCGCGCTGACGCGACACCACCCAGTCCGGACGGTTGGCGATCATGCCATTGATGCGGTTTTCGCCGGCCGCAGGCACCCATTTCGTCTGCCGGATCGCGTTGAGTGCAATATCGCGCAAAGTGGCGCCGTTATGGCCCTCGCTGCTGCCCTCTCCCGCCGGGAGGGGGTTGGCAATCGCCTTGTCCATCGCAATGAACCATTGCGGCGTGTTGCGGAAGATTACGGGCTTTTTCGAGCGCCAGCTATGCGGATATTGGTGCTTGAGCCGCCCGCGGCCGATGAGATTGCCGGCCGCGACCAGCGCCGCGATTACGGCATCATTGGCATCGCCCTTGGAGCCATCGTCCTTGAGCACGCGCTTGCCCTCAAAGCCCGGCGCATCCTTGGTGTAGATCGAATCGGCATCGATCGTGTAGGGAATGCGCGTGTCGATCTTGCGTTCCGCCAGCAGCCTGCCGCTGGCCATCCAGATGTCAAAGTCCTCGCGGCCATGGCTCGGCGCAGTGTGGACGAAGCCCGTACCGGCGTCATCGGTGACATGATCGCCATCGAGCAACGGCACCGGGAAGGAATAGAACGGGTTGAAACCGGCGAGAGGATGGGCACAGGTGAGCGTGTGCAATGTTGCCGCGGGCACGTCGGCGAGGCGCTCGAACGCCCCGACCTTGGCGGCCTTGAACACGCTTTCGGCGAGCTTGTCGGCCAGGATATAGGTCTCGCCGACCTTGGCCCAGTTGTTCTCCGGCGCGGCTGTAACGCGGTAAAGGCCATAGGAAATTCTGTGCGAATAGGATATCGCGCGGTTGCCGGGGATGGTCCAGGGCGTTGTTGTCCAGATGACGATGCGCGCGCCATGCAGCGATTGGCTGTCGCTCTTCACCGGAAACGTCACAAAGACCGTATCGGACGTGTGGTCCTCATATTCCACTTCGGCCTCGGCCAGAGCGGTCTTTTCCGCCACAGACCACATCACCGGCTTGGAGCCACGATAGAGCAGGCCATTGGCCGCGAATTTCATGATTTCGCGGGCAATCTGCGCCTCTGCGGGAAAGGTCATGGTCAGGTAGGGATGATCCCAGTCGCCGGTGATGCCGAGACGCTTGAATTCCTCGCGCTGGATATCCACCCATTTTTGCGCGAAGGCGCGGCACTGACGGCGGAATTCGACCACGTCCACATCGTCCTTGTTCAGGCCCTTGGCGCGGTATTCCTCTTCGATCTTCCATTCGATCGGCAGGCCGTGGCAGTCCCAGCCCGGCACATAGTTCGAATCCTTGCCCATCATCTGCTGCGAGCGGGTGACAACATCCTTGAGGATCTTGTTCAGCGCGTGGCCGATATGAATATTGCCGTTGGCATAAGGCGGGCCGTCATGCAGGACGAATTTCGGCCGGGCCGCGGCACTGGCGCGCAATTTTTCATAGAGGCCGATTTTCGCCCAGCGTTCCAGAATCTCCGGTTCTTTTTTCGGCAGGCCCGCGCGCATGGGAAATTCAGTCTGCGGCAGGAACAGCGAAGGCGAATAATCTTTGGACTCTGTCATTGCGAAAACTCTGGCGGTTGGTTGCTTTCGCATAAACGATTTGTGGCCGCAATGCCAAGGGTTCCGCGCGCATTTCTCGCGGCCGGGCCGTCTTAATCGTCTCAGACAGGGCTTTAGCGGATACGAAATACCTTGAACGGCGTGTCCGGCAAGACAATCGGATCAAGCCAGGAGGGAATATCGCCCGCCGTCAAAGCTTCGGCGAGGCTGCCCTTCACAGATTTCCGATATTGGATTTCGGGGCTTCTTTCGCAAAAGGCCAGATAGGTCGCTCCGGTTTTACGCGCGAAGACACCAGCCTGATCGGGGGACGCGCGCCATGTCCTGATGGCGAGGGTCATGCCGTGAATATCGCGGTGGTAGGGGCCAGTGACCGTCTTGTGGTCGGTGAGGGCCAGAATATTCGAGCCTGCATCCACGAAGCTGAGAATGGTTCCCTTCGGCAGTTCGCGCAGCGCCGTAAAGGCGGAGGACGCGCCGCATTCATTCGCCGTTGCCGAATTCTGCTCGCCCGCATTGTCATCGCGCTGCAGAGCCATGCTCCAGAGCGTGCCCAGGAAGGGCACCACAACAAGCAGCGGAACCAGTTTGACGAGGTAGCCCTGCCGCTTTTCCGCCCAGGCTATTGCAGTGATGAAGGTCCAGCTTATACCAAACTGCATTACAGGAGCGGCTATCGGTCCGACGCGCAATTGCCAGACGGTGAACAGATCCCCCATAAGCGCGAAACCCGCGAGCATGAACCAGCTCTCGCGATCCGCGCCCCGGCTCTTCCATCCGGCTGCCAGCAGAGCCAATGTGCAGAGCACGAAGGATATGGCCGGCGGCAGGATTTCTGCCGGATGGGCGCGCAGGCTGCTGAGCAGCGATTGCCCTTCCTGAACGTGATCCAGCCAATGTTCGCGCATCAGAGCCGGCACATCGTTCATCGGCTCGCGCAGAAAGCCGGGAAACAGCAGCAGGATGATTGCAATGGCCGTGCCGCCGCACAGCGCCAGCGCGATGATCCGCATGCGCAGCTCCGTTAAGCGCGGCAGGAGCGCGGAGAACAGCAGCAGTCCGGCCCCGCCGATCAAGGCCGCGCTGACATGGGCCGCTGAAAACGCATCGTAAAACACCGCGTCATATTCCGCGGGTCTGATGGTCAGAAGCATCAGCGCCATCATCGAGACCGCCAGACTGATGGCAAATGCGTTCAGATGCGCCGCGAATGGAGCGCCGCGCACACTGGCCAGCACGGCAAATATGGCGATCATCGTGACAACGAAAGGCAATGTCTCAAGGGAAATCTGCAGGGACACAGCAGCCGTGAAAGCGGCCAGCGCGGCGCCATGCCAGACATTGCTGCTTGCGGCCTCGAGCGTGAGCGCGATCATGCCCAGCGTCATGACGCATTGCAGCCCGTGGTGGTCGATCGCGCCCGGCAGGAACACCCCGACAGCCGGTGACAAGATCGTCAGAAGCGCGGAGATGAGGGCGCCTTCCCTGCCGAACAGGCGCCAGCCAATGCGCAGCATCAGTGCCAGCATGGCCGTGAAGAGCAAGGCCGGTGCGGTGATGCGCATCAGGCGCTCGGCGTGATCTGCGTCAAAACCGAGGCGGAAAATATAATAGATAGCGGCCAGCGGCACATCCAGCAGACGGGACCAGTGCATCTGTACGCCCAACGGCGGGTCCATCCGCCATTGGGTCATGTCGAACCAGTTCTGCCCGTTCAGGAAATCGCGCATCTCGACAAGGCGCATGGCATCGTCGGTATCACGGAAATTGTTGGCTTCCCAGACGCTGCGCACCAGCGGCCAATTTATCACGAACCACAGCGCCAGCCCCGTCAGGACGGCTGGCCATTTGAGGCGGGTGTCACAGGCCTTCGCAGACACTTGTCTCGAATAATGTGACATGCTGGGAGACGACATTGCCTGTCCTGATCATTATTGCCGGTGCGGCAGTAACATCATGTCCTACGTCAAAACTCACAACAATATTTAAACAAAACCATCTATACTTCGCGTCCATCCGGCGAGATCGGCAAATTTTATCGCTTTTCTCTTCCGCAGGGCTCTGTCGCGAAACGTCTTGGTCCGGACGGATGCGCGTCGCAACAGCCAGGGCACCGGCTATTCGTCGGAATCAGCCTGTCCGCCGCGCAGGTCTTCCGGATGAGGCATGGAAATGATGTTATAGCCGCTGTCGACGAAATGAATCTCGCCAGTGACGCCATTGGCGAGATCGGACAGCAGGTAGAGCGCCGAGCCGCCGACATCCTCGATGGTGATGGAACGGCGCAGCGGCGCATGGGCTTTCTGGAAATTATACATGAACCGGGCGTCATTGATGCCTGCGCCTGCCAGAGTACGCACCGGACCAGCCGAAATGGCGTTGACGCGGATATTCTGCGGGCCGAGGTCGCCCGCCAGATAGCGCACGCTTGCCTCTAATGCTGCCTTGGCAATGCCCATGACGTTGTAATTGGGCATGACGCGGGTCGAACCGCCATAGGTGAGCGTCAGGAGCGATCCGCCGTGCGGCATCATTCTGGCGGCGCGCTGGGCCAGTTCCGTGAAAGAGAAGCAGGAGATGACCATTGTGCGCGAGAAATTCTCGCGCGTCGTATTGTCGACATAGCGGCCTTTCAACTCGTTCTTGTCTGAAAAGCCTATGGCATGGACGAGAAAGTCGATTGTGCCCCATTTTTCCTGCAGGGCCGCGAATACGGCGTCCACAGAGGCAATATCCTCGACATCGCAGGGGAGCAGAAAGTTCGAGCCCACCGATTCCGCCAGCGGTTTGACCCGCTTGCCCAGAGCCTCACCCTGAAAGGTGAAGGCCAGATCCGCGCCCTGTTCATGCAGAGCTTTGGCGATGCCCCAGGCGATCGAATGGCTATTGGCGACACCCATGATGAGGCCGCGCTTTCCGTGCATCAATCCCTGCGTCATCATGCGTCCATATGTTTGAAGAGCAGCGTGGCGTTTGTGCCGCCAAAGCCGAAGGAATTGGACAGAACCGTCCCCAGTTTCGCATTGTCGATCCGCTTGCGGATGATGTTCATGTCCTCGAACGCCGGATCGAGTTCGTCGATATGGGCGCTGGCGCAGATGAAATTGTTCTGCATCATCAGCAGGGAATAGATCGCCTCCTGCACCCCGGTCGCGCCGAGCGAATGGCCGGTGAGCGACTTGGTGGCCGAAATCGGCGGGCAGCGGTCGCCGGGGCCGAACACCTCGCGGATGGCTTCGATTTCCTTGACGTCGCCGACGGGTGTCGAGGTGGCATGCGGATTGATGTAATCCACCTTGCCGTCATATCCGTTCAGCGCCATGCGCATGCAGCGTACGGCGCCCTCTCCCGAAGGCGCAACCATGTCATAACCGTCGGACGTCGCGCCATAGCCGATGATTTCGGCATAGATCTTGGCGCCGCGCGCCCGGGCATGTTCCAGTTCTTCCAGCACGAGCACGCCGGCGCCGCCGGCAATGACGAACCCGTCGCGGTTCTTGTCATAGGCGCGCGAGGCCACCGAAGGCGTGTCGTTGAAATTGGACGACATTGCAGTCATGGCGTCGAACAGCACCGACATGGTCCAGTCCAGTTCCTCGCAGCCGCCGGCGAACATGACATCCTGCTTGCCGTACTGGATCATCTCCGCCGCATTGCCAATGCAATGGTTGGATGTGGCGCAGGCCGAGGAGATGGAATAATTGACGCCCTTGATCTTGAACCACGTGGCCAAGGTGGCCGAGGCCGTGGACGACATGGATTTGGGCACGGCGAAGGGGCCGACGCGCTTGGGGCCGGATTTGCGGGCAATATCGGCGGATTCGACCAGAGTCTTGGCCGAAGGGCCGCCAGAACCCATGATAATGCCGGTGCGCTCGTTGGAAATGTCCTTTTCCTCAAGGCCCGCATCCAGAATGGCCTGATCCATCGCCACATGATTCCAGGCCGTGCCCATGGCATGAAAACGCATGGCGCGGCGGTCGAGAATGGTGGAGGGATCAAGAGTCGGTGCGCCCTGAACCTGGCTGCGGAATCCGAGTTCCGCATATTTCTCTGCGCGCGATATGCCCGACCTGCCCTGAATCAGCGAATCCAGCACTTCAATCGTGTTATTGCCGATCGAGGATACAATCCCCATTCCGGTGACGACGACACGTCTCATGTTTTTCTCCTCGAAGGGGATCAGGCTTCCGGCTTGAACAGGCCGACGCGCAGATCCTTGGCTTCATAAATGCGCTTGCCGTCGGCTTCCAGCCAGCCGTCTGCAATGCCAAGAACCAGTTTGCCACGGAAAACGCGCTTGAGATCGACGCCATAGACGACCTTTTTCACGCTGGGCAGAACCTGATCGATGAATTTCACTTCGCCCACGCCAAGCGCACGGCCGCGTCCCGGCGAGCCCAGCCAGCCGAGGAAGAAGCCGCACATCTGCCAGAGCGCGTCCAGCCCCAGACAACCCGGCATGACGGGGTCGCCCTGAAAATGGCAGCCAAAAAACCAGAGGTTCGGCGTGACATTGAGTTCAGCCTTGATGAAGCCCTTGCCATGCGCGCCGCCGGTCTCGGTGATTTCGGCGATACGATCGAACATCAGCATGGGCGGCAGCGGCAGTTGCGCGTTTCCGGCTCCGAAGAGTTCACCGCGCCCGCATTGCAGCAGGTCTTCATATTCGTAATGGGAGCGGCGCTCGCTCATGGCGTCACAATCCTTTGGTCTTGTTTGTCGCAAACGGAAAAGGTTTGCTCTTCACGCATGATTAACACAGGCCGGTGCAGCCTGAAAGCTGGTAACTGCCGCCAAACGGACAAGATTGCAAGTCCGGATGTCGCATTTGCCCAATCAAAAAGTTGCATGTTTGACCCGATGTCACCTATATTAAAGCTGTAATTCAGTTTTCAGGGCAATTGGAATGGCGATATCCGCTTTCGGATCAGGCAATCGGACAGGCACTGCGGCAAAACCTTTGCCGATGCGCGACTCTATGCTGGGGTGTCCGGTGCATGAATTGCGCAACAAGCTGCGCAAGGCCGGTTTGCGCCCCACGCGCCAGCGCGTGGCTCTGGGCTGGCTGCTGTTTGCCAAGGGCGCGCGCCATCTCACGGCCGAAAATCTGTTCGAAGAGGCCAATTCTTCGCGGGTCGCCATTTCACTGGCCACGGTCTACAACACCCTGCACCAGTTTACCGAGGCCGGCCTGCTGCGCGAAGTGGCTATCGAAGGCTCGAAAACCTATTTCGACACCAACACCAAGGATCACCACCATTTCCTGCTGGAACATTCGAACGAACTGATCGATATCTCGCCTTCGCAGGTGGATATCAGCCGCCTTCCGGATGTGCCCGAGGGCATGGAAGTGGCGCGCATCGAAGTGATCGTGCGTCTGCGCAAGAAAGCCTGAGCCTCCGGCTTTAATTTCGACCCGGACGGAGCCCTGATTCCATAAGTTATGGAATTGACTCATGAAACCTTGAGTCAACTTGAATTTATCCGCAAATTGCCAATAAACTGCCGCAGAGTCATTGAGAATTTCATTGAATCTTCTCAATGATTTGCGGATTTTGTGCACCGGTCGGGCGGCCCGCTTTTGCGAAGGCTCGCGCACGCTCAAGTTACCGGATTGACTCATGAATTTGCCATGCCGCCGCAATTTCCCGATAAATTTCCGCAGAGTCATTGATAATTTTATGAGATTTTGTGAATCAATTTCCGTTGAATCGCTGACGATTGCGGCAGCAACAAAACCCTGAGTCAGATGCCGCGCTCACAATTCGAGATCGAACACCAGAATGTCGTCGACCCCTCCGGCGCAGGCCGCCACCAGCCGCGCGCCAGCCGCCCTGTGATCGGGATGGATCAGATAGGCGTCGCGCGCCGTCTCGTCCCTGAAATCAATGGAAAAACCATGCGTATAGCCGCGGCCCAGATGTTCCGGGCTGCAATTTTCACCGGCATGGAAATCCAGCATGCCCGGCACGACACCGTCCAGCGCCGCAAGCTGGGCAAAAATGCTCAGTCGCTCCTTTGAGGGAAGATCCGCGCGGAATTTGACCAGGACGATGTGCCGTATCATGTGTTTGGCTCGACGTGCAGAAAGGGGCCGCAGGATTCCCGCTCGATGAGTTGGCTCGGTTCGATCAGGATTTCGATGGGCAGATCCGGCTGCTCGATCATGGCGAGGAGAATTTGCGCGCCATGTTCGCCCATGATGCGTGTATGGGCCGTGACCGTGGTCAGTGGCGGGCGATGAAATTCGCTCTCCGCGATATTATCGAAGCCAATGATCGAAAACTGGCGTCCGGTCTCGATGCCGTTGTCCGAAAGCGTATGAATGGCGCCGAAGGCCACCATGTCGTTGAAGCAGAGCGCGGCGCTGGCATCGGGGCGGCTGGCCAGCATGGCGCGGGCCGCTTCCTGTCCGCCACCGCGCGTCGGCATGGATTCAAACACCAGTCCGGGATCGAAAGACAAGCCTGCCTCCAGCAGCGCCTGACGATAGCCTTGCAGGCGTTCGCGCTGGGTCGCCACGGATGATGCACCGCCCAGATAGGCGATGGTGCGATGTCCCAGTGAAATCAGGTGACGCGCCGCCTGCGCCGCGCCGGAGACATTGTCCTGTCCGACATAGGCAAAATGCGCCCCGTGCAGACGCCGGGCCATGGTGACGATGGGAATGCGGCTGGTCCGGAAGTCCGACAGGGTTTCCGCATCCGAGAGGCCCGTTGGAGAAATGATGATTCCGGCAACGCCCTGTTCCTGCATGGATTGCAGAACGCGGGCCTCGCGCACGGGATCTTCGTTGGTATTGGCCAGAATAGGCACGTAGCCGGCGCGATAGAGCGCCTCTTCAATGCCGACGGCCAGTTCCGAAAAGAAGGAGTTCATCAGGTCGGAAATGATCATGCCGACAAAATTCGAGCGCGCCATGCGCAGGTTGGCCGCTGCCCGGTTATAGACATAGCCGACTTGCGCCATCGCAGCTTCGACCCGCGCGCGCGTCTCGTCCTTGACCATGGGAGAGTTTTTCAGAACCAGCGACACAGTCGATTTTGATACGCCTGCAATGCGGGCGATATCGATGATGGTGGCGCGATTATCCCCCCTGCCTGCGGCAGCCATTTTTAACCGTCCTTAGCGATCCGCCCTGAGTTCTGGTTTGGCCAGATTCTGTTTAATTCCGCGGTCAAGGCATCTGCCTTGCGACTTGGAACGTTCCATAGTGTTCATAAAGACAGGGGCTTTGTCAATCGTACCGGGCGGAAAAACGCGCAGCGCAGCGCGCGGCGGCAGTGCGGCTTGCTCTCATGTCCGGCTTAAGCCATATGTCTTTTGTGTTTGCGATGTCTCCGCTTCCTATCGACGATGTGCTTCCGGCGCTGCAATCGGCGCTGGCGCAGGGCACGCGCGCCGTGCTTGTGGCGCCGCCGGGCGCGGGCAAGACCACGCGCGCGCCGCTGGCGCTTCTCGATGCACCCTGGTGCTCCGGCAAGATCCTCATGCTGGAGCCGCGCCGGCTTGCCGCGCGCGCCGCAGCCGAGCGCATGGCCGAAACCCGCAACGAGGCTCTGGGCGCAACGGTCGGCCTGCGGGTGCGCATGGAGACGCATGTTTCGGCGGCGACACGCATCGAAGTGGTGACGGAAGGCGTCTTCACGCGGATGATTCTCGATGATCCGGCGCTGACGGGCGTGTCCTGTGTGATTTTTGACGAATTTCACGAGCGCTCGCTCGATGCCGATCTCGGTCTGGCGCTGGCGCTCGACGCCCAGTCCGGCCTGCGTGAGGAGTTGCGCATTCTGGTCATGTCGGCGACGCTGGATGGGGCGCGGGTCGCCGCGCTTCTGGCGGATGCGCCCGTGCTGCAATCGCAGGGGCGCGCTTATCCGGTGACCACCATTTACAAGGGTTATGATCCGCATGCGCGGCTTGAGGAGCAGGTTGCCCGTGTCGTGCTGGCCGCGCTGGCCGAGGAACCGGGGTCCATGCTCGTGTTCATGCCGGGGCAGGGCGAGATTGTGCGTCTGGTCAGAATTCTCGAAGACCGGATCAGGGATTCCGCCGTGGATGTGGTGCCGCTCTACGGCGCGCTGGACCGTGCATTGCAGCGCCGCGCCATTGCGCCGACGCTCCCGGGGCGCCGCAAGATCGTCATTGCCACGTCGATTGCTGAAACCTCGCTCACCATAGATGGCGTGCGTATCGTCGTTGACAGCGGTTTTGCCCGCGTGCCGCGTTTCGAGCCCGATCTCGGTCTCACGCGGCTGGAAACACGGCGGGCCTCGCGCGCTTCCGCCGATCAGCGGCGGGGCCGCGCCGGGCGCACCGAACCGGGCGTGTGCTACCGTTTGTGGGAAGAGGCCGGCAATGGGGCGCTTGAGCCCTTTTCCCAGCCGGAAATTCTGAGCGCGGACCTTGCCGGCCTGCTGCTGGACATCACCTTCTGGGGCGCGGAACCGGCCATGCTGCCGTGGCTTGACCCGCCGCCCGCTGCCGCCCTGCGTGAAGCCAAAGCCCTGCTGACGAATATCGGCGCGCTTGATGCCGATGGACGTCTGACGGAGTCGGGCCGGAAAATCAGGAACCTGCCGCTGCCGCCGCGTCTGGCCGCCATGGTGCTTGGCGCGGCGGAGCGGGATGGCGCCGTGCTTGCGGCCGAGATTGCTGTTCTCGTCACTGAGCGTGGTCTGGGCGGCGACAGCGCCGACCTCACGCAGCGCCTGGTCGGTTTCCGCCGCGATCGCAGCCCCCGCGCCGAGGAAGCCCGGCGCATGGCGCGCGGCTGGGCGCGTCAGGCGGGCGGCGCACAACTGCCCGGCGACGTGCACGAGGCCGGCCGCTGGCTGGCGCTCGCCTTTCCGGACCGCATTGCCCGGGCGCGCGGCAAGCCGGGGGAATATCTCATGGTCAATGGCCGCGCCGGGTTGCTTGATCCCGCCGAGGCGCTGGCGCGCGAACCCTTTCTGGCAATCGGCGAGATCGTCGGCCGCGCAGCGGCGAGCCGCATCGTTCTTGCTGCTCCGGTCTCGCAGGACGACATCTTTGCCCAGATCGGCCCGCAAATGCTGGATGAAGTGGTTTTTGATACCAATGCCCGGGCCTTGCGGGCGCGCCGCAGCCTGCGCATCGGCGCGCTGACCTTCAAGGAACAGCCGTTGCCGATCAAGCCCGACGAAGCCGCTGCGGTGCTTCTGGCAGAGGGCATAGCCCGCATAGGTCTGGATGCCCTGCCCTGGAGCAAGGCCAGCCAGCAATTGCGCCACCGCGTTGAATTTTTGCGCCGCGCCGAGAGCGACGATCCGTCCTGGCCGGATATGTCGGACGAGGCCCTCCGGCGCTCCATCGCCGGATGGCTCGCCCCGCATATCATCGGCAAGACGGCGGTCAGCCAGATCGGCGCCGACGATGTTTACGAGGCCTTGTCCGCGTGTCTCTCCTGGGAACTTCGCCGTAGGCTCGATGAGGAGGCGCCTGCTCATTTTACCGCGCCCACCGGCTCGCAGATCGCGCTGGACTATGAGGCCGAAGGCGGGCCGGTGCTGGCCATACGCGTGCAGGAACTCTTCGGCCTCAGGGATCACCCGGCGCTGGCGCGCGGGCGCGTGCCGCTGACCCTGCATCTTCTTTCGCCGGCGCACCGGCCGATACAGATCACGCGGGATCTGCCGGGCTTCTGGAAGGGTTCATGGGCGGCGGTCAGAACCGAAATGAAGGGGCGTTATCCGCGCCATGTCTGGCCTGATAATCCGGCGGAGGCGCTGCCCACCATGCGGGCCAAGCCGCGCGGAACCTGAACTGGAATTTTGGCGCGCTGTGCTTAGATATGCCTGATGATCGAGCTACAACCCGGCCTTGCCTATTACCCTGCCCTGCTGCCGCGCGCCGCGCAGGAGAGCCTTGTCGCTGAGGTGCGCGACATCGTCCGCGCCGCGCCGCTGTTCGTGCCCCGGATGCCGCGCACCGGCAAACCGTTCTCCGTACGCATGAGTAATTGCGGGCCGTTGGGCTGGGTATCCGACGAGGTGTCCTATCGCTACCAGCCGCATCATCCCGATACGGGCGGGCCCTGGCCGCCGGTTCCCGGCGCATTGCTGGATCTGTGGCGGCAGGTCACGGATTATGCCCTCCCGCCCGAGGCCTGCCTGATTAATTTCTACGAGCCTTCCGCGCGCATGGGCCTGCATCAGGACCGCGACGAGGACGAACTGGCCGCGCCGGTTGTGTCGGTTTCGCTCGGCGATACCTGCGTCTTTCGCTATGGCGGCGAACGGCGCAATGATCCCACGCGCTCCGTCCGGCTCAGTTCGGGCGATGTGATCGTCATCGGCGGGGCCTCCCGCCTCTGCTTTCATGGGGTTGACCGTATCCTGCCCGCAACCTCCACCCTGCTTGAAAAGGGCGGGAGGATCAACCTGACGCTGCGCCGCGTTACGCGCGCGGCACAGGCGTCATGAGCGCAAAGCCGGCGCCGGTCGAATCGCGGCAAAAGCCGATGCGCCCGATGCCCGGAACGTCCCATGCCGGGCGCGTGATCGAACCGCCGTTCACTTCGACGCCCGCGAGGCTTGCATCGACATTATCGACCATGATGTAGGGCAGCCAGAAAGGCTCGGTCTGCTCCGGCTTGATGTCTGCGGCTGCGACAAGGCCGGCGCAAGGCACAGAATCCTTGCTGGCGACCCAATAGGTGCCGCCTTCCGGCAGGGTCATGCCCTCATAGGCCCAGCCCAGAAGCGCGGCATAAAACTTCTTGGCCGCCTCGATATCGGGCGCGATAAGTTCATTCCAGCCAAATTTGCCATGATAATCCATGCGCGTCTCCTTGTGCAGGAAACGCACACCTTATCACGGCAGGCTGCGGAACTGAAATCAGTTGGCTGTTTCGCCCGTGGCTTCGCTGGCCGCTTTCGGACCGCCCTTGGAGACGCCGACCATGGCCGGTCGCAACACGCGCTCGCCGATGGAATAGCCGGTCTGGACAACCTGAAGCACAGTGCCGCTTGGCACCTCTGCATTTGGAATTTCAAACATGGCCTGATGCATGTTCGGGTCGAATTTCGCACCCTGCGGCTCAAGTTTCCTGACACCGAACCGGCCAAGCGTGGCGAGAAGATCGCGTTCGGTCAGTTCCACGCCCTCGATTAGGGCCTTGAACGCGCCTTCTGCCTTCTCCCTGTCGGCGGGCGGGACAGATTCGATGGCGCGGCGGATATTGTCGGCGGCATTGAGCATGTCGCGGGCAAAGCTGGTAACGGCATAGGCTTTTGCGTCCGCCACCTCGCGCTCTGTGCGCCGGCGCATGTTCTCCATATCGGCGAGCGTGCGCAGCAGCCTGTCCTTGAGGCTGGCGTTCTCCGCGTTCAGGGCGGTGATCACGGCCTCAGGGGCCGGAGCCGCCGAATTGGCCTCGGGAACCGAATTTTCCGGTGTATCCTGATTATTCTGTTCTTCTTGCTGGGTCATGCGGAACTCAGTTTCATAGGTTGGTGGTTGTGCCGTTTCGAGCGCTGGATATCAGTTCTCATGCGGCAAAAATCAAGACGCATTCAGCGCTATTTTGCCTGGAAGGCTTCGCGCAGATGGCGCTTGACCGCCGTCTGGCGTCCGGGATTGGTGATTTTCGCGCCGGTGAGATCGGTGACATAAAACACGTCCACGGCTTTTTCGCCGAAAGTGGCGACATGGGCCGAGCCGATATTGAGATTAAGCCGGGAAATGGCGGCGGTCAGGTCGTAGAGCAGGCCCGGGCGGTCGAGCCCGGAGACTTCCAGCACCGAATAGCGGTTGGAGAGATTGTTGTCGAGCACCACTTCCGGCGCGAGGCGGAAGGTCTCGGCGCGCGCCCGGTGCGCCGTCTTCTTGCTGTCGAGCAGCGGGCCGAGGCGGATTTCGCCGCGCAGAGCCTTTTCGATGCCCTGAGCCACGCGCTCCGCCCGGCGCAGTTCATCCTCCTCGCGCTCGAAGGCGCGCGACATGAAGATCGTGTCGAGGGCGAGACCGTCCGTCGTGGTGAAAATCTGCGCATCGACAATATTGGCGCCGGATGCGGCACAGGCGCCCGCGATCACCGATAGCAGGCGGGGGTGGTCGGGCGCGAGCACCGTGAGTTCGGTGACGCCCTTGAATGCGTCGGTGCGGTATTCCGTCATCAGCGACCGCATTTCGACCGCGGACAGGCGCAGAAGCTCGGCATGGCGGATCTTGCGTTCCAGATCGACCTTGAGCCAGTAGGCCGGATAATGGCGCGCGGCATAGGCTTCAAATTCCGGATCGGACCAGGTGGGCAGCGCATCGTGCAATTGCTGCTGCATCTGCGCCACGCGGCTGCGCCGGTCGACAGCGGAATGCCCGCCGCTGAGCACCACTTCCGTTTCCCAGTAAAGCGAGCGCAGGAGCTGGCCCTTCCAGCCGTTCCAGACACCGGGGCCCACCGCGCGGATGTCGCAGACGGTGAGGATCAGCAGGAGCTTGAGCCGCTCCAGCGTCTGCACCGTGCTGGCGAAGGTCTCGATCGTGCGCGGGTCTGAAAGATCGCGGCTTTGCGCTGTGTTGGACATGACCAGATGTTCCTGCACCAGCCAGGCCACGGTTTCGGTTTCCGCTTCGCTGAGGCCGAGGCGCGGACACAAGGTGCGGGCAACCCGGGCTCCGGCGACGGAGTGATCCTCGTCGCGGCCCTTGGCAATATCATGCAGGAACGCCGCCACATAGATCACCGTCCGGTTGGCGATGCCGGCTATGATTTCGCTGGAGATGGGGTGGTCGTCCTTGAGGCGTCCCGAGTCAATTTCCGAGAGAATGCCCACCGTGCGCAGCAGATGCTCGTCCACCGTGTAATGATGGTACATGTTGAACTGCATCATCGCGACGACGCGGCCAAAATCCGGAATGAACCGGCCCAGAACGCCTGCCTCGTTCATGCGGCGCAGGACAACCTCCGGTGCGCGCTTTGACGTCAGAATATCAAGAAACAGCCGGTTGGCTTCGGTATTGTTGCGCAGATCGGCGTCGATCCGCTTCAGAGACAAGGTCACGAGGCGTGTGGCGTCCGGGTGGATGGCCAGCGAATTGCGCTCGGCGAGCCAGTAGAGCTTGATGAGATTGACCGGATTGGTTTCAAACACATCCGGCCGCGCCACCGTGATGCGGTCTGTCTCGACAGCAAAATCGTTCGTGCCCGCCAGCGTGGTGCGGCGGCGAAAGCGCGTGACCAGCCTGTCCAGCATGGCGCGCGGCTTGGCCTGCTTTTCCTCCAGCGCCGCGCAGACGATGTTGGTGAGATCGCCTACATCCTTGGCGATGAGGAAATAATGCTTCATGAAACGTTCGACGCCGCTCAGCCCGGCATGGGCGCGGTATCCGAGCTTTTCGGCGATGATGCGCTGCAGGTCGAAGCTGAGCCGCTCCTCCGCCCGCCGGGTGATGAAATGCAGATGGCAGCGCACGCGCCACAGAAATTCCTCGCAGCGGCGGAAGAGCCGCAGTTCCGCGGGGGTGAACAGACCGGCGGCAACGAGTTCGCGCACATCGGCCACCTTGTAGAAATATTTCGAAATCCAGAACAGCGTGTTGAGATCGCGCAGTCCGCCCTTGCCTTCCTTGACATTCGGCTCGACGAGATAGCGGGACTGGCCGGCCCGGCGCACGCGCGCCTCGCGCTCCGAGAGCTTGGCGGCGACAAATTCCTTCGCGCCCGCATCGACGATTTCAGCCATGAAGCGCTGCTGCAATTCGGTGAACAAGGCCTCGTCGCCGTGAATGAACCGGGCTTCCAGCACGCTGGTGCGGATTGTCATGTCGGCCTTGGCCTGACGCAGGCATTCGTCGATGGAGCGGGTGGCGTGGCCCACTTTCTGCTTGAGATCCCACAGCACGTAGAGCATGGCTTCAACCACGCTCTCGCCCCAGGGCGTCTGCTTATAGGGCAGCAGAAACAGCAGATCGATATCGCTGAACGGCGCCAGCGTGCCGCGGCCGTAGCCGCCCACCGCCACTATGGCGAGGCGCTCGGATGAACTGGCGTTCTCGAGCGGATAGACATGCCGGGTCACATAATCATGAATGGCGATGATGAGTTCGTCTTCGAGACGGCAGATGCGCTGCGTGCAGGCGAGGCCCTTGCCGTCCTCCTCGAACCATTGCCGGATCTGCGCGATACCGCTGGTCAGCGCATGGGCAAGCCGCTCGACCACCGCCTTGCGGAATTCCCCCTGATCGGCATGGTGCGTGCGCAGCGCCGCGATTTCTGCGGCGAGAGCCTGCCTGTCGAAAAGATAATCGTGGCTGCGCGGTGCGGCGATCCGGTTCATCAGGCGGCCTTGCGTTTGGCTTCCAGCACGTCCCATATCTGCGCGGCAATATCGGGCCCGCCAAGTCGCTTGATGGCGCGCAGGCCCGTGGGCGAGGTGACATTGATCTCGGTCAGATGCCCGTCGATGACATCGATGCCGACAAAGATAAGCCCGCGCCGCTTCAGCTCCGGCCCGATGGTGCGGCAGATTTCCAGTTCCCGCGCGCTCAGGTCGGTCGGCTGCGCCGCGCCGCCGCGCACCATGTTGGAGCGGATGTCGTTTTCCGCCGGCACGCGGTTGACTGCGCCCGCAGCTTCGCCGTCGACCAGAATGATGCGCTTGTCGCCCTCCCTCACCTGCGGCAGGAAGCGCTGCACCACCCAAGGTTCACGCATCATCTGGCTGAAAAGATCGAACAGTGAGCCGAAATTCGGGTCCTTTTCCGCCACTTTGAACACAGCGGCGCCGCCATTGCCGTAAAGCGGCTTCATCACCACGTCGCCATATTCGGCGCGGAAATCCTCAATGGCGGCCCGGTCGCGGGTGATGAGTGTCGGCGGCATCAGTTGCGGAAAATCCATCACGAACAGCTTTTCGGGCGCATTGCGCACTTCGAGCGGATTGTTGACCACCAGAACCCGGCCGTGCAGGCGCTCCAATATATGCGTGCTGGTGATATAGGCGAGATCGAACGGCGGGTCCTGCCGCAGCAGGATCACATCCATATGCGATAGATCGGTCACGACAGGCTCGCCGAGCGTGAAGTGATTGCCTTTTTCGTCGCGCACTGAAAGCGCCTGCACCGGCGCCCAGACAACGCCGCTGCGCATCGAGAGCTTGTCCGGCGTGTAATAAAACAATTCATGGCCGCGGGCCTGTGCTTCGAGTAGCAGGGCGAAACTCGAATCTCCGGCGATGTTGATATTCTGGATTGGGTCCATCTGGACGGCGACACGAAGGGGCATGGCTGTTCCTTGTTATTTCATAAAGCGAGTTCGTAGGCGGCTATCAGATGGCGCGGCAGACGGAAGGGTACAACAAAAACGGCGTCGCCGCGCAATGTTGCTTGCGCCGCCCAGCGGTTTCGCGACAGCCATACCCGTGCCGCGGTGGATAAGCGGCGGACTTTCTGCGGGCTTATGGCGGTGCTGGCCAGATCCCACGAGGGGCGGGCCTTGACCTCGATGATGGCGATTGTGCCGGCGCGCTGCGCGACAATGTCAATCTCGCCGCCCTTGACGCGCAGGTTGCGCGCCAGAATCCGATAGCCCTTCAGCATGAGCAGGATGCAGGCGGTCAGTTCCGCCCATTGCCCGAACTGGCGGGCGCGTTGTTTACTTGCGGGCGGCATGAAGTTCGACAGCCCTTGCATAAACCTGACGACGCGGCAGGCCGGTGGCCTGCGAGACGATGGTGGCGGCATCCTTGACGGAATAGGTCTGCAGCGCGGCTTCCAGCTGTTCGTCCAGCGGCTGACCTTCCCTTTGTGATTCGAAGTCTCCGGGCGGGCCCACCAGCAGCACGATCTCGCCTTTTGGTGCGGCCTCTTCGGCAAATTGCGCCGCCAGATCGGGCAGCTTTGCCCGGCGGATCGTCTCGAAATGCTTGGTCAGTTCACGCGCCACCACGCCGTCGCGCGCGCCAAGCACGGCGGCCAGATCGGCCAATGTTTCTGCGACCCGGCGCGGGCTCTCAAAAAACACAAGCGTGCCCGGAATTTTACCCAGCGCCGAAATCCGTTGCCGCCGCGCCGCGCCCTTGGGCGGCAGAAACCCCTCGAAAAAGAATCTGTCCGTCGGCAGGCCGGCCACGACCAGCGCCGCCAGAACAGCCGAAGCCCCCGGCACGGCGCTGACCTTCAGGCCTTCGCCGACCACATCGCTGACGAGCTTGAAGCCGGGGTCGGAGACAAGCGGCGTCCCCGCGTCGGAGACTAGCGCCAGCGCTTCGCCCCGCTGCAGCCGCGCCAGAATCTGCGGGCGCATCTCGCGCGCATTGTGCTCGTGATAGGGAATCAGCGGCGTTGTGATGCCGTAATGCGAGAGCAGCACCTTGGTGGTGCGGGTATCCTCCGCGAGCACGGCATCGGCGGCCGCCAGCGTGCCGAGCGCGCGCAGCGAAATATCGCCGAGATTGCCGATCGGCGTCGCCACCACATGCAGTCCCGGCTCCAGCGGTTCGCTCTCGGCCTTTATGCCGAGGGCCGTGAATTGTGCGGCCCGGGGAAGGGCTCTGTCGGGTCTGGACGGCGAAGCTTTGATCATGAGATTGTCTTATCCCAATTTTTTTATTCGGGAAATGTTCTCGCTGGCATTCAGGCCCTTTGCGGGCCTCTTTCGGCTGATTTGCATGCCGGATACGCCGAGCCGGAACAAAATCAGTGATCTGCCTTGGAAATGACGCAAAGTCTGCCGCTCGTAGAGATTTATAGCTGTTCGGATGCGATTGCAAATTGGTTAACATTTCATCAGAATGAATCACTTCCAATTCATGGCCGGATCGGGCCATGCATCATCAAAAGCTGGAGCGGATTATGCCTCAATTGTCACTTATCCATCGGCGTGCCCTACTCTTGCGCCTGCCGCTCACGGCGATTCTGGCTGGAATGGCGGCTGGGTGCAGCGGCCAGTTGGGCGGGCTCTCCCCTTCCGACCAGATGCAGGCGCAGCCGGCTGAGCCGGCCCAGCCGCAACCGGCGGCTGCCGCGACAATCGGCACCGGCCCGGTTCGCGTCGCGTTGGTTCTGCCGCTGACACAGGCCTCCGGCCCCAGCCTGATCGGGACGGCCATGCGCAATGCCGCCGAGCTTGCACTCACCGAAGCCAATTCGAACGAGCTGACGCTGCTCGTCAAGGATGATCATTCCACGCCCGAGGGCGCCCGCGACGCCGCTAAGACCGCGCTTGCCGAAGGCGCGGAACTGTTCATCGGCCCGTTGTTTGCCAATGACGTGCGCGAGGTGGCGGCACAGGCCAAGGCCGCGGGCAAGCCGGTCATCGGCTTCTCGACCGATTCGACCGTGGCGCAGCCCGGCGTCTATCTGTTGTCCTTCCTCATCGAAAGCCAGGTGGACCGCGTTGTCGAATTTGCCGCTTCGAAGGGCAAGAAATCCTTTGCCGCACTCATTCCCGATGGCGAATATGGCAATGTGGCGCTGGCCGAATTCCAGCAATTTGCCGCCCGCAAAAACCTGCGTGTTCTGTCGATCGAGCGCTATTCCACCGGCACGCTCGCCGCGGCTGCGGCGAAAGTCGCCGCGCTCGGCAATCAGATCGACACCGTCTTCGTGCCGGAACAGGCCGACAATATGGCGGCGGTGGCGCCCGTGCTGGCGCCGTTCACCGCCAGAAAAATTCAGATTCTCGGCACGGGTGTGTGGAATGACGCGCGCGTTCTCTCGCTGCCCGGCCTTCAGGGCGCATGGTTCGCCGCACCGGAAAATGCCGGCTTCACCGCCTTTGCGGCGCGCTATCGCGGCACCTATGGTTCGGAGCCGCCGCGCGTTGCCTCGCTGGCCTATGACGCCGTGTCTCTGGCCGCGGCCCTTGCCCGCACGCAGGGCGCGCAGCGCTTCTCGCAGCAGATCCTCACCAATGCCTCGGGGTTCAACGGCGCGGATGGCGTGTTCCGATTCCGCGCGGACGGCATGAACGAACGCGGACTTGCCGTGTTCCAGATCGGTGCCGGCGCAGCCACCGCCCTCAGCCCGGCGCCCAGATCATTTGCCGCTGGCGCGTAATATCCCGAATTGGCCGCGTCGGTGCCCTGAGCCCCGGCGCAGCCGGTCAGTTGATCTTTTCGTCCGGATAGACGCCCCAGACGTCGTTCTGGCGGATGTAGCCGTCGAATTCATCGCCATAAATGTGGCACCAATTGCCGTCGCAGGTCTTCACATTGCCGATGACGCCGGGCTGCAGCGCCGCCACGGCGCCTGATTTTGCATCTGGCCGCGCATAGAGAACCTGATTGCCGGGCACCTTGCCGGGCATGATCAGCGCGGTGCGCCGGCCGGAAAGCAGCGAATGGAGCACCCAGCCTTCCGCACCTTCCGAATCGCGGATCTTGCGCCAGGTGTCGAACTCCGCCGTAATTTCAACGGGCAGTCCGGCGCGCTCGTAAATCCATTTTGTCGGGTGATCTTTCGAGGGGCCTTCGCGCACGTTCACCCGGTCTGATTTGAGGCTGACATAGCGGGGGAGCGGCAATCCGGACACAGACCCCACCGATTGGGCGAAAGCCTGCCACCCAAGGGGTGAAAACAACGCGAAAAAAACGATCAGCAGTCCCAGCAAGCGGCCAGCGCCTGAAGGGGCCCGGCCCGGCATATACCTCTTTTGTCTCATGGCCAGCCTATCGTGAATTCAGTGACTGCGCTTGTCTTTGCGGCCTCTTCTGTTACAGAAGTCTGTGGGGCAAACAGGCCGCAGTCTATCTGTCCCCATTGAAGTTAATAGCAGGTTAATGGTGCGTTCGCAGCCGTCTGCCATCGAGATGTGTCCGGGCGTGCTGCCTTCGAAATTGCAGGAGTGAGACCCGCATGGGCAAGAAAAAGCCACTCGTGATCGTGACACGCAAATTGCCAGACATGATCGAGACCCGGATGCGCGAGTTGTTCGACGTGCGGCTCAATCTTGCCGACAAGCCGATGACCTCGGCCGAACTCGCGGAGGCCATGCGCCAGGCCGATGTGCTTGTACCCACCGTCACCGACCGCATTGATTCGGCGCTGATCGCGCAGGCCGGCGAGCAGATGAAGCTCATCGCCAATTTCGGCAATGGCGTCGACAATATCGACGTCACCTCGGCGCTGCGCCGCGGTATCACGGTCACCAATACTCCCGGCGTGCTGACCGACGACACCGCCGACATGACCATGGCGCTGATTCTGGCCGTGGCGCGCCGCCTCGTGGAGGGCGCGCGTCTGCTCAACGACGACGACTGGCACGGCTGGTCGCCGACATGGATGCTCGGCCACCGCATCAGCGGCAAGCGTCTGGGCATCGTCGGCATGGGGCGCATCGGCCAGGCTCTGGCCCGCCGCGCCAAGGCTTTCGGCATTTCCATCCATTATCACAACCGCCGCCGCGTGCTGCCCGCCATCGAGGAGGAGTTGGAGGCCACATACTGGGATTCGCTCGACCAGATGCTGGCGCGCATGGATATCGTCTCGGTCAATTGCCCGCATACGCCCGCGACCTATCATCTGCTCTCGGCGCGGCGGCTGAAATATCTCAAGCCCGACGCCATCATCGTCAATACGGCGCGCGGCGAGATCATCGATGAAAACGCCCTCATCCGCATGCTGGAAGCCAACGAGATCGCCGGGGCGGGGCTGGATGTGTTCGAGCACGAACCTGCCGTGCCGCCCAAGCTGGCCAAACTGGCCAAGGCGGGCAAGGTGACGCTGCTGCCGCATATGGGCTCGGCCACCATCGAGAGCCGCATGGACATGGGCGAGAAGGTGATCGTCAATATCAAGACCTTCATGGACGGCCACCGCCCGCCGGACAGGGTGCTGCCCAGCATGTTGTGAGGAAGCAGAGCGGGCGCAGTCTGTTGCCGCATGACAAACGCCCGGCCGCGCTTTATACAAAGGCATGTCTGAACACACGCGCCCCATCGCAGCCGGGGACCATCTCTTTCTCGTGGATGGTTCCTCCTATATTTTCCGCGCCTATCACGCGCTGCCGCCGCTGACGCGCAAGTCCGACGGCCTGCCCGTCGGCGCGGTCGCGGGCTTCTGCAACATGTTGTGGAAGATGCTGCGCGAGAGCATCGCAGGCGAAAAGCCCACGCATCTGGCCGTCATCTTCGATCATTCGTCCGAGACCTTCCGCAATCAGCTCTATGATCAGTACAAGGCGCACCGGCCCGAGCCGCCGGAGGACCTGCGGCCGCAATTCTCGCTCATCCGCGAGGCAACCCGCGCTTTTGACATTCCGGCCATCGAGCAGAAGGGCTTCGAGGCCGACGATCTCATCGCCACCTACGCCAGGCGGGCGCGCGAGGCCGGGGCCACAGTGCTGATTTTCGGCTCCGACAAGGATCTGATGCAGCTCATCGGCAATGGCGTGATGATGTATGATCCGATGAAGGACCGGCGCATCGGCGAGCCGGAGGTGGTCGAGAAATTCGGCGTGCCGCCCGGCAAGGTCATCGATGTGCAGGCGCTGGCCGGAGATTCTGTCGACAATATTCCCGGTGTGCCGGGCATCGGCATCAAGACGGCGGCGCAGCTTATCGGGGAATATGGCGACCTTGAGGGGCTTCTGGCGCGCGCGGCCGAGATCAGGCAGCCCAAGCGCCGCGAGGCGCTGATTGAACATGCCGAAAAGGCGCGTCTCTCGCGCCAGCTGGTGACGCTGAAGGACGATGTGCCGCTGGAGACGGAACTGGCCGAGCTGACGACGCGCCAGCCGGTGCCGGGCAAGCTGATCAGCTTTCTCAAGGATATGGAATTCACCACGCTGACGCGGCGTGTGGCGGAGGCCTATCATGTCGATCCCTCGGCCATCGCCGCAGTCAGGCCTGCGGTCAGTCCGAAAGCCAGTCCGGTATCCGGTGCCGCTCCCGGCACGGCAGGCGCGGATGCGGCGGCTGCCGATACGCCTGCGGCGCTGGCCGCTGCCCGGCGGGCCGCAGCGCTGGCTGGTTCCATCGACCGCAGCCGATATGAAATCATACGCAGCGCCGAAGCCCTTGAGGGCTGGGTCGCGGCGGCTTTCGATGCGGGAATTTGCGCCGTCGACACGGAGACGACCTCGCTTGACGCCATGCAGGCCGAGCTTGTCGGCGTTTCGCTGAGTCTGGCGGCCAACAAGGCCTGCTACATTCCGCTGGGCCATAAATCCGAGGGCAGCGACGATCTGTTTGGCGGCGGCGCGCGCGCGCCGGGGCAGATGCCCGTGCGGCAGGCGCTTGATCTGCTCAAGCCGCTGCTGGAATCGCCCGCCGTGCTTAAAATCGGTCAGAATATGAAATATGACGCGCTGGTTTTCGCACAGCACGGCATTGCCGTCGGCCCTGTCGACGACACGATGCTGCTGTCCTATGTGCTGGACGCGGGCAAGAATGGCCACGGCATGGATGAATTGTCCGAGCTTTATCTCGGTCACAAGCCCATTGCATTCTCAGAGGTGGCGGGCTCGGGCAAGAGCTTCATCGGTTTTGCGCGGGTGCCGGTGGAGAAGGCTGCCGAATATGCCGCCGAGGACGCCGATGTCACCCTGCGTCTGTGGAACGTGCTGAAGCCGCGTCTGGCCGCAGAGCATATGACGACTGTTTACGAAACGCTGGAGCGTCCGCTTGTCGACGTGCTCACGCGGATGGAGCGGCGCGGCATTTCCATCGACAGGGCTATCCTCTCGCGGCTTTCGGGCGAATTCGCCCAGAAAATGGCGGCTCTCGAAGCCGAAGTGCAGGAACTGGCGGGCGAATCGTTCAATCTTGCCTCTCCCAAGCAACTTGGCGACATCCTTTTCGGCAAGATGGGTCTTCCGGGCGGCACCAAGACCAAGACCGGCGCGTGGTCCACTTCGGCCAGCGTGCTCGATGATCTTGCGGAGCAGGGCAATACGCTGGCTGCGCGCATTCTCGACTGGCGGCAGCTGGCCAAGCTCAAATCCACCTATACGGACGCGCTCCCCTCCTATGTGCATCCGCAGACGCATCGGGTGCATACGTCCTTCGCGCTGGCGGCCACGACGACGGGGCGGCTCTCCTCGTCGGAGCCGAATATCCAGAACATTCCGGTGCGCACCGAAGAGGGCCGCAAAATCCGCAAGGCCTTCGTCGCCACGCCGGGCCATAAGCTTATTTCCGCCGATTACAGCCAGATCGAACTCCGATTGCTGGCTCATATTGCCGATATTCCGCAATTGAAGAAGGCTTTCGCCGAGAATCTCGACATTCACGCCATGACTGCCTCGGAAATGTTCGGTGTGCCGGTGGCGGGCATGCCGTCCGAGGTGCGCCGGCGCGCCAAGGCCATCAATTTCGGCATCATCTACGGCATATCCGCCTTCGGTCTTGCCAATCAGCTCGGCATTTCGCGCGAGGAAGCTGGCGCCTATATCAAGAAATATTTCGAGCGCTTCCCGGGAATCCGGGATTATATGGATTCAACCAAGAAGACCTGCCGCGAGCAGGGGTTTGTCACCACCATCTTTGGCCGCAGGTGTCATTATCCGCGCATCACCTCGCCCAATCCGTCGGAGCGCGCTTTCAACGAGCGCGCCGCCATCAATGCGCCGATTCAGGGCTCCGCCGCCGACATCATCCGCCGCGCCATGGTGCGGATGGATAATGCGCTGGCCCGGCACAGGCTTTCGGCGCAGATGCTGCTGCAGGTCCATGACGAGCTTATTTTCGAAGTGCCGGACGCCGAGGTCGAGGCAACGCTGCCCGTCGTGCGCCGCGTGATGGAAGAGGCGCCGCATCCGGCGCTCCAGCTTGCCGTGCCTTTGCAGGTCGATGCCCGCGCCGCGCAGAACTGGGACGACGCCCATTGAACGCGCCGTTGTCCGCAAGGCCGGTTCCGGCTGCTTTCCCGCCCCGCTTGCGGGCGGGCTCACGCGCAGGTGAATGTCCGGCATGTCCGACAGGCTGAAAACGCGCCTGCTCGCCAAGGCGCTTGAACTTGGCTTTGACGCCTGCCGGATCACGGTGCCCGGGTCCATTCCGCAGGCCGGGCCGCGTCTGGGCAGCTGGCTTGCAACCGGTGCACAGGGCACGATGGACTGGATGGAAGAGACCTTCGAGCGCCGTGCCGATCCGCGTGTGCTCTGGCCGGAGGTCAGAAGCATCATCATGCTGGCGATGAATTATGGCCCCGAATCCGCGCAGGAGCCGCCGCCGGATTGCGGCAATATCTCGGTCTATGCGCGCCACCGCGATTATCACGATGTCGTCAAGGGCAGGCTGAAGCTGCTGGCGGGCTGGCTCGTTGCGCAAAAGGGCGGCGACGTGAAAGTGTTCGTGGATACGGCGCCGGTGATGGAAAAGCCGCTGGCCGAGGCGGCGGGGCTGGGCTGGCAGGGCAAGCACACCAATCTCGTCTCGACGGATTTTGGCTCATGGCTGTTTCTGGGTAGCATTTTCACAACACTTGACCTGCCGCCGGACGCGCGGGAAAACGATCATTGCGGGTCATGCCGGGCCTGTGTCGAGGCCTGCCCGACGCAGGCCTTCCCCGCCCCCTATCAGCTTGATGCGCGCCGGTGCATTTCCTATCTGACCATTGAGCACAAGGGCATGATCGCGCGCGAATTCCGCGCCGCGATGGGCAACCGCATTTATGGCTGCGACGCCTGCCTTGCCGCTTGTCCCTGGAACAAATTTGCCAGAAGCGCCCGCGAAATCAAACTGACGGCGCGCGAAGACCTGCTGGCGCCTGATCTTGCCGGGCTTGCCACGCTTGACGATGCCGCCTTTCGCGCCAAATTCTCGGGCAGTCCGGTCAAGCGCATCGGCAGGGACAGGTTCATCCGCAATGTGCTGATCGCGCTCGGCAATTCGGGCGATGCGGCATTGTGCCATGCTGTGATGCCGCATCTTGAGGATGCAGCCGCCGAAGTGCGCGCCATGGCGATCTGGGCGCTGGGGCGTCTTGACCGAAATTTGGCCTTGCGGTTGCGGGCGGCACGCGCCACACAGGAGCCGGATGCGCAGGTGCGCGACGAATGGGCCGCGCTGGATGAGGATGAATTATGAATCTGTTTGTCTTCGGTCTCGGCTATACCGCACAGGCCTTCGTGCACCGTTTCGGCAGCCGCTTTTCCTGCAGCGGCACGGTGCGGGAGCCGCAAAAGCTGGCTGATCTGGCGGGTGTTGGCATCAGTGCCGTGCTTTTTGATGCGCCAGAGGTTGGCAGGCGGCTAAAAGAGGCCGATCTGGTGCTTGTCTCGGTTCCGCCGCGCGGCGAAGATCCTGTTCTGGCCAGATATGGCGAGCAGATTCTGGCCGGTCCGGCCCGCAGGATCGTCTATCTTTCCACCATCGGCGTCTATGGCAATCAGGATGGCGGCTGGGTGGACGAGACAACCCCGCCGGAACCTTATTCGGAGCGCTCCGCCGCGCGGGTTGCCGTCGAGCGGCAATGGCTGGAACTGGGCGAGGCCTCCGGCAAAGCCGTCCAGATTTTGCGCCTTGCCGGAATTTACGGGCCGGGACAGAATGCGCTCGTCAATCTGAAGGCGGGCACGGCGCGGCGCATCATCAAGCCGGGGCAGGTGTTCAACCGCATTCATGTCGGCGATATCGCGCTGGCCATTGCCGCGGCCTTTGAAAGCGAACTGCCGGGCGGCATCTTCAATGTCGCGGATGACGAACCGGCCCCGCCGCAGGACGTGATCGCCTATGCCGCCCAATTGCTGAATATCGATCCGCCGCCCGCGCTCGATTTTGCCACCGCGCCGATGTCCGAGATGGCGCGCAGCTTCTATTCAAAGAACCAGCGTGTCTCGAACCGCAGGTTGCGGGAAGTGCTGGGCGTCGATCTGGCCTATCCCACCTATCGCGAGGGCATCCGTGCGCTTTATGAGCAGGGCGAAGGGCGCTGAGGCTCAGGCGGCCAGGTTGCTCAGGCCGTAATGATCCATATAGCGGGAATCGATCTGCGATACAGGCAGAACGACCAGCACGTCGGTGGTGCCGAACAGATGATCGATGACGGCGCCGTCGGCAAACATGGCGCCGATGCGCAGATAGGCCTTGATCAGAGGCGGCAGGCTGTGCAGCGCCTTTTTGTTGTCTATGGCCTCGGCGCTCAGAATGTTCATGGCGACATGGCGTGCAGGCAGGGCGCAGGCCTGCCAGTCGCCGGTCGCTCCGGCCTGATGATTGAGAAAGCTCAGGCTTTGCGCGATCTTGAGGATGTTGGTGCCGGGGAAACTGGCGCAGCCGATCATCACATCGATTTTATGGTGCCGGACATAGGCGGCGATGCCCTGCCACAAGAGTTCGATGGTGCGCTTGGAACGGTAATCGGGCAGCACGCAGGAGCGCCCGAGTTCCAGGAACCTCTTGCCTTCATGGCGTGCGAGAAGCGGGGCAATGTCGAATTCCTGCGCCGAATAAAAGCCCGAGTGGCGTTCGGCCACCTCCTGCCGCAACAGGCGGTAGCAGCCGACGATTTTGGGCTTGGGCAGGCCGAGACGCTTCGATCTGGCCGAATGGTCGATAACCAGAAGATGGTCGCAGATCCTGTCAAAGGCGCAGCGGTCGCGGCGTACCAGTGCCGAAGCGCGGTCGGGCACAGCGCCGCCTTCCTCGAAAAAGACCTTGTAGCGCAGCTTCTGCGCTTTGCGGATCTCCCGTTTGCTGACAGCGAGGCGCACTTCCAGCGAGCCGAGGCGGGCAAGGCTGCCGTCAGGATCGTGCGGCGCGGCTTTGGCGGAGGTTATCGCCGAGAGTGTGGCATATTTCAGCAACTGGCTCCCGATATGGGCAGTGTGCGGGCTAATCCACATTTTTGATCCTGAAGCGAATGTCACATCGTCTTAATAACGGATTCTCCCCGACAGAAATATGACATTTCTTAAAGTGTCTGAAAATCCGGGCCTTTCTGTGCCTGCATCAGCGCCGGGCGGAAGGACCGGATAAAGGTCTCGCGCTCGACCGGCGCAAGAAATTTGCCGATTTCGAGCGCCCGCCCGGAAGATTGGAGACTGAGCCGCCGGATGCCGAAATCCTCGTCTTCCTCGATATTGAGACGCACCCAGCGCGGATTGAAACGCCAGTCGCGCCGCTTGCCTCTGGCCGAGACGCGGGCAACATGAAGTTCCAGCATATTGAGGCTTATTTCCTCATAGGCCGTCGCCGCCCGGAAATTGGCGCGGAAGGCCAGATAGACCAGCAGGATATCCAGCCCCATGAAGCCGACGATGGGCCAGGCCCGCATCAGAAAGAACGGCACGGTCACGGCGCTGGCAAAGCCGCTGAAGATGATCATCAGCCAGCGGAATTGCCGCGGCTTGAGCGAGCGGTGCGGGTTGAGCCGCTGCTGGAAGAGCGATGAAGTTACAGCCTGATCCAAATCGTGATTCATGGGAGCCGCCATTGTTCCGACGGCAATTATATAGCAAGCTCATGCGCCCGTGCCATAGGAACTGCAATGCCCGAATCAAAACAATTGAAAAAGCCGGCCAGACCGGCGCGCGTCAGGCCGGACAAGGCTGTCGTGGCGGAAGTTTTCCGCCGTTTTGCCGCCGCCAATCCCGAACCGAAGGGCGAGCTCGAACATGTCAATGCCTTCACTCTGCTCGTGGCGGTGGTGCTGTCGGCACAGGCGACGGATGCCGGGGTGAACAAGGCGACACGCGCGCTTTTTGCCGTTGCGGACAATCCGAAGGACATGCTGGCGCTGGGCGAGGAGCGGCTGCGCGATTATGTCAAGACGATCGGTCTTTATCGCACCAAGGCCAAGCATATCATGGCCCTGTGCGAAATTCTGCTGCGCGATTATGGCGGCGAGGTGCCCCACTCGCGCGAGGCGATGCAGAAACTCCCCGGGGTTGGCCGCAAGACCGCCAATGTGGTGCTGAACATGGCGTTCGGCGAACCGACAATGGCGGTGGACACGCATGTGTTCCGCGTGTCCAACCGCATTCCCCTTGCCCCCGGCAAGACGCCTCTGGCGGTGGAGGAGGGGCTCGAGAGAATCATTCCGGCGCAATATATGCGCCATGCGCATCATTGGCTGATCCTGCACGGACGATATATCTGCAAGGCGCGCGCGCCCTTGTGCGGCCAGTGCCTGATCGCCGATCTGTGCCGTGCGCCGGACAAAGCGCTGTCCTGAGCGCCGGGCTCCCGTCTTGCGGATGACAGCGGTCGCGGGTGGCCGGTCTTGGGCCTAAGTCGGCCTTTTCATCGCGGTGGAAAGCTTATAGACCTTGCTGGAAACGGGAGCCGCACATGTCCTTAACGAATGTTCAGATAGAAACGCACGGCAAGGTCGGGTTGATCCGCCTGTACCGGCCCGAAGTTCTCAATGCCCTCAGCACGGCGCTTATCGAGGATCTTAACGCCGCGCTTGATATGTTCGAGGCCGACAGCGCCATCGGCGCCATTGTCATCACCGGTTCGGCAAAGGCTTTTGCCGCAGGCGCGGACATCAAGGAAATGGCGCAGAAAAGCTTTCTTGACGCCTATCTGGAAGATTTCATCTCGAAATGGGAGCGCATCACCCGCGCCCGCAAGCCGATCATTGCCGCAGTTGCCGGATTTGCGCTTGGCGGCGGCTGCGAACTGGCCATGATGTGCGATTTCATCATCGCCGCGGAGAATGCCAAATTTGCCCAGCCTGAGATCAATCTCGGCGTCATGCCGGGGGCGGGCGGCACGCAGCGCCTTGCCCGCTTCGTCGGCAAATCCAAGGCGATGGATCTGTGCCTCACCGGCCGGATGATGGATGCGGCCGAGGCCGAGCGCTGCGGTCTGGTCTCCCGCGTCGTGCCGGTGGAGCAGCTCGTGGAGGAGGCGGTTAAAGTTGCCGGAGTTATCGCGGCAAAGTCCCTGCCGGTCGCCATGATGACCAAGGAAAGCGTCAACCGCGCCTTCGAGACAACTCTGGCCGAGGGCATCCGCTTTGAACGCCGGCTGTTTCACGCCATGTTCGCGACCGCCGACCAGAAGGAGGGCATGAGCGCCTTCATTGAAAAGCGTCCGGCGCGCTTTTCCAATTCGTGATGAGCCCTCTTGTTCTTTTCTCGCTTTTTTGCGTCGGGCTGGTGGCGGGTTTCGTTGACGCCATTGCGGGCGGCGGCGGACTGCTGACCGTTCCGGCGCTGGCCCTGGCTGGCCTCGATCCCGTGAGCGCGCTGGCGACCAACAAATTGCAAAGCACGTTTGGTTCGGGCGCGGCAACGCTGCGTTTCTGGCGTGCCGGACATCTTGGCCTGCAGTACTGGCCGATCGTGCTTGGCGCTGCCGCCGCATCGGTTCTGGGCACGTTCACCGTGACGCTGCTGCCGCGCAATGCGCTGATCACGGCCATGCCGGTCGTACTGGTTCTGGTTGCGCTCTATTTCTGGCTCAGCCCGAAAATCACCGATCATGACCGCGCGGCGCGCTGGCCGATGCCGGTTTTCATTGCCTGTTTCGTGCCTTTGATCGGCTTTTATGACGGAGCATTCGGCCCCGGAACGGGCTCGTTCCTGATGGCGGGCTTCGTCGGGCTGACCGGCCTTGGCGTCATCAAGGCCACTGCGCGCACAAAGCTTGCCAATTTTGCCAGCAATTGCGGCAGCCTTGCCACTTATCTCATGGGCGGCCATGTGCTTTTCCTGGCGGGGCTGCTGATGGGCCTTGGCCAGTTCGCCGGCGCAAGCCTTGGCGCGCACGTGGCCATGCGCAAGGGAACGCGTCTCGTCAAGCCGCTCATTATCGTGATGAGTCTGGCCATGGCTTTGCGTCTTGCCTTCGTGCCATCGGGGCTTGCCGCATATTTTTTCAAGATTTAATAGGCTGGAGGCCCCGGACAGGATTGACGCGGCAAGGCTTTTTTGTCTATATGCCCGCCACCAACCGGGCCCGTCGGGTGCCGGAGACATTGTTTTTGGCTCGCGCCGACGTCCAGTTCGTGTGCAGAGCATGTTGAGGAATTGAAATGGCGAATACTAGCTCGGCGAAAAAGGCTGTCCGCAAGATTGCACGCCGCACGGCCGTAAATAAATCGCGCCGCAGTGAAATGCGCACCTATGTCCGCAAGGTTGAGGAGGCTCTGGCCTCGGGCGATGCGGCTCTCGCCGCCGCTGCTTTGCAGCAGGCAGAGCCGGTTGTCATGCGCGCTGCCCAGAAGGGCATCATCATGAAGAACACGGCTTCGCGCAAGGTTTCCCGCCTGACCATCCGTGTGCAGGCTCTGGCCAAGCAGGCCTGATCCTCGTCAGTTTGACGCGATCTTGAAACCGGCTGATTTCTGGCCGGTTTTATTTTATTGTTATTTAACAAATAAAATATGTAATTTAAATAATCACTCCTAAATAAAATGTGAATTGACATTTCTTCGTTCTGCGCTCATGTCATAGGCTCTGGAACGGATTGAGCAGATGAGTGGTTGTGGCCAGCATGGGAATGACCGGGGCGGCGCATTGGCGCAGCCGGGTTTTGCCGTGCGCGCCGGCCGGATCGGCGGTCCGCGCCCATGAAATATTTTCCTGTCTTTGTCGATCTTGAAGGTGCCGAAATCCTGCTGGTCGGCGGAACCGAAGCCATAGCGGCCAAGGTGCGTCTGCTGCTCAAGACGCGGGCGCGCCTGACCTTGGTGGACGAGGCCTTTGAACCGGCCCTGCGTGCGCTTATCGACTCGGGCCGTGTGATCTGGCACGAACGGCACTTCGCTGAGCAGGATCTGGCGGGGCGCCGCCTTGTCTATGTTTCAACCGGTTCGCCGGTGGCGGACGCCATCATATCGTGGTTTGCCCGCGAGGCTGGCGTTCTGGTGAATGTGGTCGATGATCCCGGCAATTCCAGCATCATTACAGCGGCGATGGTTGACCGTGACCCGCTGGTGATCGCCATCGGCACCGAGGGTGCGGCGCCGGTGCTGGCGCGCCGCCTGAAGGCCGAACTCGAGGAGCGTCTTGCTCCGCGGCTTGGCAATCTCGTTGCCGCTGCGGGCCGGTTCCGGTCTCTGGTTTCGCATGATCTGCCGTCGCGGGTCCGCCGCGTGCTGTGGGACAGGTTCTTTTCTCCGGCAGGCGAGCAGGCCGAACTTACGGGTGAAGAAGCGCTGCTCGCGCATTTCCGCTCCATTCTGGCGGGCGTGGATGAGCCGCCCGCTGGCCGCGTGCTGCTGGTGGGCGCCGGGCCGGGTGATCCGGAACTGCTGACGCTCAAGGCGCGCAAGGCACTTCATGAGGCGGATGTCGTGCTGCATGACAGGCTTGTGTCGCGCGACATTCTGGAATTGGCCCGGCGCGAGGCCCGCCTGATCGAGGTCGGTAAAACCTCCGGGCAGGATTCATCCTGGCGGCAGGCGGATATCGAGGCGCTCATGATCGAGGAGGCGCGCGCAGGCGCGCTCGTCGTGCGGCTGAAGAGCGGAGATCCGATGGTTTTCGGGCGCGCCGACGAGGAAATCGCCGCGCTTGAGGCTGCGGGCATCGATGTGGCCGTCATTCCCGGAATCACCGCTGCTGTGGCGGCGAGCGCCGCGCTCAGGGCGTCTCTGACACGGCGCGGGCGCAACGCCAGCTTCACGCTGCTTTCCGCGCGCGACATGCAGAGCTTTGCCGAGCATGATTGGCGCACGCTGGCCCGGCCCGGACAGGTTTTCGCCGTCTATATGGGCGTCGAAGCCTGCGCCTTCGTGCAGGGGCGGCTGCTGCAGCATGGTGCTGCAGGCGAAACGCCCGTGAGCGTCGTCGAAAATGTCAGCCGGCCCAGCCAGTTGATCGCCGGCGGCATTCTTGCCGACCTGCCGCAGGTTGTGCGCGAGGCCGGTATCCGCGGTCCGGCCATCATTTTCGTCGGTCTTTCGGCGCGGGCGGTTTCGTCGATGAAGTTTCAAGTCTCCGAGGGGGTTGCCTGAATGGCAAAGTTCAAACATCCGCAAATTCTGACATGCAACGACCTGAAGGACGGCGAAGTGCTGTTCATGGGGCGGGAGGGCTGGGTGCGCGATCATCGCTTCGCCCTTGTCGCCAATTCGGAAGAGGAAGCCGCCGCCGTACTGGAGCGCGGCCTGAAGGATCAGGCCGCCAACAGGGTGGTGGATTGCTATCTCGTTGATATTGCGATCAGCCCGGATGGTCATCCCGAGCCTCTGCATTATCGCGAAAAACTGCGCACACTTGGCCCGTCTGTCCGGCTTGATCTTGGCAAGCAGGCCGTCGGTACCGAATTTGGAGATATTTGAGATGAATATCGCTGTCACGCCCCCCTTCAGCAACACGCCCCGTCCGGCCATGTATTATTACGACACGTTTGACCGTGAATTCGTAATGAACCGGGTTGCGCAGTTCCGCGATCAGGTGCAGCGCCGCCTGAGCGGTGCGCTCACCGAGGACGAATTCCGCCCGCACCGGCTGATGAACGGCCTTTATCTGCAGCTTCACGCCTATATGCTGCGCATCGCCATTCCTTATGGCACGCTGGCCTCTAACCAGCTGCGTCAGCTGGCCATGATCGCCGACAAGTGGGATCGCGGCTACGGCCATTTCACCACAAGGCAGAACCTGCAGCTCAACTGGCCCAAGCTCAAGGACGTGCCGGACATTCTTGCTGCGCTGGCCGAAGTGGAGATGCATTCCACCCAGACCTCCGGCAATTGCGTGCGAAACGTCACGGCGGATCACTTCGCCGGTGCTGCGGCCGATGAGATTGAGGACCCGCGCCCAACCGCGGAACTGATCCGGCAATGGTCGTCCGCCCATCCCGAATTCTGCTACCTGCCGCGCAAGTTCAAGGTGGCGGTGACCGGCGCATCCGCCGACCGCGCCGCCATCCTGCTGCATGATATCGGTCTGCAGATCGTGCGTAACGACGCCGGCGAGATTGGTTACAGCGTGATTGTGGGCGGCGGTCTTGGCCGCACCCCGATGGTGGGCAAGCGCGTGCGCGATTTCCTGCCGCGCGCCGATCTTCTCGCTTATATCGCCGCGATCCTGAGCGTCTACAACCGCTATGGCCGCCGCGACAACAAGTTCAAGGCCCGTATCAAGATCCTCGTGCATGAAACGGGGCTGGAAGAATTCAGAGCCGATGTCGAGGCCGAATTCGCCGCAATGGACCGAGAAGGCACCAATGCCGATCCGGAAGAATTTGCCCGCATCGCGGCCTATTTCGCGCCGCCGGAATTTGATCCGGCCGCCAATGACGTGCGCTTTGGCGCAGACAAGGCCACGCATCCGGATTTTGCCCGTTTCGCCAGCACCAATGTCGCGCCGCATAAGGCGAAGGGCTATGGCATCGTCACCGTATCGACAAAGCCCATCGGCGGCGTGCCGGGGGACGTAACCTCCGACCAGATGCGCCTGCTGGCCGATATCGCCGACCATTACAGCGCCGGAGAGCTGCGCATCAGCCACGAGCAGAATGTCATTTTCCCGCATGTGCGGCTGGATGACATCTTCCCGCTGTATCAGATGCTTGCGGGCGCGGATCTCGCCACGGCCAATGCCGGCCTCATCACCGACATCATAGCCTGCCCCGGCCTTGATTATTGCGCGCTGGCGACCGCCCGCTCGATACCGATCGCCCAGGAGATTTCAAAAACCTTTGCCGATCCCGAGCGTCAGAAGCTCATCGGCAGGCTGGGCATCAAGATTTCCGGCTGCATCAATGCCTGCGGCCACCATCATATTGCCGCTATCGGCATTCTCGGACTGGAGAAGTCCGGCCGGGAATCCTATCAGATCACGCTGGGCGGCGATCCGACATATTCGGCGTCGATCGGCGAGCGGCTCGGCCCCGGCCTTGAGGCGCATGAAGTGCCGCATGTGATTGAAAATCTTGTTGAAATATATCTGGCTGAGCGGGAGGGCGAAGAAGCCTTCATCGATACGTACCGCCGCATCGGCCATGCGAAGTTCAAACCGGCACTGGAGCGCGAGGTTGAAGATGGCTCTCATCTCTGAAGGACATTTCACGGACGATTGCTGGCGCCTTCTGGGCGAGGGCGAAGCCCTTCCGTTCGAGGGTGACATCATCGTGCCGCTGGCGCGCCTTGGCGAGAGCGAAGGCGTCAAGCGCACAGGGCGTCTCGGCGTGCTGGTGCCCAATACTGCCCGAATCGGCGAAATAGAGCCTTTGTTCGACAAGGTGGCGCTGCTGGCCGTGCATTTTCCTGTCTTTTCCGATGGGCGCGGCTTCTCGCTCGCCCGGCTCATCCGCCGCGCCGGGTTTAATAAGGAATTGCGCGCCTTTGGGCCGATCCTGCCGGATCAATATGCTTCGGCGCTGGCCTGCGGCTTTGATACGGTTGAAATCCCCGACGAGCGCGCCCTGCGCCAGCCGCAGGAACATTGGCTTGCCGCCTATCAGGCACGCACGAATGCATATCAGCGCGGCTACCGCACGGCCGGCTCCATCCTTGCGCGCAGGAGGGCGGCACAATGAGCCTGAACGAAAAGCTGGCAGCTATGTCCCTGCCGGAGCGCCTTGCCGAAATCGCGCGGCAGGATGGCCCGCTGGTGTTCACCACCAGTTTCGGCATCGAGGATCAGCTGCTCACGCATCACATTGCCACGCAGAACCTGCCGGTCGGCATCGTCACGCTGGATACGTGCCGGATGTTTCCTGAAACCTATGATGTCTGGCAGGCCACAGAGGAACGCTATTCGCGCCGCATCAAGGCCTTCTATCCGCAGGCCGCAGCGGTTGAGGAGCTTATCGCCGATCAGGGCATCAACGGCTTTTACATCGCGCTGGAGTGCCGCAAGGCCTGCTGCCATGTGCGCAAGGTCGAGCCGCTGGCAAGGGCGCTGCACGGCGCGAAGGGCTGGATCACCGGCCTGCGCGGCGGCCAGTCGGCCAACCGCGATCACCTTGTCTTTGCCGAGGCGGACACTGCCCGCGGCCTCGTCAAATATAATCCGCTGGCCGATTACTCGCGTGCGCAGGTTGTCGCCGAAGTCAAGGCGCTGAACGTGCCCTACAACGTGCTGCATGACCGGGGCTTTTTGTCCATCGGCTGCGCGCCCTGCACCCGCGCCGTCAAGCCGGGCGAACCCGAGCGGGCCGGGCGCTGGTGGTGGGAAGACGAAGCCAGAAAAGAATGCGGCCTGCATGTTGCCGAAGACGGCACATTGGCCAGAGCGACAGGTAAGTGAAATGAACGCAGCTGTAATCCCGGAATATGACCGCGAACTGAGCCATCTCGACCGTCTGGAAGCCGAGAGCATCCACATCATGCGCGAGGTTGTCGCCGAATGTGAGAACCCGGTCATGCTTTATTCCATCGGCAAGGATTCGGCCGTGATGCTGCATCTGGCGATGAAGGCCTTCGCGCCGGGCAAGCCGCCGTTCCCGCTGCTGCATGTGGATACCACATGGAAGTTCAGGGAAATGTACGCTTTCCGCGACCAGCGTGCCAAGGAACTGGGCCTTGATCTGATCGTGCACATCAATCCGGAAGCGCGGGCGCAGGGCATCAATCCCTTTACGCATGGCTCGCGTCTGCACACCGACATGTGGAAGACCGAAGGCCTCAAGCAGGCGCTCGACAAATATAAATTTGACGCGGCGTTCGGCGGTGCGCGCCGCGACGAAGAGAAAAGCCGTGCCAAGGAGCGGATCTTTTCCTTCCGTACCGCGCAGCATCGCTGGGATCCGAAAAATCAGCGGCCGGAATTCTGGCATCTTTACAACACCCGCAAGGCGCCGGGAGAATCCCTGCGCGTCTTCCCGCTCTCCAATTGGACGGAAGGCGACGTCTGGGATTATATTGCCCGTGAAAACATCCCTATCGTGCCGCTCTATTATGCCAAGGAGCGGCCCATCGTGCACCGCGACGGCACCATGATCATGGTCGATGACGAGCGTATACCGCTCAGGGAAGGCGAAACGCCGGAAATGCGCATGGTGCGTTTCAGGACATTGGGCTGCTATCCGCTCACGGGCGCAATTGACTCCGCAGCAGCGACCTTGCCGGAAATCATCAGGGAAATGCGCGAGAGCCACACATCCGAGCGGCAGGGCCGCGTGATTGATCAGGATGGCTCCGCCTCGATGGAACAAAAGAAGCAGGAAGGATATTTCTGATGCTGGCCGTGACGGACAATCAGACAACCGGCGCTGACGCGCCGCAGCTCTCCGCAGGATTGGAGAAAAGCCTGCTGCGTTTCATCACCTGCGGCTCTGTCGATGACGGCAAGTCGACGCTTATCGGGCGGATGCTCTATGAAGCCAAAATGGTGCCGGAGGATATTCTCTCCAGTCTCAGCAATGATTCGAAAAAGCATGGCACGCAGGGCGCCGACCTCGACTTCGCGCTGCTGGTTGACGGCCTGGAGGCCGAGCGCGAGCAGGGCATCACCATCGATGTCGCCTATCGCTATTTCACGACGCCGCGCCGGAAGTTCATTGTCGCGGATACGCCCGGCCATGAGCAATATACCCGCAACATGGCCACCGGCGCCTCCACCGCCGATCTTGCCATTCTGCTGGTGGATGCGCGCCGGGGCATCCTGCCGCAGACGCGCCGTCACAGCCACATCGTTTCGATGCTCGGCGTCAGGCAGGTTGTCGTCGCCATCAACAAGATGGATCTGATGGACTATTCCGCCGAGGTCTTCGCGCGGATCGAGGCGGATTACCGCGCCTTTGCCGCAGATCTGGGCTTCAGCACCATTCTGTGCATTCCTGTCGTGGCCAAGGACGGCGACAATATACTGGAGCCCAGCACGAATATGGCCTGGTATCAGGGCCCTTCGCTGCTCACCTATCTTGAGACGGTCGAGATCGAAGACAGCCTGCGCGATGCCGCATTCCGTCTGCCGGTGCAATGGGTCAACCGCCCGAACCATGAGTTCCGCGGCTTTTCGGGGCTGATCGCCGGCGGCCGGGTGTTTCCGGGCGACCGGGTGCGGGTTCTGCCCTCAGAGCGCGACACCAAGGTGGCCCGGGTCATTGTCGGCGACACGGATGCGCCGATCGGCCTTGCCGGACAATCGGTTACGCTGACCTTCACCGATGAGGTGGATGCCTCGCGCGGCGATGTCATCACTTTGTCCAGCCAGCCCGCCATGGTCGCGGACCGGATACGCGCCAAGGTGCTTTGGGTCTCGCCCAACCCCATGCAAGCCGAAAAGACCTATCTGCTCAAGCTTGGCACGCGCACCGCCTCCGTCACGCTGGGCAGCAATATCGACAAAATCAATATCGGAACCGGTCTGGCGGATGCTTCGCTGAAACCGCTCGAGCTCAACGAGATCGGATCGCTGGAAATCAGCCTCGATCGTCCCGTTGTTTGCGATACTTATGCGGCGAACCGCGAACTCGGCGGCTTCATCCTGATAGACCGCCTCACCAATGATACGATTGCCATGGGTCTGATCGAGAAAGCCCACCGGCAGGAGACGGGCGAAATCACCGACACCAATGTCAGCTATATCAGCATGGAAGGCACGGTTCCGCCCGCCGAGGCCGCGAAAGCCGGACCGGAACCCGAGGTGGTGCGCGAGATCGACATGCCCGGCACGGCGCGCGCGCAGGCGCTCGCCAGCCTTATCACGGCGGGCGTGGCTTTCGTGCTGACAAGCCATGTCGAGCTGGCGCTGACCATCGGCGCCGCAGATTATGCCGTCAAGATGCTGATCCGGATGTTGCGGCGCAAATAACCGCGCCGGCGAAGGGCGCGCCGCGTTTGACGACGGTGCGCCGTTCAGGCCGTTTTCGCCGGGCCGACGGAGTCGCGCATCACCAGCTCCACCGGCAGGATTTCATGAAAATCGTTCCGCAGCTTGCCGTCGATGATCTGGTTCAGCACATCGGCAACCCGTCTCCCATGCTGGCGCAGCGGCGAGCGCGTGGTGGTCAGCGCCGGGCGCATGGCCTCGGCTGTAATATAGGGAAAGACGTCGTCATGGGCGATGACGGATATATCCTCGGGAACCGACAGGCCCGCGTCGTGCAGCGCGCGGAAGGCGCCCAGCGCATGGAGCATTGAACTGCACAGGATCGCGGTGGGTCGGGGCCGGCGCGCCAGAGCAATCTGCGTGAGGCGGTAGCCGCCTTCCTCGGTCATGAGTTCATTGAACAGCAGGTTCTCATCGATATTCAGCCCGGCCTGCGTCAGCGCCTGACGAAAGCCGCTCTCGCGGTGTGCGGCGAAGGTGAAATGTTTCGGCGCATTGATGAGCGCGATCTGCTTGTGTCCGAAGCCGATCAGAAGGTTGGCGGCGCGCTGGAACGCCAGAGCATTGTCGATATCCACCCAAGGATAGGGCTTGTCGACTTCGGTGCGCCCATGCACGACGAACGGAATTTTTAAACTTTGCAGCAAGCCGACGCGCGGATCATGCAGGGTCGGGCCGTTGATGACAAATCCGTCGGCCAGATGCGAGCGGATGATATCGGCATATTTGGAGCTTTCGTGACTGCGGTCGGGCATGGACAGATTGATGCTCATGTCATGGGCCGCGAGAAATTCGGTGGCTCCGGCAAGAAATTCCAGAAAATGCGGGTCGAACAACAATCCGAATCCATCGGGAAACACGATGCCAATATTGCCGCTGCGGCCCGTCGCAAGGCTGCGGGCGATCGAATTGGCGCGGTAGCCGAATTCATTGGCGGCGGCCAGCACGCGGTTGCGCGTGGCTTCCTTGATCTCGGGATAGCCGTTCAGCGCACGGCTGACCGTCGCCTGACTGAGCGAGAGATATTCCGCCAGCTGCTTGAGGTTCATCGACTTTCTTGCAGGATTCATGATTCGCCGATCGATCCGCTCTATTGAAAATAGTTTCTGCAATTTTTGCGCACAAAACCCGGCTGATCAAATGATTTTATCAAAGCGCTTTAATTTTTTGAAATTCAGACGCATGATGCCCGCCGGCCTGCGTTTGCGCGCGGTGCCGGCCCATAAGCCAGATGCCCAGACAGCAGGACTATCCGATGAATGCTCCGATTTCTCATCCCGCCAGACCAGAACGTTCCGCCCGGGACTGGTGGCGCGGCGCGGTGATCTATCAGATTTATCCGCGCAGTTTCTTTGATTCAAACGGCGACGGCATCGGCGATCTCGCCGGAATTACGCAAAAACTCGGCTATGTGGCCGAACTCGGCGTGGATGCGATCTGGCTCAGCCCCTTCTTCAAATCGCCGATGAAGGATTTCGGCTATGATGTCGAGGATTATTGCGCGGTCGATCCGATGTTCGGCACATTGGCGGATTTTGACGCCTTGGTGGCGCAGGCGCACAAACTTGGCCTCAAGGTTATGATCGATCAGGTGCTTTCGCATACGGCGGACACGCATCCATGGTTCAAGGAGAGCCGCGCCTCAAAGACAAATCCAAAGGCGGACTGGTATGTATGGGCCGACGCCAAACCGGATGGCTCGCCGCCCAACAACTGGCTGTCCATTTTCGGCGGCAGCGCCTGGCAGTGGGATACGCGCCGCTGCCAATATTACCTGCATAATTTCCTGACCTCGCAGCCGGATCTGAATTTTCACAACAAGGAGATGCGCGCCGCCATTTATCGGAGCGTCCGGTTCTGGCTGGAACGCGGCGTCGACGGCTTCCGGCACGATACGGTGAATTATTACGTGCACGATCCGCTGCTGCGCGATAATCCGCCCTCCTGCACCCGCGGCATGGTCGATGTGCCGGATGTCAATCCCTATGGCTATCAGGACCATGTCTATGACAAGTCCCGGCCGGAAAATCTCGAGGTCATGCGGGAATTGCGCGCCCTGTTCGATACATATCCCGATATTGCCGCCGTGGGCGAACTGGGGGCCGGAGCTGAGACCAACCGTCTGATCGCGCAATATACCGAAGGCACGGACAAGATGCACATGTGCTACGGCTTCGACCTCCTGTCCAGCACGGGAGAGGCCGGTTACATCCGCAAGGCCGTGTCGGATTTCGAGGCGGTCGGCAAGAATGGCTGGATCTGCTGGGCCCTTTCGAACCATGATGTCGTCCGCGCCGCGACGCGCTGGAACGCGGCACGGGATTCGGCGGCCTTTGCGCCGCTCTCGCTGGCCATGCTGACCAGCCTGCGCGGTTCGCAATGCATCTATCAGGGCGAGGAGCTGGGTCTCACAGAGGCTGATCTGCCGTTCGAGGCCCTGCAGGACCCCTATGGCATAGCCTTCTGGCCGGAAATGAAGGGTCGCGACGGGTGCCGCACGCCGATCCCCTGGGGCGATGGCGCACGCGGCGGCTTCACCACATCGTCCAGGCCCTGGCTGCCCATCCCGCCCGAACACCGCAGGCAGGCTGTCTCACGGCAGCTTGGCAAGGATAATTCCGCACTCGCGCGCACCCGCCGGTTCCTGCACTGGCGCAGGAGCCAGCCATTGCTGATCGATGGCGACATTGCCTTTCACGACGCGCCCGAACCGATCCTGAGCTTCACGCGCTCCAGCGGCGATGAAGCCTTGCTGTGCGTGTTCAATCTGAGCCATTCGCCGCAGGACTATGTGCTGCCGGTGGGCGGCGTGCGCCCGCTGGAAGGGCATGGCTTTTCGGCCAGGCTGAATGGCGGCAAGCTCACCTTGCCAAAATACGGCGCGTTTTTCGGGAGCTACCGGCTTCAGGACCGTGTGCCGTAAAACGGTTCATCACGCGCGGATCTGGCAGGCAATCAGGCCGCCAGATCTGCCACCACGGCGTCGAGAACCGGAAAGCCCTCTTCTGTCACGCGCAGGCGGCCGTCCGGCGTGCGCTCCACCATCTTGTAGGAAATGAGATCGTCGATCTGGCGCGGGCTGATGCGCTTGCCGGAAAGAGCCTCGTAGCGCGCAAGGTCGATCCCCTCGCGCAGGCGCAGGCCCATCAGCAGATATTCGTCGCCCTGTTCCTCGATGGACAGGGTTTCGTTCTCGACAAGGCCATGTCCTTCTGTCTCGACCGTGGTCAGCCACATTTCGGGATGACGTTCCGTCGATTGGGCGCGGCGTGCGCCATCGACGATCATGCGGCCATGCGCGCCGGGGCCGACACCGGCATATTCGCCATAGCGCCAATAAATCAGATTGTGGCGGCTTTCGGCGCCGATCCGCGCATGATTGGAGATTTCATAGGCAGGGAGGCCGTGTTTCTGGGTTATTTCCTGTGTCACATCCCAGAGTTCGCGGCCAAGATCGGAATCCGGCACTTTCAGTTTTCCGGCCTTGAACAATTGTTCGAACATCGTGTCCGGCTCTATGGTGAGCTGGTACAGCGACAGATGTTCGCGGGCGTGGCTGATGGCGTTCTCGAGTTCGGCGCGCCATTGCTCCGGGCTCTGGCCGGGGCGCGCGTAGATGAGGTCGAAGGAATAGCGCTCGAATATGTCGCCCGCAATCCGGACGGCAGCCATGGCTTCCGCGGCGCTGTGAAGGCGGCCCAGCGCCTTGAGGTCGGCGTCATTCATGGCCTGCACGCCGAGCGAGACGCGGTTGACGCCCGCAGTCCTGTATCCGCGGAACCTGCCGGCCTCCACCGATGTGGGATTGGCCTCCAGCGTGATTTCAGCATTGCCCGAGATGGTCCAGTGGCTGGAAATGGCGTCCAGAATGCCCGCGACCGTGGCAGGCTGCATCAGCGACGGGGTACCGCCGCCGAAGAAGACCGAAGCCACCTCGCGCCCTTTTGAAAGCGCGGCGCGATGCGCCAGTTCCGTCCTGAACGCGGCCAGATAACGCGCTTCATCGATGCCGCCATGGCGCACATGGCTGTTGAAATCGCAATAAGGACATTTGGCCAGACAAAAGGGCCAGTGCACATAAATGCCAAAACCGGGGTCGGACAGGGTCGCGGGCGCAATCATGGCGTCTTATCGCATGAAACAGCGGCAAACAAAAGATTCAACAGTCCTGACCTCATGATTTGGCGAGGCAGGCGCGCGCCAGCATCTGGAAGGCGCGGGCGCGGTGCGACAGGGCAAGGCCCCCGTCCTTGGGCAGGCCGTGCTTTTCATCCGCGCTCATCTCGCCAAATGTGCGGCTGTGGCCCTCGGGCAGGAAAAACGGATCATAACCGAAACCTGCCGTGCCGCGCGGCGGCCAGACGATTTCTCCGTGAATCTGCCCCTCGAAGCTTTCCACATGGCCGTCCGGCCAGGCGAGCGTCAGAGCGGAAACAAAATGCGCCCGCCTCTGCTCGGGCGCAAACGCGCCCTTTTCCCGGAGCATATCCTCGATTTTTTGCATCGCAGCGGCAAAATCCTTCGAAGGGCCGGCCCAGCGCGCCGAATAAATGCCCGGATCATTGTTGAGCGCGGCCACGCAAATGCCCGAATCATCGGCGAAGGCGGGAAGATTCGCGGCTCTGGCCGCAGCCAGCGCTTTGATCTCGGCATTTTCAATGAAGGTTTTGCCGGTTTCTTCTGGTTCCGGCAGGCTCAGATCGCCCGCAGACAGCACTTCTATGGCATATCCGGCCATCAATTCCCGCATTTCCCGCAGCTTGCCCTTATTATGGCTGGCCAGAATCAATTTTTGACCTTCAAGACGACGCGACATCCGCTTCCCTTTACTTTTGCGAACTCAACCCCATATGCACAACATAAAGTTGTAAATTGGCCGCTTTATCAACAGAACCTTATTCTTTTTGTGACATTGATTTGACACGTCAGGAAATTTAGGTTCGACTTTGCGCTGCAACATGTGTGGCACAAAGTGGACGCCGGTCAAGGATTTGTGCAGATGAATCATATTTCTTACCAAATGTATGAGATGGCCCATTCGGCGCTTGTCCCGGCGCGTGCCATGTCGGACGCAACGCGGTTGCTGTTCAAGAACCCGTTCAATCCGTTCACCCATACCGCACTGGGCAAGAACATCGCCGCTTCCGCCGAATTGTTCGAGCGCGTGACCCGCCGCTACGGCAAGCCTGTTTTCGGTCTGCAATCGACCTTGGTGCGGGGCGAGCGGGTGGGCATCGCAGAAGAGATTGTCTGGGAGCGCCCCTTCTGTAACCTCATTCATTTCCGCCGCGAGACAGCCCGACCGCTCAACCAGCCCAAATTCCTCATCATCGCGCCTATGTCCGGCCATTATGCCACGCTGCTGCGCGGCACAGTCGAGGCGTTCCTGCCGCATTACGAGGTATATATCACCGATTGGACGGATGCTCGGGACGTGCCTCTGGCCGCCGGTCATTTCGATCTTGACGATTATATCGATTATCTCATCGAAATCTGCGAGCGTCTCGGCCCCAATGTCCATACGCTCGGCGTGTGCCAGCCCTCCGTGCCGCTGATTGCTGCCGTCGCTCGCATGAGCGAGACCAATAACCCCAACGTGCCGGCCTCCATGACGATCATGGGCGGTCCTATCGACACGCGCAAAAGCCCCACCGCCGTCAACAAGCTTGCGGCAGAGCGCGGCGTCCAGTGGTTCCGCGACAATTGCATTCATTACGTGCCGTTTCCCAATGCGGGTTTCGGACGGCAGGTCTATCCCGGCTTCCTGCAGCTTTCGGGATTCATGGCCATGAACATGGATCGCCATGTCGATGCACATGTTCAGATGTTCAAGCATCTGGTCAAGGGCGATGGCGACTCGGCCGAGAAACACCGCGAGTTCTACGACGAATATATGGCCGTGATGGATCTCACCGCTGAATATTATCTCCAGACCGTGGAACAGGTCTTCGTCCGCCACGCCCTGCCGAAGGGGGAGTTCTATCATCGCGGCGCGCTGGTCGATCTCAAGGCCATCACCCGGACGGCGCTGATGACCGTTGAGGGCGAGAATGACGATATTTCCGGCATAGGGCAGACTACGGCTGCGCATGACCTGTGCGTCAATATCCCGCCGGAAATGAAGGTGGACTACCTGCAGAAGAACGTCGGCCATTACGGCGTGTTCAACGGCTCGCGATTCCGCGCTGAAATTGCGCCGCGCATCAATGATTTCATTTCCAGCATCGAGCAGATGCGGCGCGGCGCCCGGCGGCGTTTTGTTGTCGCGGCGGAATAGGCTGGTGCGAATCGGCGCTGCGGGCTAAATTCGCGTCATGCAGCGCCCCTTCCGTTTTTCGTCCCTTTTTGCGCCGCCGCCCGCGCCTGCGAGCGAGGAGATTCTCGTCGAGGATCAGACCGGCGTCTATCGCATTGCCTTGCGCCGGTCGGCGCGGGCGCGGCGCTATACATTGCGTGTGCGCCCGGCGCGCGGCGACCTCGTTCTCACCATGCCCTATCGCGGCTCGCTCCATGTTGCCAGAGACTTTGCCGAACGTCATCGCGGCTGGATCATCGAGCGGATGCAACGGCTGCCGGACGCCATAGCCTTTGCGCATGGCGCCATCGTGCCTCTGCGCGGTGAAAACCATCTTATCGTTCATGATGAACTGATGCGCGGCGTCGTGCGTGTCGCCGAAGGCGCAAGACTTCTCGTCTCGGGGCGGCCGGAGCATCTCGAGCGCCGCGTGATGGATTTTCTGCGGCGCGAAGCGCGCCGGGATCTGGCGCTGGCGGTGCAGAAATACAGTGCTGTTCTGGGCATTCCCGTACGGCAGGTACGCCTCAAGGATACGCGCAGCCGCTGGGGTTCATGCTCATCGCGCGGGGCGCTGAATTTCTCCTGGCGGCTGATCATGGCGCCGGCGTATGTGCTGGATTATCTCGCGGCGCATGAGGTTGCCCATCTGCGGCACATGGATCACTCGCCAACCTTCTGGAAACTGACGCGCGAACTCTGCCCCGGCATGGACGAGGCCGAACTCTGGCTGAAAAAGCATGGCGCCAGCCTGCATCGCTACGGCAAGACGATCTAGCCGCCCCGGTCCGCCATGGCTTCGACGCTCCTGATGAGCAGCGCGATATCCTGAGGGCGCGAAAGCCGGTGATCCCCGTCCTTGATCAGCGTGAGCGTGGCGTTCTCAGCAGGCAGATGTTCCATCAGCCGGAGGGCGTGGCCGTAGGGCACGTCCGGGTCCTGCTGGCCCTGAAGGATATGAACCGGACAGCCGGGGTCGATCGGCGCGCCAAAGAGCAGATGCGCGCGGCCATCCTCAATCAGGGCGCGGGTGATGGGATAGGGCGTAGGTCCGTAGGGTGTGGGGCGGTACCACTCGCCCTTCTCCATGATTTCGGCTTTGATCTGCGGTGTGAACTGCGCCCACATCAGGCTCTCGGTGAAATCGACCGCCGGCGCGATCAGCACCATTCCGGCAAGTGCATGGCTATTCCTCTGCTTTTGCAAAGCCCGGGCCAGCAACAGCGCCAGCCAGCCACCCATTGAGGAACCCACCAGCACCAGCGGCTCCGCCGGCGCTTTGTCGATAATGGCCAGCGCGTCGTCCAGCCAGCGGGAAATCGTGCCATCCTGAAAGCGCTCGCCCGGCATGGTCGATTCGGAAAGGCCATGGCCCGAATAATCAAACCGCAGGAAGGCCTGGCCGCGCTGCCCGGCCCAGGCGTCGAGCGCCAGCACCTTGGTCGAATTCATGTCCGAGCGAAACCCGCCCAGCCACACGACGCAGGGTGATCTGCCCGCCCGAACGTGATAGGCGATGCGGCGGCTGTGGCCAGTCGCGCCGGATGCCTTGTCTTCCAGGGCAATGAATTGCACATTCGGTTCATCCAATCTGGGAACTCCTTATTGATTCGTAATATATTTATGCTCGAAATGATGGTGGCTCCAAAGTGATTTCGATTGATGGCGGCTGGCTCCGGAGCGCGGCGATGGATATGGGACATATGGATTATCTTGCCGCCCGGCCCGGCGGACTGAGCGGCAAGACAGTGCTGCAGATCACCCCCAGCCTCAATGGCGGCGGCGCGGAGCGTATTGTCATGGCCGTGGCAAGCGCGCTGGCCGAGAACGGCGCGCGGGCGCTCGTCGCGGCGCAGGATGGCACGATGATCAGCGAATTGCAGGCCAAGGGCGGCGTCTGGCTGCCGTTTCCGGCGCGCACGCGCAATCCTTTCGGCCTGCTGATGAATGCCCAGCGCCTTGCCAGTCTTATCCGCAGGGAGAATGTCGATCTCGTCCATGTGCATTCGCGTGCGCCGGCATGGAGCGCGCTGGCGGCAACCCACCTGACGAAAAGGCCGCTCGTCACCTCCTATCACGCTGTTTACGGCCGGCGTTCGCCAACCACCGCGATTTATAATTCTGTTATGACGCGCGGCGACGCCATCATCGCGCATTCGCATTTCACCGCCGATTCGCTGATAAAGTCGCATCCCGGCGTCGCCGGGCGGGTGCATGTTGTCGGCGCGGGCGTCGATTTTCAGGGTTTTTCGCCCGGACTGGTGGAGCCTGAGCGCGTTGCGCAGCTGCGCGCGGCCTGGCGCGTCGCGCCGCATGAGCATATCGTGCTTCTCGCCACGCGGCGGCCCAACCTCAAAGGCCAGAAGCTGCTGGTCGAGGCGGCAAAGCTGCTGCATGATCAGGGCCTAACCCACACGAAATTCATTCTGGTGGGCGAAAGCGCGCCCAGATCTTCGCAGGTCAAGGAACTGGACGCGATCATCGCCAGATACCGCCTGCAGGACATGATCGTCCGGGTGGGGCGCTGTCCCGACATGCCCGCCGCCTATCTGAGCGCCGCTGTCGTGGTCGTGCCTGCGGGTGAGCCGGAGGCTTTCGGCCTCACTTCGGTGGAGGCGCAGGCGCTCGGCACGCCGGTCATCGTCTCCGAAACCGGCGCGGTCGCTGAAACCGTGCGCGCGCCGCCGGAAGTCGCGCCTGAACAGCGCACGGGCTGGCGCGTGCCGGTCAATGAGCCGCACCGGCTGGCGGAATCGATCATTCAGGCGCTTGCCCTTGGCGCCAGCGCCAAGGATGCCATAGGCATGCGCGCGCGCTCTTACGTGATCGAGCAGTTTTCCATGGACAGGATGAACAGCCGGATGCTGGAAATTTACGCGCGCCTGCTTGATGGCGGCCAGCCATCAGGACGGCGGCGCTGAACCGGCGCCGCGCTTTTTACCGGATGCGCAAATCTGTTGACTTTTTAGGATTTTATCTCAATGTAATTCTTGGGTTCTGACCTCGTTGCACATGGTTTTGCCGTGTTGGAACGGGGTTAAGCGTGCTTGTCCTGCTCCGTGCAGCGCATGGTGCGCAGAATCCGATGAAACGACAACAGGAGTTCCGCCATTCGCCGCCCGATGAAAGCCCCGCCGACCCCATTGCGAGATGGGCCCCGCATTAATCGTGATATCCGTATTCCAGAGGTCATGCTGATTGACCATGAAGGCACCAACCGGGGTGTAACCCCCATTCAGGAGGCCTTGCGCCTTGCGGATGAAGCTGCCCTCGATCTGGTGGAGATTGTGCCCAATGCCAATCCGCCGGTCTGTAAAATTCTCGATTACGGAAAATTCCGCTTTCTTGAACAGAAAAAGGCCGCCGAGGCCCGCAAGAAGCAGAAGATCGTCGAAATCAAGGAAATCAAGCTGCGTCCCGGCATCGATGACCATGATTACGATGTCAAGATGAGGGCGATGCGGCGTTTCTTCGAGGAGGGCGACAAGGTCAAGCTCACCCTGCGCTTTCGCGGCCGTGAAATGGCCCACCAGAATCTGGGCTATCAGCTGCTCAACAAGGTGAAGTCCGAAACCGTGAATATTGCCAAGGTCGAGGCGGAACCTTCAATGGAAGGCCGCCAGATGGTGATGGTGCTGGCACCGAAATAGCCAGACCTTTCAAGCCATTGAAACTTCAATTTTTCGGGCGCGCAAGAAACTTTGTTTTCAAATGCGCGCCTGTGGTATATGCACTGCATCAATTTTGACATTGAACGGCCTTTGCGGCTTGTCATGAGCCTGTCTTGCTTTTGGTAAAGACAGGGGGATGACGGGCCCGGCGGCACTTTCCGCTCGAACGAGAATCGGTTTTAGACATGAAAATGCGCAATATCGCCATTATCGCCCACGTCGATCATGGCAAGACAACCCTGGTGGACCAGCTTCTGCGCCAATCGGGCGCCTTCCGCGACAATCAGCGCGTGGCTGAACGCGTGATGGACTCGAACGATCTCGAGAAGGAGCGCGGCATTACCATTCTGGCCAAGGCGACCTCGATCGTCTGGAAGGATACGCGCATCAACATCGTCGACACGCCCGGTCACGCCGATTTCGGCGGCGAGGTTGAGCGCATCCTCTCGATGGTGGACGGCGCGATCGTGCTGGTGGATGCTGCCGAAGGCCCGATGCCGCAGACCAAATTCGTCGTCGGCAAGGCTCTGAAGATCGGCCTCAAGCCGATTGTCGCCATCAACAAGGTGGATCGCCCGGATGCGCGCATCACCGAGGTGGTGAACGAGGTTTTCGATCTGTTCGCCGCGCTCGATGCCACCGACGAGCAGCTTGATTTTCCGATCCTCTACGGCTCGTCCAAGCAGGGCTGGATGGCCAACGCGCCCGAAGGCCCGAAGGATAACATGAACCCGCTGTTCGACCTCGTTCTGGAGCATGTCGCTCCGCCGAAGATCGAGGAAGGTTCGTTCAAGATGCTGGGCACGCTGCTGGAGGCCAATGCCTATCTCGGGCGCATGATCACCGGCCGTGTATTTTCCGGCTCGCTCAAGACCAACCAGCCGGTCAAGGTGCTTGACCGCAAGGGCAATGTTGTCGAGCAGGGCCGCGTCTCGAAGATTCTGGCCTTCCGCGGCATCGAACGCGCGCCGATCGACGAGGCCGAGGCCGGCGACATTGTCGCCATTGCGGGCCTGACCAAGTTCAACGTCGCCGATACGCTCTGTGCGCCGGATATCACCGAGCCGCTGCAGGCCCAGCCGATCGATCCGCCAACGCTGTCCATGACCTTCATGGTCAATGACTCGCCGCTCGCGGGCACCGAAGGCGACAAGGTGACAAGCCGCGTTATCCGCGACCGCCTGTTCCGTGAAGCCGAAGGCAATGTCGCGCTGCGCATCGAAGAATCGCCGGGCGCAGATTCCTACATCGTCTCCGGCCGCGGCGAATTGCAGCTGGGCATCCTGATCGAGACCATGCGCCGTGAAGGCTTTGAACTGGGCGTCTCGCGCCCGAAAGTGGTGTTCAAGAAGGATGAGGAGACCGGCGCGCTGCTGGAGCCGATTGAAGAGGTCGTGATCGACGTCGACGAGGAGCATTCCGGCGTGGTGGTGCAGAAAATGGCCGAGCGCAAGGGTGAGATGATCGAAATGCGCCCCTCCGGCGGCAACCGCCTGCGGCTGATGTTCCATGCGCCGACGCGCGGTCTCATCGGCTATCAGGGTGAATTGCTCACCGACACGCGCGGCACCGCCATCATGAACCGCCTTTTCCATTCCTATCAGGAATATAAGGGCGAGATCGCCGGCCGCCGCAACGGGGTTCTGCTCTCCAACGGCTCCGGCGAGTCCGTGGCCTATGCCATGTGGAAGCTGGAAGACCGCGGCCCGATGATGATCGATCCGGGCATCAAGGTCTATGAGGGCATGATCATCGGCGAGCATACCCGCGAGAATGATCTGGAAGTGAACGTGCTCAAGGGCAAGCAGCTCACCAATATCCGCGCCGCCGGCAAGGATGAGGCCGTGCGCCTCACGCCGCCGATCCGCATGACTCTGGAAAAAGCCTTGTCCTATATTCAGGACGATGAATTGGTGGAAGTGACACCCAAGAGCATCCGCCTGCGCAAGGTCTGGCTCGATTCAAATGACCGCAAGCGCAACAGCCGCGCCAAGGACGGTATGGTGGCTTAAGGCTCCGGGCTGTTCCGGCAATGTCCCGCGCGGTCCAGTGCGCGGGACATCTGGCCCCGGGACACCAGCCATCAGGGCGGAACTGTCCTCCGAACGCGCGCGATGACGTGGGGATTACGTCCGCTGGCGGGGTCGCTTTTCCTCGCTTTTTGCCGGTGTTCCGGCCTATACTGCCGCGTGCGAATCATACATTCACGCGATCTCTGGTCTGGAATTTGAAATCTTATGTCCGATATTTCTCCTGAACGTGAAACGCCTGATGTCAATGCCTATGGCGCCGATTCGATCAAGGTGCTCAAGGGACTGGACGCGGTGCGCAAGCGCCCCGGCATGTATATCGGCGATACGGATGACGGCTCCGGCCTGCATCACATGATCTATGAGGTCGTCGACAATGCGATCGACGAGGCGCTGGCTGGCCATGCCACGCTGGTGACTGTGACGCTGAATGCCGATGGTTCCGTCACCGTGACGGACAATGGCCGCGGTATTCCCACCGGGATGCACGAGGAAGGCGTCTCGGCGGCGGAAGTGATCATGACCCAGCTTCATGCTGGCGGCAAATTCGACCAGAATTCCTATAAAGTGTCCGGCGGCCTGCACGGCGTCGGCGTTTCGGTGGTCAACGCGCTGTCCACCTCGCTGATTCTGCGCATCTGGCGCGACGGGCTGGAGCATGAAATCCGCTTCGCCCATGGCGACGCCGTTTCTCCGCTCAAGATCATCGGCCCGGCTCCCCTTGTTGACAGCCAGCCCAAGCGCGGCACCGAGGTCACCTTCACCCCTTCGCGCGAGACCTTCACCAACGTCGATTTTGATTACAAGACCATCGAACATCGCCTGCGCGAACTGGCCTTTCTGAATTCCGGCGTGCGCGTGGTGCTGACCGATGCCCGGCATTCCGAGGTCAGGCGCGAGGAATTGTTCTATGAAGGCGGGCTTGAGGCCTTCGTGCGTTATCTGGACCGCGCCAAGACGCCGCTCATCACCAAGCCGATCATGATGAAGGGCGAGAAGGACGGCATTACCGTCGAGGTCGCCCTGTGGTGGAACGATTCCTACCACGAGAACGTGCTGCCCTTCACCAACAATATTCCGCAGCGCGACGGCGGCACGCATCTTGCCGGTTTCCGCGGCGCGCTCACCCGGCAGGTGACCGGCTATGGCGAAAGCTCCGGCCTCACCAAGAAGGAAAAGGTCGACATCACCGGCGACGATTGCCGCGAAGGCCTGACCGCAGTGCTCTCCGTCAAGGTGCCGGACCCGAAATTCTCCAGCCAGACCAAGGACAAGCTCGTTTCTTCGGAAGTCCGTCCGGTCGTCGAGAACATTCTGAACGAAACGCTCAGCCGCTGGTTTGAAGAGCATCCGGCGGATGCAAAGACCGTGGTCGGCAAGGTGATCGAAGCTGCCGCCGCGCGCGAGGCCGCGCGCAAGGCGCGCGAACTGACCCGCCGCAAGGGTGCTTTGGACATTGCCTCTCTGCCCGGCAAGCTGGCCGATTGTCAGGAGCGCGACCCCGCTAAATCTGAACTCTTCATCGTCGAGGGCGACTCGGCAGGCGGTTCGGCCAAGCAGGGGCGCAACCGCGAATATCAGGCCGTGCTGCCGCTGCGTGGCAAGATTCTCAATGTCGAGCGCGCCCGCTTCGACCGCATGCTGGGCTCTCAGGAAATCGGCACGCTGATCACGGCGCTGGGCACCAGCATCGGCCGCGACGATTTCAACGCCGATAAGCTGCGTTATCACAAAATCATCATCATGACCGACGCCGACGTCGACGGCTCGCATATCCGCACGCTGCTGCTCACCTTCTTCTTCCGGCAGATGCCGGAGCTGATCGAGCGCGGACATATCTACATTGCCCAGCCGCCGCTCTATAAGGTGACCAAGGGCAAGTCCGAGCAATATGTGAAGGACGAGCGCGGCCTTGAGGATTATCTCATTCAGAATGGCTCAGAAGGAGCGGTTCTGCGTCTTGGCTCCGGCGAGGAGCGGGCGGGGCTTGACCTGAAGGCCGTGATCGATGAAGCGCGGCTCGTGCGTCAGGTTCTGGCGCAACTGCACTCGCGCTATGACCGGCAGGTGGTGGAGCAGGCCGCCGTCGCGGGCGCGCTGAAATCACCCCTTCTGGTGGAGCCGGCCGAGGCGACGCGCCTTGCCGGCGATATTGCCCGCCGCCTCGACGCGCTCTCGGAAGAGACAGAGCGCGGCTGGCAGGGACGGATCGAGAATGACGGCTATGTCTTCACCCGCGAGGTGCGCGGCGTCAAACAGGTTGAGGTGCTGGATGCAAGCCTGCTGGCTTCGGCCGAAGCGCGCCGCCTCGACGAGCATGCCGCTTCCCTGCGCGAGGTTTACAGTCAGCCCGCCGCCTTTGTGCGCAAGGGTCACGCCGTGCAGGCCGCCGGACCGACCGAACTGATCGACGCCATTCTGGCTGCGGGCCGTGAAGGCCTGAAAACGCAGCGCTACAAAGGCCTCGGCGAGATGAACCCCGAGCAGCTGTGGGAAACCACGCTCGATCGCAATGTGCGTTCGCTGCTGCAGGTGAAGGTGCGCGAGGTCGATGAAGCCGACGACATTTTCGTCAAACTGATGGGCGATGTCGTCGAACCCCGCCGCGAATTCATTCAGGCCAATGCCCTGAGCGTCGCCAACCTCGACGTCTGAGGCCAGAGTGCCGAACATACCGGTCATTTCGCTGCGGGATGTGCCGAAAATCCGGGTTGGCGGCATGAAGATCGCTGCGCTTGACCGGGTGCAGGCAGCAGGCCAGATGGTGGAACTGGCGCAGACAAAGGCGCCCGGTGCGCCGCCATTTTTCATGACGTCGGCCAACGGGCAGGTGCTCTCGCTTGCCGCATCCGCTCCGTCGGTCAGGGCCCTGTTCGAGAGGGCGGATCTCGTCCACGCCGACGGACAGCCGCTGGTCATGGCCTCGCGCCTGTTCTGCCGCCGCCCCTTGCCAGAGCGCGTCGCCACCACCGATCTCATCCATGACGTGGCCCCGATTGCCGCGGCGCGCGGGGCAAGTTTTTACATTTTCGGCGCGCAGGAGGATATCAACCGCCGCGCCTGCGAGACCTTGCAGCGTCTTTATCCGGCGCTGAACATTGCGGGGCGGCGCAACGGCTATTATCAGCCCGGAGAGGAAGCCGCCATCATTGACGCGATCAACGCCGCACGGCCCGACATTCTCTGGGTCAGCCTCGGCGTGCCGCGCGAGCAGGAATTCGTGGTGCGCAACCGCGACCGCCTGACTGGCGTGGGGTTGATCAAGACATCCGGCGGCATGCTGGATTTTCTGGCCGGAGCCCGCAGCCGCGCGCCGTTCACCATGCAGCGCGCCGGTCTCGAATGGCTCTATCGCCTGATGCTTGAGCCGCGCCGGCTTGGCCCGCGTTATCTCCTGACCAATGTCCATGCCGCAGTTCTTCTGCTGGCGCGCACCCGCGACGAATAGATCGCCGTTTCGTAATTGTTTTGCAGCGGAACACAGTTTGGCTTGTGAAAGCGCGAGATTTTCGCCACAAAAGGCCGGTCATTCAATTTATCCGGGGAGTGGCGGCTTGGAGCCGGCGAACACCATCGATGCTGCGGGGCGCCTGCCGGTGTCCGCAGCCATTATCTGCCTCAACGAGGAGGTCTGGATCGGTGCCTGCATCGAGAGCCTGAAGCGCTGTGCCGAAATCATCATCGTCGATTCCGGCTCCACCGACCGCACCTTGTCGATTATTGCCACCTATGCCCAGAAATATCCCATCCGCCTCATCCATCAGGACTGGCTCGGCTTTGCCCGGCAGAAGCAATTTGCCTGCGAGCAGGCAAGCCAGCCCTGGGTGCTCAGCATCGACGCCGACGAGATGCTGGATGATGAATTGCAGGCCGAACTGCCGCGCCTGATCGCAGCGCCCGCGGATGTTGCAGGCTGGAAATTGCGCCGCAGCCGCAAATTTTACGGGCCGGAATCGGCTCTGGCGCGCTTTGCCCGTCCCGCGAAGATATTTCGCCTGTTCCGCAAGGGCAGCGCCGCTTTCGATCCGGATGACCTCGTGCATGAGGGCCTGCGCACGCAAGGGCGGGTCGAGGTCTGCCGCCGGGGGCTTCTGCGCCACGAAGGCGCATTTTCCGCGGATAAGCAGATTGTAAAAGAAGCCCGCTATGCTTATCTCAAGGCACAGCAGCGGATGAACAATGGCAAGAAACCAAAATTGCTGCGGCTGATTTTCAGCCCGATTTACCGGTTCTTGCGCGCCCTGTTCATGGACAGGCTGATCCTGTGCGGCAGGCAGGGCTGGATCGAGGCACAGACAGCGGCAGCCTATTCCTTTTTGACAGAAGCCATTCATTACCAGATGTGGATGGATAAACAGGCTGGAAGATAGAATTCTATTGCAGATATACAAAGTTGATTTGCAATATATACTTGTCTAACCTTGCTTTCCTGAGGGGAAGAAGATGGTTATTCGGGTTTCAACAGTTGCATTTGAAGGCATTGAGGCCCGTCCCGTTGACGTTCAGGTGCAGATTTCGTCCGGCAACGTTGTTTTTGCGCTGGTTGGGCTTGGCGACAAGGCGGTGGCTGAATCGCGAGAGCGGGTGCGCGCCGCGCTCAATGCCTCCGGTCTCGCGCTGCCTGCAAAACGCATCACCGTCAATCTTGCACCGGCGGATCTGCCGAAGGAAGGCAGCCATTACGACCTGCCTATCGCGCTGGGTATCATGGCGGCCATTGGTGCCTTGCCTGCCGATGCGCTCGCCGGTTTTACCATTCTGGGCGAACTGGCGCTGGACGGCTCGATCAGCCGCGTCGCCGGTGTGCTTCCGGCGGCCATTGCGGCGCACGGGCAGGGCCGGGGGCTGATTTGTCCCGCGCATAACGGGCCGGAGGCGGCCTGGGCCTCGCCCGATCTCGATATTCTCGCGCCGCGCTCGCTGATCCAGCTTGCCAATCACGTCAAGGGTACGCAGGTGATGCTGCGGCCTGACCCTGTCATTCAGCCCGCCGCTGCCTGGATGCCGGATCTGCGCGACATAAAGGGGCAGGAATCGGCCAAGCGCGCGCTCGAAATCGCTGCGGCCGGCGGGCATAACCTGCTGATGTGCGGTCCGCCGGGTGCGGGCAAATCCATGCTGGCGGCGAGGCTGCCCTCTATCCTGCCGCCGCTCACCCCGCGCGAACTGCTGGAAGTCTCGATGGTGCAATCGGTGGCCGGCACGCTGGCGGGCGGCGCCCTGACGAGCCAGCGTCCGTTCCGCGCGCCGCATCATTCCGCCTCGATGGCGGCGCTGGTGGGGGGCGGCTCCAATGCCCGCCCCGGCGAGATTTCGCTGGCGCATTGCGGCGTGCTGTTTCTCGATGAGCTGCCGGAATTCCAGCCAGCGGTGCTGGATTCGCTGCGCCAGCCGCTGGAAACCGGCGAGGTGGCCATTTCCCGTGCGCACCACCGGGTCACCTATCCGGCGCGGTTTCAGCTTGTTGCGGCCATGAACCCGTGCCGTTGCGGGCGCGCCGACGAGCCGGGCTTCGCCTGCAAGCGCCAGCCCAATGAAAAATGCCGCGCGCAATATCAGGCGCGGCTGTCCGGCCCGCTGCTCGATCGTATCGACCTGCATCTCAGCATTCAGGCCGTGAGCACGGCGGATCTGCTCCTGCCCGCACCGGCAGAAGGCTCAAGCGAGGTGGCCGGGCGTGTGGCGCGCGCAAGGATCCTTCAGGATTTGCGCGGCCGCAGGGCCGGGCTGCCCGAGGGCAGTATCAATGCAACCTTTCCCTCCTCGCTCATGGATGACGCGCTTGATCTGGATGGCGATGCCCTGACCCTGATGCGCAGCGCCGCCGACAAATTGCGCCTCTCTGCGCGCGCCTTCTACCGCGTGCTGCGTCTGGCCCGCACCATAGCCGATCTTGCCGGGGAGACGGCTGTACAGCGCGGGCATATCGCCGAGGCGCTGGCCTATCGGCCCCGGCATGATCCCGATGGCTGAACCGAGGTTCCGGTTTATCAATCTTTGTCGCCTAGTCTGTGCTGCAGTTGCTTTTAGTCCGATTTAGGATGGACGGTTCATGGTCCCGATGTGGCTTTATGGCTTTGGCGCACTGCTTGCCGCTCTGGCGGGCGGCGTCTGCGTCTTTCTTGCGATCCATTCCGGGCAAAGGCGGGGCGAAGCTGTGCTGAGGGTCGAAAACGAGCGCCTTCGCGACGAAGTCTGGCGGTTGCGCGATCAGGCCGCCGCGCGCAGCCGCGCCGAAGCCGCGAGCGATGCGAAGTCCCGGTTTCTCGCCACGGTCAGCCATGAAATACGCACACCGCTCAATGGCGTGCTCGGCCTTGCCGATCTTCTGCGCGCCACCCGCCTGACGCGAGAGCAGCGTTCCTATGTCGACGCGATCGTGAGTTCGGGCGAGGCGCTGACGTCGATCATTCACGAAATACTGGATTTTTCGCGCATTGAGGCCGGACATCTTGAGCTCAATCCGCAGCCGATGAATCTGGCCACGCTGGTGGAGGGCGTGGCCGAACTGCTTGCTCCGCGCGCACAGGGCAAAGGTCTGGAAATTGCCGTCTGGGTTTCCGCGCATCTGCCGCCCCGGCTGGTTCTGGATGGCGCACGCATCCGGCAGGTGCTGCTCAATCTGGCCGGGAACGCGGTCAAATTCACGGAAAAAGGCGGCGTGGGGCTGAGCGCCGAGCGGATCGAAGGGGATCTGATCCGCTTCAGCGTGAGCGACACCGGCCCGGGTGTGCCGGAACATTTGCGCGGGCTCATCTTCAATGAATTTGAGATGGGAGACGCCACCGCGACACGGCGTCATGGCGGCACGGGACTGGGCCTTGCGATCTCGCGCCGCATTGTAGAGGGCATGGGCGGCGCGCTCAACCTGCAAACCCGCCCGGGCGGCGGCGCGAATTTCTATTTTACTGTCCCTCTGCTGGAAGACATCGGCGAGATATCTTCCCCGTCTCCGGCGCGGAAGCTGACGTGCCGGGTGCTGATCGTGGCGCTTTCGCCGTTCGAAGGGCCGTTCATGGCCCGTCGGTTGCAGGAAACCGGCGCTCAGGTGACGCAGGCTGCGCCCGATGGGTTGGCGGACGCGCTGGCCAATGAGAAATTTGACGTTCTGCTCGTGGATTGCGCGCTCGGCGAGGCCCGGACGGCGCAGATCGCGGCAAAGGCCCGCGCCGCAGGCGTCCGGCGCGTTCTGGTGTTGTTTTCACCCTTTGAGCGCCAGACCTTCGGCGCGAATGCGGCGCAGGGCTTTGACGGCTGGCTGGTCAAGCCGGTGCGGGCCGAGTCGCTTCTCCAGCGTATCTGGCCGGTGTCGGCGCCCCAGACGCAGGCCCCCGATGCAGAAGCGCATATTCCGGAGCGACTGCCCGAAGGCGCGCGCCGCATCCTGCTGGCTGAGGACGATCCGGTCAGCCAGCTTGTTGCGCAGCGGATGCTGGAGCGGCTTGGCGGCGAAGTCAGCGCCGTGGGGCATGGCGAGGCGGCGGTGGCGCAATTCCGGGCCGCGCTGGCGGGCGAGACGCCCTTCGATGTCTGCCTGATGGATATACGTATGCCGAATCTGACCGGTTTGGAGGCCGCCAGAGCCATGCGCGCCGCCGAACGCGCCGCACACAGCGCTCCAGCGCTTCTCATCGCGCTGTCCGCCAATGCCTTCGACGAGGACAGAATTGCCGCGCTGGAGGCGGGCTTTGATATTTTTCTGGTCAAGCCGGTCTCTTTCGCCCGTCTGGCCGAGGCCTTGCACCGGGACGATGCAGAACTCGTCTCCTGACAGGGCGGAAATGCTCAGGTTTTCGGGTGGCTTTTGCAAGGCAAAGGGCTAGATTTGCCGCATTGGAGGCGTCTATGACTTTGCCGGAACCGGAAATAGCTGATTTTAACTCCCCCGTCGCCGGGCTTGATCGCCTGTGCCGCGCCCGCGATGATTATGACATCGTGCGCCGTGCGCTGGCCTTCATCAGCACGCAATGGCAGAGCCAGCCTTCGGCAGCGGCCATTGCCGATCATGTCGGCCTGAATGAAACCCATCTGTCCAGCCTCTTCCGGCGCTGGGCCGGCCTGACGCCGAAGGCTTTTCTGCAGGCCGTGACGCTCGACCACGCGCGCCATCTCCTGCGCGCGTCCTCCGTGCTGGAGACGGCGCTTGATCTGGGCCTGTCCGGCCCCGGACGGCTGCATGATCTGTTTGTTACGCATGAGGCGCTTTCGCCCGGGGAATGGAAGGCGGGCGGCGCGGGGCTGGTGTTTTCCTACGGTTTCCATCCCTCGCCCTTTGGCGAGGCGCTGCTTGTGGTGTCGGACCGCGGTCTGGCGGCCATGGGCTGGGTTGACGAGGCCGCGGGCGCAACAGGCGCGGCTCGGGACGGCAGGCACGGCGCCGGGCGGGCCGGCGCGCTGGCCGATATCGTTCGGCGCTGGCCCAGAGCGCAGTTCGTCGAGAATGCGCAGGCCACCCTGCCCTATGCTCTGCGCATTTTCGATCCCGCAGCCTGGCAGCCCGGACGGCCCTTGCGCCTTGTGCTGATCGGCTCGGATTTTGAAATCCGCGTCTGGGAAGCGCTGCTCAGGGTGCCGTTCGCTGGTGCGACCACCTATTCGCAGATCGCGGGAGCCATAGGCAAGCCGAAGGCGGCGCGGGCGGTGGGGGCGGCCGTGGGGCGCAATCCGCTGTCTTTCGTTGTGCCGTGCCACCGCGTGCTCGGCAAGTCGGGCGCGCTCACCGGCTATCACTGGGGCGTGCTGCGCAAACAGGCCATTCTGGGCTGGGAGGCCGGGCGCGCTGTCGGCGACGCCTGAACATGGACTGATATTTCCGTCATATTTTCGCGCTTTCGCAAGACTTCCTGCGCCGGACGTCTTGCACGTCAAATTGTGCCTTCCTATATCAGCCTCGAGTTCAGACGATGAACCAGATTTATGAGATCGGAGATCGGGTGAAAACCCGTGCCGGGCTGCTTTGATGAAAAGGGCCGGTGATCTTGCGAGAGAAAAGGGGATCAAAATGAGTAAAGTGATTGGTATCGACCTCGGAACCACCAATTCCTGCGTTGCTGTCATGGAAGGCACGACGCCAAAGGTGATCGAAAATGCGGAAGGCGCACGCACCACGCCCTCCATTGTCGCCTTTACAGATGACGGCGAGCGCCTCGTCGGCCAGCCCGCCAAGCGGCAGGGCGTTACCAATCCCGAGCGCACGTTCTTTGCCATCAAGCGCCTGATCGGACGCACGTTTGATGATCCGATGACCAAGAAAGACATTGGTCTCGTGCCTTACAAGATCGTCAAGGGTGGCAATAACGACGCATGGGTCGAAGCCGACAGCAAAACCTACAGCCCCAGCCAGATTTCCGCCTTCACACTCATGAAGATGAAGGAAACCGCCGAGGCCTATCTCGGCGCCAAGGTCGACAAGGCTGTCATCACCGTTCCGGCCTATTTCAATGACGCGCAGCGTCAGGCCACCAAGGATGCCGGCAAGATCGCCGGTCTTGAAGTGCTGCGCATCATCAACGAGCCGACGGCTGCGGCGCTGGCCTATGGCCTCGACAAGCGCAAGTCCGGCACCATCGCTGTCTATGACCTTGGCGGCGGCACCTTCGACGTCTCCATCCTTGAGATCGGCGACGGCGTTTTCGAAGTGAAATCCACCAATGGCGACACGTTCCTCGGCGGCGAGGATTTCGACATGCGTCTCGTGGAATATCTCGCGGACGAGTTTAAGAAGGAGCAGGGCATCGACCTGAAGAAGGACAAGCTCGCCCTCCAGCGCCTGAAGGAAGCCGCCGAAAAGGCCAAGATCGAGCTTTCCTCTGCCACGCAGACCGAAATCAACCTGCCCTATATCACGGCAGACGCATCCGGCCCGAAGCACCTGGCGCTCAAGCTCACGCGCGCCAAATTCGAGGCTCTCGTCGACGACCTCATCCAGAAGACCATCGAGCCTTGCCGCAAGGCGCTCAAGGATGCCGGCCTCACCGCAGGCGGCGTTGATGAGGTGGTGCTTGTGGGCGGCATGACCCGCATGCCCAAGGTACAGGAAGTTGTGAAGCAGTTCTTCGGCAAGGAACCGCACAAGGGCGTCAACCCGGATGAGGTGGTTGCCATCGGCGCGGCTGTTCAGGCCGGTGTGCTGCAGGGCGACGTGAAGGACGTGCTGCTTCTCGACGTCACCCCGCTTTCGCTGGGTATCGAGACTCTGGGCGGCGTATTCACCCGTCTCATCGACCGCAACACCACGATCCCGACCAAGAAGAGCCAGGTTTTCTCCACTGCCGAGGACAACCAGACGGCCGTCACCATCAATGTGTTCCAGGGCGAGCGCGAAATGGCGCGCGACAACAAGAGCCTTGGCCGCTTCGATTTGACCGGCATTCCGGGCGCACCGCGCGGAGTACCGCAGATCGAGGTTACGTTCGACATCGATGCCAACGGCATTGTCAATGTCAGCGCCAAGGACAAGGCCACCGGCAAGGAGCAGCAGATCCGCATTCAAGCCTCCGGCGGTTTGTCCGATGCTGAAATTGAAAAAATGGTCAAGGATGCCGAGCTTCATGCCGCCGAGGACAAGAAGCGCCGCGAACTGGTCGACGCCAGGAACCATGCCGAGGCCATGATCCACAGCACGGAAAAGACCTTGGCCGATGCCGGCGACAAGGTGTCCGGCGCCGACAGGAGCACGGTTGAAGCGGCCATCGCCGCCCTCAAGACCGCGCTTGAAGGCGAGGATGCCGAGGAAATCAAGACCAAAACGACCGAATTGACGCAGGTGTCGATGAAGTTGGGCGAGGCTATGTACAAGGCCGGCGGCGAAGGCGCCGAGGCTGGTGCGGCCGGTGGATCGCAGCCGCATGACGAGGACGTGATCGACGCCGACTTCAAGGAAGTTGACGACAAGAAGTAAGTTTTGTTCTTGTTTCAAAATAAAATGCAAACCCGGCGTAGACACGCCGGGTTTCATCTGTATCTAGAGCGGTGAGATCAACTTCTTGAGTGCTGCAAGCATGGCAAAACGCGATTTTTATGAAATTCTCGGCGTTGAACGCACTGCTACCGAAGCAGAATTGAAATCCGCCTTCCGCAAGGCGGCCATGACGCACCACCCGGACCGCAACCCCGGCGATAAAGCTGCCGAGGCCAAGTTCAAGGAACTTAACGAAGCCTATCAGGTTCTCTCCGACGCGCAGAAGCGCGCCGCCTATGACCGCTTCGGCCATGACGCCTTCGAAAATGGCGGTCACGGCCCCGGCGGCTTCTCCGGCGCGGAAGGGTTCGGCGCCTCCATGGCCGATATTTTCGACGATCTGTTTGGCGGCATGATGAGCGGACGCCAGGGTCGCCGCGATGGCCGCGAACGCGGCTCGGATCTGCGCTATAATCTCGAGATCGGCCTTGAAGAGGCCTATCAGGGCAAGACCGCCACCATCAAGCTGCCAACCTCCATTGTCTGTGAAGCCTGCTCCGGCTCGGGGGCGAAGGCCGGTTCCAAGCCCAAAACCTGCACGACCTGCGCCGGACATGGCCGCGTGCGGGCGCAGAGCGGCTTTTTTGCGGTGGAACGCACCTGCCCGACCTGTCAGGGGCGCGGCGAAATCATCGAAAATCCGTGCGCTTCCTGTGGCGGCGCCGGACGTGTCACGCGCGAGCGCACGCTTTCCGTCAATATCCCGGCCGGTGTCGAGGACGGAACACGGATCCGCCTCACCGGCGAGGGCGAGGCCGGTCTGCGCGGCGGGCCGCCGGGTGATCTTTACCTTTTTCTTTCGATCAAGCCGCACGGGTTCTTCCAGCGTGAGGGCGCGGATCTTTACGGCCGCGTACCGATCTCGATGGTGCAGGCCGCTCTGGGCACCGAAATTGCGGTGCCAACCATTCAGGGCGAGGAAGTGCGCGTCAAGATTCCCGAGGGAACCCAGACCGGCAAGCAGTTCCGCCTGCGCGGCAAGGGCATGCCGGTGCTGCGCACCCGCGATTTCGGCGATCTCTACATTCAGGTGAATGTCGAAACGCCGCAAAATCTCTCGCGGCGGCAGCGCGAATTGCTGGCCGAATTTGAAAAAGAATCCTCCAACACCACACATCCGGAGGCGTCTGGCTTCTTTGCGCGGATGAAGGATCTTTGGGGCGCCTGATCTATGCCGCTTGACCCGCCCTGCAGGTGAGATTAACTCTGGCGCGTCTGCGGTTTTGAAAATGCGGGAGGATGAGGATGCGCGATCGGGAACGCTCAAAGCCGCGTGCCATTTCGCCAAAGGCGCCTCATTCCGAAATCCGCTGGCGCGACGAGGCGCAGTTCATCCGCACATGGCTGGACCGCCCGCGCCTCACCGGCGCTGTTTCTCCGTCCGGACGCAAGCTGGCGGCGCGCATGGCCTTTTCGGTTGATCCATCGGGCGTCGGCCCGGTGATTGAACTTGGGCCGGGAACCGGGCCGGTGACCGAAGCGCTGCTGGAGCGCGGAATCGCACCAGAGCGGCTGGTGCTCATTGAGTTCAACCCTGATTTTTGCCGCGCGCTGGCGCAACGTTTCCCGCAGCTCCGGATTATTCAGGGCGATGCCTACAGTCTCAGGGCAACGTTAGCCGCCGCCGGAATTGACAAGGCCGCCGCCATCGTCTCCAGCTTGCCGCTGCTTACCCATTCCGAACTTAAACGGCTGCGACTGCTCTCCGAGGCGTTTGAATTGCTGGAGGAGAACGGGCCATTCATCCAGTTTACCTACGGAATGCTCTCGCCAATTCCGATGATGTCCAGTTCGAGGCCTATTACGGGCATAGTTGCGGAAGTTTCGCCTGTGATCTGGCACAATCTGCCGCCGGCGCGCGTCTGGACATACCGCTCGAAGGGCTTTGCCTTTGATCCGGATTGCGATTATGCCAATGTTTCCATTGCCGACCTGATGCGAAACCGCGCCAGACGTTGGCGCAACGACAAACATGTGAAACCCGCTCTCGATCTTCTGAAGCGGATCAGCACTCATTTCGACCGATAGGCCCATCCGAGACTCTCATGACCTCTTCCCCTGTTTCCCGACGCGCGCCAGTTTCGCCGCGTGACCGCATGATCGTCGCGCTCGATGTGCCCACTGTCGCCGACGCGCGCGCAATTGCAGCGCGGCTGGGAGACAGCGTCAGCTTCTACAAGGTGGGAATGGAACTCGTTTATGCGGGCGGCCTCGATCTCGTCAGGGAATTGATCGGGCAGGGCAAGCATGTGTTCGTTGATCTCAAATTGCACGATATTCCCAATACGGTGGAGCGCGCAGCAGCGCAGATAGCCCGTCTTGGCGCGGATTTCCTGACCATCCATGCTTTTCCGCAGACGATGAAGGCGGCGAAGGCGGGCGTGGCTGGCTCAGGCCTCAAATTGCTCGCTGTGACGGTGATGACCTCCTATGACGATGCCGACCTGCGCGAGGCCGGTTACGCGTGCAGCGTCCGTGAACTGGTGTCGCGCCGTGCGGCGCAGGCGCGGGACATCGGTATCGACGGATTGATTCTTTCTCCTGAAGAATTGCAGAACACGCGGGCCGAAGTCGGGCCGGACATGCTGCTGGTGACGCCGGGCATCCGTCCGTCAGGCACGGCCGCAGGGGACCAGAAACGCATCATGACGCCAGGCCTCGCCATACGGCAGGGCGCCGATCATCTGGTGATCGGCCGTCCGGTGACGCAGGCGCCGGACCCGCGCGCCAGCGCCGAAGCGATTGTCGCCGAGATTGCTGCCGCTATGGAGCCGCAAAAATGAAAACGCCGGGCGTACCTCCGGCCCGGCGCATCCATGGCCAATGCCTTCCGGCACTGGACACTTGCCTCTCTTATAAGGGGCAATTGTGAAGGAAATATGAACTAACCTACCGGAATATAAAGAAGAATTTTAAATCAAAGAGGAGTGGCTCATGCCAAAGGGATATGTTGTAGGCAATCTGACGGTTCTGGATGCGGAAGGCTACAAGGCCTATGCCGCCGCCGCCACCGAAGCGCAGAAGAAATATGGCGGCCGTCCGATCGTGCGCGGCGGCAAATGTGAGATCGTCGAAGGCGAGGCGCGGATGCGTCAGGTGGTGCTTGAATTCGAATCTTACGAACAGGCCAAGGCCTATTTCTTCTCGCCCGAATATCAGGCGGCGCGCAAATTGCGCTTTGGCATCAGCATCGGCGATCTCGTGGTCGTGGAAGGCGTTGAATAGGACATTGCCATGAAGCTTGTTGTTGTCGGCGCAGCCGGGCGCATGGGCCGTATGCTGATCAGGACGATCAATGACATGGCGGGGGTCTCGCTGCATGCCGCCGTCGAAAATCCGCAATCGGCTGCAATCGGGCAGGACAGCGGCGTTCTTGCCGGCCTGCCGCCCAATGGCGTTGCGGTGACGGCGGATGCACTGGAAGCCTTTCTTCATGCGGACGGCGTGATCGATTTCACAGTTCCGGCGGCGACAGTTGAATTTGCCGCTCTGGCGGCGCAGGCGCGCATCGTTCATGTCATCGGCACAACCGGCCTTGATGCCGCGCATCTGGCGGCCATTTCGGCGGCGGCGCGCCATGCCGTTATCGTGCGCTCGGGCAATATGAGTCTGGGCGTCAATCTGCTGGGTGCGCTGGTCAAGCGCGTTGCCAAGACCCTTGGCGAGGATTTCGATATTGAAATCGTCGAGATGCATCACCGCATGAAGGTGGACGCGCCTTCCGGCACTGCGCTGCTGCTGGGCGAGGCTGCGGCGGCCGGGCGCGGCATTGATCTTGAAACCCGCTCCGAACGGGGCCGGGACGGCATTACGGGTGCGCGCGCCAAAGGCGACATCGGCTTTGCCTCGCTGCGCGGCGGCACGGTGGTGGGCGACCATAATGTGATTTTTGCCGGCGAGGGCGAGCGTATCGAGCTTGCGCACAAGGCCGAGGATCGCACCATTTTCGCGCGCGGCGCGCTCAAGGCGGCTTTATGGGCAAGGGGGCGCAAGCCCGGCCTCTATTCCATGATGGATGTCCTGGGCCTGAGCGATTTCTGATCCGCGGCTTCATCGCCTGCGGCGGGCGCAGAATAAGAATATAAAACAACGTGTTAAGGAGATAGATATGTCTGAGCGGCTTCTGGTGCTGGTGCGCCACGGACAGAGTGACTGGAATCTGAAAAATCTGTTCACCGGCTGGCGCAACCCGGAACTGACGCCTCAGGGCGTGGCCGAGGCTACCGCTGCTGGCCGCAAGCTCAAGGCCATGGGTGTGCAGTTCGACGTGGCCTATACTTCCGATCTTTCGCGCGCGCAGAACACCTGCCAGCTCATTCTTAATGAACTGGGCCAGAAGGACCTCCAGACGATCCGCGATCAGGCCCTGAACGAGCGCGATTATGGCGATCTCGCCGGGCTGAACAAGGATGATGCCCGCAAGAAGTGGGGCGAGGAGCAGGTGCATATCTGGCGCCGTTCTTACGATGTCGCGCCGCCCGGCGGTGAAAGCCTCAAGGATACGGTGGCCCGCGTGCTGCCCTATTATTGCCAGCATATCCTGCCGCGCGTGCTGCGCGGCGAGCGGGTGCTGGTGGCGGCGCATGGCAACAGCCTGCGGGCGCTGGTCATGGTGCTGGACGGCCTGACGCCGGAAACCATCCCCTCGATGGAGCTTGATACCGGCATTCCGCTGGTCTACCGGCTGAAGGCGGATTCAACCGTTGAAAGCAAGCAGGTGCTGAAAGCCTGAGTGCGCATACCGCCCTTCGTCATGCACGATAAGCGCATGACGTGTTCGCAATGTGCTCACGCTTCAAGAGCCGTGGCGTGCGGACGCGTCTCCGCTTCCGTCTCATCGAATTTGCCGTAATCAAGCGTGGTTATGCCGTTGGTGCTGGTGGTGATGATATCGGCATAGACGCGGCCCCAGAGAATGTCGCGCGCCAGATAGACCTTGCGGGCGCGCAATTCCTGCGCCGATGTTTCATCGACACCCTTCACCGTCAGAATGAACTGCGCCTGTTCGCGCTCCAGCGCCTCGGCGTTGCGCCCATAAAGCAGGCTTGTCTCGTTGATGGGGTGAAACAGCGTCCAGGAGAGGATGAAGCTCGGATTTTCGTGGCGCATCAGCGGCAGGCGGTGAAAGCGGCGGAAGCGCTGCCCCTCGGCTGTATGCTCGATACGCAATATCCACAGCACCGCCGTGGCATCCGATATGGAATTATGCCGCGCATTGGCGAGGCGGATCATCAGCGTCGGCAGGCCGTCATGGCGGGCGATGACCGGATTGGCGGCGAATATCAGCCGAGCGCGCGGACGCGAGAACCGGGCAAAAATCAGCCCCGTGAGCGCCGCTGTCTGGAACAGTCCGGTAAAGCCTTCCAGCGAAGCGATGATATGGCCGTAATTCGACTGCGGATGCATGTCGCCATAGCCCACCGTGATCAATGTTTCGATGGAAAAGAACAGATAGCCGACGAAATCTCCGGCGCGCACATTGGCCACCGGATCATGCCCCAGCCAGTAGAGGCTGGCAAAGATCAGGTTGCTGATGAGAAATATGACGATCGTTCCGCCCAGAAAGGCCGGAAAACTCACCGTCATCGCCTGATGATAGAGGTCGAGCCAGAAGGCGTCGGTCTGGCCGAGCGTGATGATCTGCCGGTCGCCGATCCGTACCTTGCGCTGCCGGGGCTTGCGGGGTGCGCTCATCTGAAAGGCGGCTCGTCAAAGGCGCGCAGCTTGCGCGAATGGAGCGTATCCTTGCGGCCGCGCAGCAGTTCGAGCGCGGTAAGGCCGATTTCAAGATGCTGGGCCACGGCGCGCTCGTAAAAGGCATTGGCCATGCCCGGCAGCTTGATTTCGCCATGCAGCGGCTTGTCGGAGACGCAGAGCAGCGTCCCGTAGGGCACGCGCAGGCGGAAGCCCTGCGTCGCGATGGTGCCCGATTCCATATCCACCGCAATGGCGCGCGAAAGATTGATGCGTTTGCGTTCCTGACTCCAGCGCAATTCCCAGTTGCGGTCATCATTGGTGACGACCGTGCCGGTGCGCAGGCGCTGCTTGAGCGCCTCGCCTTTATCGCCGGTCACAATAGCGGCGGCTTCCTGCAATGCCACCTGAATTTCGGCAAGGGCGGGGATGGGCATGTCGGTCGGCACGAGCTGGTCGAGAATCCGGTCCTGCCGCAGATAGCCGTGAGCCAGCACATAATCGCCGATCTGCTGGCTCTGGCGCAAGCCGCCGCAATGGCCCACCATAAGCCAGCAATGCGGGCGCAGAACCGCCAGATGATCGGTCATGTTCTTGGCGTTCGATGGCCCCACGCCGATATTGACCAGCGTGACGCCCTGACCGTCCTTCGTGGCAAGATGATAGGCCGGCATCTGATATTTGTGCCAGGGGTTGTTCTGGATCAGGGCGTCGACCTCCGCTTCGGCCATGTCTGCGGTGAGAACGAGGTCGCCGGGCAGGATCAGGCGGTCAAAGCGCCCGCCGAGGCGGAGCTGTTCCAGCCCCCAATGGATGAACTGATCGACATAACGGTGGTAATTGGTGAGCATGATCCAGGGCTGGCAATGGCGCCAGCTGGAACCGGTGTAGTGCACGATGCGGCGCAGTGAATAATCGACGCGGGCGGCGTCAAACAGGCTCAGCGGCCGCGGCGCATCGTCGTCTTTCTGTTCCCATACGCCGTCGGCCACTTCGTCGCCCACCTCGGAGAGCAGCGGCACAGGAAAAAACCGGGCAAGTTCCGCTGCGGAAATGCCCTGACCGCCCATTTCATCGCCCTTTTCAAAAACATAGGGAAACGGAATTTCCGTGCTGCCGATGCCGACAGCAAGCGTCGCGCCAAATTCGTTCACCAGCGGGCGCAATTGCTCCAGCAGATAGGGGCGAAATGCGTGGGGATGGGTGATGCTGGTGGAATAGACGCCGGGATGCGCAAATTTCGCGAAGGCGCGCCGGCTAGTCTGCTGCACCCCTTTTGGCGCATAGGTCACGCGCAATTCGGGATAGCGGAAGGACGCGCGCTCCTGCGGGCCGGGCGGATCGCCGCTCTGAAAAAAGCGTGCGAGGCAGGCGCGCTGCGCCTTAACCGCCGCGGCATGCAGGCGTTCCAGTTCATCGACAGCGGCTTCGGGGGTAAGGTTCTGAGCAGGTGCGGTCCGGTCTTGGCCAGTCATTTTCGTCTCGTTCTTCATTTTGCCTAGATTGCGCGAGAAGAAGGACAAGGTAAAGGCGGGAGTTTGGTAACGCTTTTTTAACCTTGTGGGCGTGCTCTGTCAGAGGGGCGATCCGGAGGCAAAATCATGGTCAGGCGAGGCTGGTTGGTCACATTTGCGGCTCTGGCGCTTGGCGCGCCGGCTGTTGCGCAGGAGAGCGGCGCGCCTCTGCCAAAGCCCGAGCCGGCTCTGGCGCATGTTCAGGACCCGCGCCTGCCGGCCAAGCTGCTCTTTGGCCGCGAATCAGAACCTGACCATCTGCCTCCGCGCGCGATCGGATTTTACTCGCGCGGCTGCCTCGATGGCGCCCGGGCCTTGCCCATCACCGGTCCGGACTGGCAGGTGATGCGCCTGTCCCGTCATCGCAACTGGGGTCATCCGGCGCTTATCGCCTTTCTGGAGCGTTTATCCGCCGATGTGCCGAAGGTCTCGCACTGGCCGGGCCTGCTCATCGGCGACATGTCGCAGCCGCGCGGCGGGCCGATGCTCACCGGCCATGCCTCGCACCAGATCGGCCTTGATGCCGACATATGGTTCACGCCCATGCCGCACAGCACGCTGGATGCCGCCGCGCGGGAAACCATGGTTGCCACCGATGTCGTCGCGCCCGGCGGCCTCAGCGTCAACCGCAACTGGACGCCCGATCATATGGCCGTGCTCAGGGCGGCAGCCGAGCTGCCGGAAGTCGAGCGCATATTTGTCAATGCCGCCATTAAAAAGGCCATGTGCGCGGCGGCTGGCCCGGATCGCGGCTGGCTGGAGAAGGTGCGGCCGTTTTATGGGCACAAATCGCATTTCCATGTGCGCCTTGCCTGCCCGGCTGGCCAGCCCCTGTGCCGCGCGCAGGAGCCCGTGCCGGAGGGTGACGGCTGCGGAGCCGCGCTCGATTACTGGTTTTCGGATGCAGTACTGCATCCCAAGCCGCCGCGCGTGCCGCCAAAACCCAAACCGCCGATCACGCTGGCGGATCTGCCCGTCCCTTGCCGCGGTGTTCTTGAGGCTCAGTGACCGGAGCCATCCGCATGGCTGCGATCCTGTATATAATCGGTGACGGACATCAGCAGGCCGACGAGCGCCAGCACCAGAACAATCGCCAGAGACCACATGATGTCGCGTTCGCTGGCATGCGCAAGATCCATATAGACCTCGAGCAGCTGGATCGTGGCGATGGCCAGAATAGAGCCGAGCAGCTTGAGCTTCAGTCCGGTGAAATCGATCTGGCTCATCCAGGTCGGCCAGTCGGCACTGGCATTGCGCTCAAACGGCGTGATGAAATTCTCATAGGACGAGACAATCACGATCACCAGCAGCGAAGCCAGCAAGGTCAGATCCACAAGCTTCAGCACGTCGATGGTGAGCTGGCTTTCGCTGGACGCGGCCGCGTGAAGCACCATTTCGTAAAGATGCATGCCGGCCTTGTAGAGCAGCAGGCACAGCCCGGCCACAAGCAGCAGGTAAAACGGGGCGAGCAGCCAGCGGCTGAGCAGCAGACTGGCCTGCAGAAAGGCCTTGGCCGGTTTATTCATGAAATCTTCGCATCCTTGAGGATTGATTGCAGCTTGCGCGGCAAGCTTGCCATGATTTCGGCATGGGCGGCAACAAGATAGGCACGCAAATCTTCATCATCAAGCCGCGAACCGGGCCTTAGCGCGACCCAGCCCGCGCGGGCGAGATAAGGCGCAGGCCGGAAGTCGCCGCTCTCCAGCATCAGCTGCAGGTCTGCTGGCCGGGCCTTGAAGCATGGCAGAAACTCAGGGCCCGTTCCGGCCAGCGCGAACATCCGGCCGCGTACTTTCCAGACATGTGTGCCGCGCCATTGCACAACCGTGCTGGCGCCGGGCAGGCCGGCGCAGAACGCGTTGAATTCCGCCAGCTTCATCAGGCCCCGACGCCGGTGCCGATGGCGCAGCTCACGCCCGTGCCACCAAGGCCGCAATAACCGTTCGGGTTCTTGGCCAGATATTGCTGATGATAGTCTTCCGCGGCGAAATAGGGCGGTGCCTCGGCAATCTCGGTGGTTATGGCGCCATAGCCTTGCCGCGCCAGCGCCCGGCCATAAGCCTCGCGGGAGGCCAGCGCCTCGGCTTTCTGCGCAGCACTGGTGGCATAGATGGCGGAGCGATATTGCGTGCCGATATCGTTGCCCTGACGCATGCCCTGCGTGGGATCATGGTTCTCCCAGAATGTCCGGAGCAGGTCGCTGTAGGGCCGGATTTTCGGATCAAACACCACCTTTACCGCTTCGGTATGGCCGGTGAGGCCGGTGCAGGTTTCCTCATAGGTGGGGTTGGGAGTCAGGCCGCCCATATAGCCGACGCTGGTGCTGTAAATGCCCTCTCCAAGCTGCCAGAATTTGCGCTCCGCCCCCCAGAAGCAGCCCATGGCGAAATAGGCTGTCTCATGCCCGTCCGGCACGGCGGCAAGATCTGTGCCCAGCACGAAATGGTGCCGCGCGGTGGGAATGGGCTGTGCCCGGCCCGGCAGGGCCTCGGCGGGGGTGGGCATACGCGCGCTTTTGCGAAACAGCATGGGTCTTACTCCTGTTGCTGGGCCCAATATAGGCGCATCGCGGCAATGCGCCAGATAATGCGCTTCACCTTTTCGTGTCAGTCGCGGGCAGAAAAGCCGATCTGCGCGCTGCGCCGCTGCGCCAGAAGAAAAAGCCCTCCGCCCACAAGCCAGCACAGAAGAAAGGCCGGAGCATGCAGCAGCGGCTGAAGAAAAAATGGCCAGAGATACGGTACATGCGCTTCGGCGAAAGCGTGCAGACGCGGTGCCCAGGTCGCATTGGCCATGTTTATCAGGCTCTCCGGCGTATAAAGGGCAAGCTGATGCGCGCCGATGGAGCGGGTGCCGTCGACGATGGCGAGGGCAAATCCGCAGGCCAGCAGAGCAACGCCGATGAAGAGGCCGAGAAAACGGAACATGGGCTTTCATAACTTTTGCGAATGCTTCTGTCGATAGCCGCTTTTTTGTCACGAATTTCATTGACCTTGGCTTCGTCCTGCATATAGTGCGGCCACCTTTTGCGGCGCATAGCGAAGCAGAGGTCGGGGCGGTTCAACCGCCGCCCCTGAAAGCAAAGCCTTTTGCCCCGGCAGGATGCTATGCGGAGAGATGGCCGAGTGGTTGAAGGCGCACGCCTGGAAAGTGTGTATACGGGCAACCGTATCGCGGGTTCGAATCCCGCTCTCTCCGCCAAACCTCCATTCAATCCCGTTCCCTATTGTTCAAATAACGTTGTAATTTCAACGCTTATGCCCTAGATTTGTCCTGTTTCGTTCAACCTTGTTCATGCC